>NZ_CAXAUM010000002.1:0-336501 GCF_963972555.1 uncultured Roseovarius sp.
GGAAGTGAATCATGTTCTCATAACCGCGTCGAGGGCCGACTTTTTCAGCAGCCTGCTAAGGCGCATTCCTAGACTGTGCTTTGAGGTATACCCTGTGAACAGCTCCTAAGAACGGCGGATGGGCGGAGAGAAAGGCGAGCCGGGGGTTGAACCGCAAAGCTCTGCAGTTTCTACGTGGTGGCCGTGTGAGCGACCGTGCCCATAACTGAAATGAAACATTCACCAGCCGCAAGGAGGACTTTGTGACCCCTACAATTGAGCTAACCGAAACAGAACGTTTGCAGATTGAGAAGGCCTGCAGAGAAGCAGCACGCTTGGCGGAGAGCATTCAGGACCAGATGGAACCGCACCCAAATGTCCGTGAATCCCTATTTGGAACCATCTGGCATCGGTGGGGCGCGGTCTTGTTTGGATTGTTCACCGGCATAATCGTACTGCTCGCGCTGCTTTGGCTTTTCGACTCGTCAGGCGTTGCAGGGTTTTTGGCGGGCCTAGGCGTGCCGGACCTCATTTTGGAGTACACACCAGAAGTGCTCGCACTTTACTCCGCCGCAACCAGCGCTTGGTTTTTCATGTTCAGTTGGGGCGTGGAGGGTCGCGTCGAATACTTTACAAGCTGGCGGAATGCCCATCGCCGTGCCGCAGTGCTTAACAGCGTCTTGGATGAGTTATCAAACATGCTGTCAGACGCAATTCCTGATTTTGACGACTACGCCCAAGATCACGACGATGGCAGGCAGACGCCCTTTGTGAAGCGCGCGCTGGGTCTGGAGGTAGAGGCCCAAGAGCAGCCATGCCCAAAGACCAGTCGATAAAAACGCCTCCTGCGCTCGCTGCCGCCCGTCTCGTGCTTGCGTCATCGTAGGCTGAGCGTGAGACACTTTGTGATTCAGGCAGTTCTGCGACGATGCCCCCACCGGGGGGAACACCCCAGCCGCCATCTCAATCTCTGCCTGACGAATTTTTGCGGTGAAATGAATTGGTCCCCTTAATGGGCACCGGGCACCAACCTAAGCGATTGAATGGCGGGGGGCTTTCGGCCACAAAGGGGCAAAGAACAAACGCAGGGGGACATGGGGCATGCCGACGCTGGATTGGATTGGCAAGCAGGCGGTGGTCAATCACCACAGAGAGGTTCCCTATCGGCTGGTCCACTGTGATGGCGAATTATCTACGGGTGACCCCGAGGCGGGCAATCTTCTGGTGCAGGGCGACAATCTGGAGGCGTTGCGCGCGCTGCTGCCCTATTACGCAGGCAAGGTGAAATGCATCTACATCGACCCGCCATACAACACCGGAAACGAGGGCTGGGTTTATAACGACAACGTCAACTCACCGGAAATTCGCCGCTGGCTGGGGCAAGTGGTGGGCAAGGAGGCTGAAGACCTATCACGCCACGACAAATGGCTGTGCATGATGTATCCGCGTCTGCGCTTGTTGAAAGAGTTTCTTCAAGAAGATGGGGTTATTTTCATCTCAATTGACGACAACGAAGTTGATCACCTAAGAAAGGTTTGTGACGAAATCTTTGGCCGCAAGAACTTTCTAACCTCTGTGGTTTGGCACAAAGCTGATAGCCCCAAAAATTCAGCGAAGTACTTCAGCGAAGATCATGAGTACTTGGTCGTGTACGGTAAGGATATCTCAAAATGGTCGCCTAATCTTATACCGCGAACAGAGGCCATGAATGCGAGATATACAAACCAAGACGATGACCCTAGAGGACCTTGGATTGGTAGTGATCTTGACGCACGCAACTATTACAGCAAAGGCGATTACCCAATTCGGTTGCCCTCGGGCAGAACTATCACCGGTCCGCCCCAAGGACGCTATTGGGGTGTAAGTTGGGAAAAATTTCAAGAATTGGACGCAGATAATCGGATTTGGTGGGGGGATGGAGACACAGAGCCAACTGTAAAGCGCTTTCTGGCTGAAGTGAGAGACGGTGTCGTCCCACAGACCCTCTGGCCTTGGAAGGATGTTGGTAGTACGCGAAATTCGAAAAGAGAACTTCGAGACGCGCTCGGTTCAGTAGAGCGCGAGGTGTTCATTACGCCCAAACCTACAAGGCTTATCGACAGAGCTATACAAATCGCCACTAACCCAGGAGACCTTGTTCTCGATTCATTCGCAGGCTCGGGAACTACTGGTCATGCTGTGCTTGCGCGGAACAAAATGCACGGTGGGGACCGGCGTTTCATTTTGATAGAGATTGAGCCGGAGATTGCCAGCGGTGTTACTGCGGAGCGTCTGCGCCGCGTGATAAGTGGCTACGACAAAGGCGGCGACCCGGAGAAGCCTGTTGAGGGCCTTGGAGGGGGCTTCCGTTTCTGCCGCCTTGGCGCTCCACTCTTCGACGAATTCGGCGACATCGCAGCCGAGGTGACCTTCTCCGACCTTGCTGCGCATATCTTCTTTTCGGAAACGGGTGTGCCTATACCGCAGCGGGCGCAGTCAGAATTCCTGGGGGTGCATCAGGGGCGTGCCGTTTATCTGCTCTTCGATGAGTCCAGCCCTCAGACCCCACGCGAGGCGGCGGGCAACGTGCTGACGCCAGACCGGCTTGACCGCCTGCCTGCCCCGCCCGAGGGCTTTGACGGTGTGCGCGTCATTTATGCCGAGGGCTGCACCGTGTCGGCTGACCGCCTCAAGGTCGCTAGCGCTGTGTTCAAGCAGATTCCCTATCAGGTCGAGGGTGTTTGACATGACTGCAGTGAATTTCGAGCTGCGCAGCTATCAGCGGGAAGCCCTGCGCAGTCTTCGCGCCTATCTGCGTAAGGTTGCACTCATGGGGGCCAAGACGGCGTTCTACGACGCCACCAGCACGCCCTATGCTCCTGCGCCCTTCGTAGACCCAGACACGCCCTATGTCTGCATCCGCATTCCCACCGGGGGCGGTAAGACCATCGTGGCGGCGCATGCCGTGGGCGTGGCCGCGCAGGAATACTTGCAGGCAGATAATCCGATGGTGCTCTGGCTGGTGCCCTCGACGGCCATTCTGGACCAGACCCTAGATGCCCTGCGCAATCTAGATCACCCTTACCGCGCAGCACTGGCCAAGGATTTCGGGCGCAACGTATCGGTCATGTCGGTGGCCGAGGCGCTGTCCTTGTCCCGTCCAGATGCCACGGGCGGAGCGTGCATCATCGTGGGCACCCTGCAGGCATTCCGAGTGGATGACACGGCGGGCCGCAAGGTCTATGCCGATGCGGGCGCGCTCATGGACCATTTCAGTGGTCTGACGGCGGTGCAACTGGAGGCCCTTGAGAAGGTTGAGGGGTCTGACCGCCCTGTCGCCTCGCTGGCCAACTTGCTGCGCCTGCATCGGCCTGTGGTCATTGTTGACGAGGCCCACAACGCGCGCACGGCACTGTCCTTTGAGACCCTACGCCGGTTTGACCCGTCGATGATCATGGAACTGACGGCCACGCCCCGGACAGAACCTGACCGGACAGGAGAGAACCCGGCATCCAACGTCCTCTTCCACGTTTCGGCGGCGGAGCTGAAGGCCGAGGAGATGATCAAACTGCCCATCCGCCTGCAGACCGATACCGACTGGCGCAAAGTGGTGGGGCAAGCGCTGGATTGCCAAGCAGCGCTGGAGGATGCAGCCGGAGCTGAACAGGCCGACACGGGTGAGTATATTCGCCCCATTGTCTTATTTCAGGCGCAATCGAAGTCGAAGACCGACCCGGACCGGCTGACGCCCGAGAAGGTAGCGCAATTCCTGACCGGTGATAAACGCATTCCTCGCGAGCAGATTGCGCTTCACGCCACTGGTTTTGCCGAGTTGGACAAGATCGACGATATTGCGGACCCTACTTGCCCAGTGCGTTACGTTGTGACCGTGCAGAAACTGCGCGAAGGCTGGGACTGCCCCTTTGCCTATGTTCTGTGTTCGGTGGCCGAGTTGAATTCCAAAGTGGCGGTTGAACAAATTCTTGGCCGGGTGTTGCGCATGCCCAAGGCCCGCCGAAAGACCCGCGACGTGCTTAACAGGGCCTATGCTTTTGTCACCTCGCGTGACTTTGGCGAGACCGCGATTATGCTCAAGGATGGTCTGGTAGAGGGCGCAGGTTTCGACCGGCTAGAGGCGGCAGAACTTGTGAAGGCCCATCAGGGACTGGATTTTGACGAAGAGCGCGCCGATTATGTGCACCGCTCAGATGCCCTGCCCGATGCCCCCGGCGTGACCGAAGAGGACGTGACGGCGGCAATCGAGAAACTGCCTCCGTCTCTCAAGTTGCGCATCTCATTTGACGCGGGAACCCGCGAAATTGCCGTGACCCGCGCACTGTCGCGCGATGACCGAAACCTCATGCATCTGGCATTTGCCAAGGTGCCGGGTGCAGAAAAGGTGATTGAGAGGCTGTTTATCCGGTCGAACAGAATTCAGGCAAGCGAAATGCCCAAAGGCGAGAAGCCGCCCTTCATTGTGCCCCGCCTTGGCATCCGTCGCCAAGGCGAGCTGGAGCTTTTCAGCCCTGACCATTTCCTTGATCTACCGTGGAACCTTGCGGAGTGTGATGTTTCGGGTTTCGTGGGTCGTTTCACAATTCATGAAGATACCAAAGCAGGCGAAATCGACGTCAGCGATAAGGGCCAGATGAAGGTGAAATTCGTGGGGCACCTGCATGACCAACTGGCCATGGCGATCCAGGAACCAGCGTGGAGGCTGCCCCGTCTGGTCAACTGGATAGATCGAGGTATTCCCCACCCGGATGTCACCAAGCCTGCCGCGAGAGTGTTTATTCAGCGGGCACTTGAAAGCACTGTGAAGGCCAAAGGTTATACGCTCGACCAGCTCGCCCGGTACAAGTATGAACTGCGCCGTGAGTTGTCTGAGGAGATCAAGACCCTGCGTGAGGGCCGCGAGAAGGACAATTTCAAGGCCCTTTTTGCCTCCGACGCAGAGAATTTCGAGACCAGTTCTGATCTTGCCATCGTGTTTGACGAGCAAAGCTATGCCTACAACCAGCCCTATCGTGGGGCGCGGAAATTCAACAAGCACTATTTCCCGATCATCGGCGACCTGAAACCAGATGGTGAAGAATTCCGCTGCGCAGTGTTCCTTGATGAACACCCGAAGGTAGCCTTCTGGGTGCGCAATGTGGACCGCAAGCCAAACGCATTCTGGCTTCAGCTTTCCAGCGCGCGCTTTTATCCCGACTTCGTCGCCCTACTGACCGACGGACGAATTGCCGTGGTGGAATACAAAGGGCGGCATTTGGCTGAAGATGCAAAAGAGAAACTCATGATCGGCAACCTTTGGGCCGACGCAAGTGATGGACACTGTATCTTCGAAATGCCCACGGCAGGCGACTTTTCCTCAGTGAACGCAAGCCTGACAGCCTAGACGGTAGGTTTGGGGGCCGCTTATCCTGCGAAGCCCTTTGCACGAGCTTGCTGAATAATCGGAAGCTGATTTCCACCGTGATTTTCTTTGGCGTAGGTTGTGGCTCGCCGGATAATTCGGTTATCTATTTCGGGGTCAGACCATGCATCGAATAGGGTTGAAGCTATTCGGTTCGCTCTTTCTGGGGTTTCCCCCTCGTCTTCTAAGACTTCGAGGAAGTAATATGCTTTTACGAAGATCTTTCCACGTTCTGCATTGTGGTTAAGGTGTGTTTGCGTAGCGCCAGTCACATTTGTGAATAGCTGCATGATCGTCTTACCCACTGCCAACAAGATCAGATAAATCAGTTGGACGAACCAGATTACAACGCCGAGTACCGTGTTCATGTTCGTGGGCTTCCTTCCGGCGAAATCAATTGATGCTTTGCCAACTGGCAGGCAAGCGTGCCCCTTAAGGCGTTAAACTCTTCATGGGCAACATAAAAGCCCTTACCTCCAACCAGCAAAGACGTGACCAAGTACGGGCTGCGTTGCTCGGCTAAATCCACCCGGGGGGTACCTTCAGCAAACAATTCCACCTTGCCTGGCGCACATGCGAGGCAGACGGGTTGAAGAAAATATCGCACAAGGCATTGATATTAAGCCGTTTTAAGGAAGAGAGCTAAGTTCAATTTGCCCCCCACTTGCCTACTGCCGGAGTCAAGATCAGAAGCCCTCCAGATGTCCCTCGCGACCTAGGAGCGCTGCGACCTTCTCCTGAGCCTCAGCAAGTTCGTTGTCATTCAACCCATGATCGTATGGGTTCGACGTTCTCTTGACCCCGGCCCATCCGCCAAGATCGTGGGCATCGTCGATAGATAGTCCGGCCCTGCGTGAGATTGTCTTCCACGTATGGCGGAGGGAGTGGAACGCGAGACGCTCATCGGTCTCTTTGCCCAGCACCTTCCGCCGTAACCCGGTGAATGCCTTGGAGGCTGACTTGGCGGTCCCCGTCGCAGCATTAATGGGGAATGCGTGGAACAGCCGGTCATGTCCTCCCGCCATCGCAGTTGAACGAAGGCGCTTGATGATGGACTGGGCGACTGTCGGCACAGGGACCACGCGTTTGGCGTTCTCCGACTTACCGCCCGCGATGAGGAAGACCGACCCGTCTTCCTTCGTTTCCGCTACGGTCACCTTTGCGATCTCTGTAACCCGCGCTCCGGTTACTAGCCCCAACCGGAAAAGGTCACCCAACCGGTCACCTTGAGGGGCCGCCGCGAGCACCTTTCGGGTCTCCTCGGGCTTGAACTGGTCGCGCTTGGGCTCGGCCTGCTTCTTCACTCTCGGCACGTCGTCATCGGGACGGTTGAAAGGGTTGGAGTCCAGCTTCACCTTCCGTCTGGCCAGCGCCCAGCGCCAGAGGCCTCGAAGCATGGTGATAAGCTTCTCAGTGGTCGCGGGTGTGAGCGGCCTGCCCGTCTTCTTGGAAATCTGCGCGGGGAGAAACTCGTGCTGGAAGTTCGACACCAATTCGGGGTTGATTTCATCGAGGAACAGGGCATCGGGTGTCCTGTCCATGAAGGCGCAGAGGTAGTTGACCGCCGTGACCACCTCGTTCGCCGACGTCTTGCCAAGCGGCTTGTTCCCGTAGGGGTTATCGGGTGCCCGTGCTTCGATGTATTGCTCCAGCGCCTTTGACAAAGGCAGGGTCGTCGCCGTGGCTACCTTCAAGAAAGCCTTACGTGCTTCAATTGGTGCCCTCTCGCTTTCTTCGTAGATCAGGTCTCGGATGAATACGCTATCGACCTCAAAGCTTTCGAGGTAGTCATCTTCGCTTTGTGGGAAGCCCGTTTCGTGCCTGTCGGGGGTCACTACAGGTGGAGCACTCTTAATAGCCTCAGACCATTTTTCGGCTTTCTCGATGCTGAACCTCTGCCGTGCACGATACTCGATTTCCAGCTTACGGACCTCTGCAAGATAAATATCCCGCAGAATTTTAGCGCTTGGCAGGTGCCTTTCCCCGTTCATCGGTCTGATAATCCAAGTGCCGAAGGGTTTCCCATCCGACCAAGGATTCGGGGTTCCGCGAAGGCTTTTTGGGGTTTTCATCCTGAAGCGGTAGGCAGTTCCCGGTCGCTTCGGTTGTTCGATGTATTGCATTGTGGAACTCCGGTGGTGTCCCTCAGTAGTGTCCCTCACACCACCAAGTTGGTTCCATTAGCTTCCAACACACTTGAATTGCAACACTTTTTTTAAATGGTGACCCCGGCAGGATTCGAACCTGCAACCTGCCCCTTAGGAGGGGGCTGCTCTATCCTGTTGAGCCACGGGGCCACGCGGGCACCTGATTAGCGCGGGCAGGGGCGTTTGTCATCGTCCGATTTCCGCGCCGCGACGTTTTGAACTCGAATCGCGCAGGCAGCTTGATCCTGTGACGGTCTTCGCGGTAACAAAGGCGCAGGACCTTGTGGACAACCCCCCGTGACCCAGCATGACAGACACCCCCTGACCCTGCGCGACGTGTCCGAGGCCGCAGGCGTGTCCGAGATGACGGTCAGCCGGGTTCTGCGCAACAAGGGCGATGTATCGGATGGCACACGCCAGCGGGTGCTCGAGGCGGCCAAGCGGCTCGGCTATGTGCCCAACAAGATCGCGGGTGCCCTTGCCAGTCAGCGGGTCAATCTGGTGGCCGTGATCATCCCCTCGATGTCGAACATGGTGTTTCCCGAGGTGATGACCGGCATCAGCCGGGTGCTCGAGGAAACCGAGTTGCAGCCCGTGGTGGGGCTTACGGGATATCGGCCTGAGAAAGAGGAAAAGGTCCTCTACGAGATGCTCTCATGGCGACCCTCTGGCGTGATAATCGCGGGGCTGGAACATTCCGATGCCAGCCGCGCCATGCTGCGCGCAAGTGGGATTCCCGTTGTCGAGATCATGGATGTGGA
The DNA here is from genome assembly GCF_963972555.1 of uncultured Roseovarius sp. NCBI lineage: Bacteria > Pseudomonadati > Pseudomonadota > Alphaproteobacteria > Rhodobacterales > Roseobacteraceae > Roseovarius > uncultured Roseovarius sp. The sequence continues at coordinate 8,283 of NZ_CAXAUM010000002.1, forward strand.
CGGCACGCCCATCGACTCGGTCGTAGGGATTTCGCACCGGCGCGCCGGACAGCAAATGGCGCAGGCGATCATCAAGGCCGGCTATCGGCGGATCGGGTTCATGGGCACCAAGATGCCGCTGGATCACCGGGCACGCAAACGGTTCGAGGGGTTTACCGAGGCGCTGGCCAAGGCCGGGATCGAGATGGCGGATCACGAATTCTATTCAGGCGGTTCGGCTCTTCTCAAGGGGCGCGAAATGACCGCCGAGATGCTGCGGCGCACGCCGGATCTCGATTTCCTCTACTACTCCAACGACATGATCGGGGCGGGCGGGCTTCTCTACCTTCTCGAGCAGGGCATCGACATTCCCAACGACATGGGGCTTGCGGGTTTCAACGGCGTCGAGCTTCTGGAAGGTTTGCCGCGGGCCCTGGCAACGATGGACGCCTGCCGTCTGGAAATCGGACGGCGCGCCGCCGAGATCATCGCCGCCCGCGCCGCCAATCCCGAGGACAGCGCACCCGTGCGCATCACGCTGGAGCCAACTCTCAGCCTTGGCGACACATTGCGGCGACGCTGACCATCTTTTCCCCAATGCTGTCGCAAATGGCTTTGCAATTCGGAACAGAATCGCAAAAGTCTGCGCGGAGTCGCCCAGTGAGAGGCGCAGGGAGAGGAATTAAAAGACATGAAAATTGGTTTCATCGGGCTAGGCAATGTGGGCGGCAAACTTTCGGGCAGTCTGCTGCGCAATGGCCATGATCTGACGGTGCATGACCTGAACGGCGACTTGGTCGCCGACTTTGTCGCGCGGGGGGCCAAAGCGGCTACAAGCCCGGCGCAGATGATGCGCGATTGCGACGTGGTGATCACCTGCCTGCCCTCGCCCGCGGCCTCCGCTGCCGTCATGCAACAGATGCTGCCCGAGGTCGGACCCGGCAAGATCTGGATGGAAATGTCCACCACCGACGCCGATGAAATCCGCCGTCTGGGCGGGCTCGTGATCGCGGCGGGTGGCGCTGCTGTGGATTGTCCCGTGTCGGGCGGCTGCCACCGGGCCGATACCGGCAATATCTCGATCTTCGCGGGCTGCGACCGCGCCACGTTCGAGCGGATTCTGCCGCTGCTCAAGACCTTGGGTCGGCGGCTCTTGCATACGGGTGAGATCGGCAGCGCCTCCTTGCTCAAGGTGATGACGAACTATCTGGCGACCGCCAATCTGCTGACGCTCTGCGAGGCTATGGTGACGATGAAGGGGGCGGGGCTTGACCTCGCAACAACCTACGAGGCGATCAAGATCAGTTCCGGCAATTCCTTTGTGCATGAGACCGAAAGCCAAGTCATTCTGAACGGAAGCCGCGACATCAGTTTTACGATGGATCTGGTGAAAAAGGATATCGGCCTCTTCCAGAAGATCGCCGACGACGCAGGCGTGCCGCTGGAAATTTCGCCGCTGATGATCTCGATCTTCGACGACGGTATCCGGCGCTATGGCGAGCGCGCGCAGTCCGATGACATCATCCGGCGGCTGGAAGAGGCGACCGGCCTCGATATTCGCGCGCCGGGATTTCCGGCCGAAATGGTGGATGATGAGCCCGAGGAACAGGGTTATGAGGTGGTCCCGCCGGGCCGCTGAGGCGTTAACCACGGAATCCATAAGCATTTGCCAGTTCGGTGCGCCGGGCGTCTAATCATCGCGGGTCAATGTGAGTGGCGTGCGATGTTGATGTTTGCGGGTCTTCTGGGGATGGTTGCTGTTGGCGCGGCGGCATTTGTGGGTTTACAGCCTGTGTCCGAGGAAACCGAGGATCATGGCGCAGAGGCACAAGAGACTGACGAAGCGCCCGATATGCTGGAAACCGTGTTTGGGCCCAATGCCCCCGCGGGCGAAGGGGAAATCGTAACTGGGACACCCTGGTCAGAGATCCTGACCGGAACCGCCCTAGACGATCAGATCAACGGCTCGGGTGCGCAGGACACTATTTCCGGCGGCGCCGGGGATGACATTTTGCTTGGCGGCGAGGACGATGACCTCGTATCCGGCGATATCGGCGATGATGTGCTGCACGGCGGAAATGGGGCGGATTCCCTTTTCGGCGGCGCGGGCGCAGATACCCTCTTTGGCCACAATGGCCATGATGATCTATCTGGCGGCGAAGGCAATGACAGCGTTGTCGGCAGCGCCGGCAACGATCTTTTGCGCGGGGATGCGGGCGACGATGCCTTGCATGGCGATATCGGCGATGACACGCTGCATGGGGGCATGGGGCGCGATACCCTCTGGGGCGGTTGGGGCGAGGACATGATCGTGGGCCTGCGCGATGATCCGGCAACAAGCACGCTCGACGATACGGATGGCGGGGATTTCCTTAATGGCGGCGGAGGGGATGATGTGATCCTTGCAGGCCAAGGTGATCTGGTCGATTCCGGATCGGGCAGCGACACTGTGATGATAGGGGATTGGATCACAGACGGTCAGGCGGCAGAAATTCTCGATTTCCACCCCGAAGAGGATCGACTGTTTGTGTTTTATGAGGCTCAGGCGGGGGTTGAGCCGAACCTGACGCTTGAACGCGGACCTGAGGGTGAAACCGCGCAAGCGCTGCTACTGAACGGGGTGCAGATTGCCACGATTGGCAATGCCACAGGCCTCACGCTGGACCATATCGCGCTCTTTCCACGCGAGGCTCTGCCGGTGATCCGCGGTCTCTAGCCGCAGACGCGCGGGGCGTCGCGATTCACGCTTTCCATTTCAGGGTTTTTCCCCTATACGCGCGTATCCTTTGGGCATGGTCCCAAGGGTATTCCATGGACCTTGCTGGACGACATCCCGGCTTGTGCCCGACACTTTTATGCAAGGAGACCCCGATGTCGATTACTGCTGCAGAAAAAGAACGCGTTATCAAGGAATTCGCAACCAAAGAAGGCGACACCGGTTCGCCCGAAGTGCAGATTGCGATCCTGACCTCGCGGATCACCACGCTAACCGAGCATTTCAAGACCCACAAGAAAGACAACCACGGTCGTCGTGGTCTCTTGATGATGGTCGCACAGCGCCGCAAACTGTTGGACTACCTCAAGGGCAAGAATGAGGCCCGCTATCAGGACCTCATCAAGCGCCTCGGCATCCGCCGCTAAGACAAAATACCGCGCCTCCAAAAGGGCGCGGTTTTCGTATGATCCGATTGCGGTCCCGGTCCGGCTTTGCCGGGAATGTAGGATGAAGAACCAAAAGCCGCGGGGCAATGCGGCCCCGGATGCAAATGGGCCCGACGGGATACGCCCGGACCGGCCAACTTAGGAAACGTGATGTTCAAAGAGACGAAAAAATCGATGCAGTGGGGGGAGGAAACCCTCACTCTGGAAACTGGCAAAATCGCCCGTCAGGCGGACGGGACGGTTATTGCCACGCTTGGCGAGACCTCGGTCATGGCCAACGTAACCTTTGCCAAAGAGGCAAAACCCGGTCAGGATTTCTTTCCGCTGACCGTGCATTATCAAGAGAAATACTATGCCGCAGGCAAGGTGCCTGGCGGCTTCTTCAAGCGTGAGGCACGGCCCTCTGAGAAAGAGACACTGACCGCGCGCCTGATCGACCGCCCGATCCGCCCACTGTTCGTGCCGGGCTTCAAACATGAAACGCTGGTGATGTGCACTGTGCTCAGTCACGATCTGGTGAATGACCCTGATATCGTAGCGCTGATCGCAACCTCTGCAGCCCTGACAATTTCGGGCGCGCCGTTCATGGGTCCAATCGCAGGGTGCCGCGTGGGTTTTGTGGATGGGGAATACATCCTCAACCCCGAGATCGACGACATGCACGATCTGCGCAACAACCCCGAGCAGCGTCTTGATCTGGTTGTGGCCGGCACCAAAGACGCCGTGATGATGGTCGAATCCGAAGCTTACGAGCTGACCGAAGAGGAAATGCTGGGCGCTGTCACCTTTGCGCATGAGCAGATCAAGCCGGTCTGTGATCTGATCATTTCGCTGGCTGAAGAATGTGCCAAAGAGCCGTTCAATTTCACCCCGCCGGATTACTCTGATCTCTATGCAGCCGTGAAAGCGGCCGGTGAAGAGCAGATGCGTGCCGCTTTTGCCATTCGCGACAAGCAGGAACGCACCCATGCGATTTCCGCCGCCCGCGAGGCCATCAAGGCCAAGCTGAGCGAAGAGCAACTGGCCGACGAAAACCTCGGTTCCGCGTTCAAGAAGCTGGAATCGGCGGTTCTGCGGGGCGATGTGGTCAAGAATGGCAACCGGATCGACGGGCGTCGTCTGGACGAGATTCGCCCCATCGTCTGCGAAACCGGCCTTCTGCCGCGCACCCATGGGTCGTCGCTGTTCACACGCGGCGAAACGCAGGCACTGGTCGTAACCACGCTTGGCACCGGCGATGACGAACAGTTCATCGACGCGCTGCACGGGAATTTCAAATCGAACTTCCTGCTACACTACAACTTTCCTCCCTATTCGGTGGGCGAAGCCGGACGCGTTGGCGCTCCGGGGCGCCGTGAAATCGGCCATGGCAAACTTGCTTGGCGCGCGCTTCAGGCGGTTCTGCCGCCCGCGACCGATTTCCCCTACACGGTTCGTCTGGTGTCCGAGATCACCGAATCGAACGGGTCATCGTCCATGGCGTCGGTCTGTGGCGGGTCGCTGTCGATGATGGATGCGGGTGTGCCGCTCAAGACCTCAGTCGCGGGTGTGGCCATGGGCCTCGTGCTCGAAGAAGACGGCTCTTTTGCGATCCTGTCGGATATTCTGGGCGATGAAGATCACCTGGGCGACATGGATTTCAAGGTGGCTGGCACCGCCGAGGGCATCACCTCGCTCCAGATGGACATCAAGGTTGCGGGCATCACGCCCGAGATCATGAAAAAGGCGCTGGAACAGGCCAAGGCCGGTCGTCTGCACATCCTTGGTGAGATGAACAAGGCGCTGTCGGGTGCGGCAGAGTTCAGCATTCACGCACCGCGCATCGAGACCATGCAGATTCCCACCGACAAGATCCGCGAAGTCATCGGGTCGGGCGGCAAGGTGATCCGCGAGATCGTCGAAGTGTCCGGGGCCAAGGTCGACATCAACGACGAGGGCATCATCAAGATCGCCTCTCCGAACGGTGAGTCGATCAAAAAGGCCTATGACATGATCTGGTCGATCGTGGCAGAGCCGGAAGAAGGCAAGATCTATGACGGCAAGGTCGTCAAGCTCGTGGATTTCGGTGCTTTCGTCAATTTCTTTGGCAAGCGCGACGGTCTCGTGCATGTCAGCCAGATCGAGAACCGCCGCCTGAACCACCCGAGCGATGTGCTCAAGGAAGGTCAGGACGTCAAGGTCAAGCTCTTGGGCTTTGACGATCGCGGCAAGGTGCGCCTGTCGATGAAGGTCGTCGATCAGGTAACCGGCGAAGAGATCGCGCCAGAGAAGGGCGACAAAGAAGCCGAATAAGGCTTCTTTAGAGGAGAAAAGAGGCCCCGGCGGAAACGCCGGGGCTTTTTTCATGACTGCGGACTAGATGGCGCGCAGAGGTAAGGTTTCCCTTACGGTTCGCGCTCCGCGGTTATTCCCCGTGAAAGACGCCGGTGCTTCTGCGAAATATATCCGTGTGGATAGGTATACTTGTTCTCCAGACTCTGTTTCTTGGTAATTGGCTGGGCCATCACTCACGTACATGCACGCCAATGCTCGCCCCGGTGGAAACACCGGGGTTTTGCATTTCCGGACCATATAACTCAGCCTTGCGAACCAAGACGCGATTACTTGAGCATCGCCTCGATTTTCTTGGTGATCTGGCCCGCATTCGGTCGGGTGGTAGACCCCCAAGTGCCCGCAACCCGACCATCTGGTGTGATCAGAACCTTGTTGAAGTTCCACGTTGGCGCAAATCCGGTCTCGGCCAGCACAGACGCGTAAAACGGATGCACCGCATCGCCGCGCACCGATGTAATCGTGGTCATCGGAATATCGAGACCAAAGTTGACCTCGCAGAATTCCTTGACCTCGGCCTCGCTCGAAAGTTCCTGACGGAAATCATCCGAGGGCACGGCGAGCACCACGAGACCCCTGTCGCGATATTTATCATAGAGCGCCTGAAGCCCGTCATATTGCGGGGTAAAGCCACAGCGCGAGGCGGTATTGACCACGAGCATGGGCTGGCCCGTCCAATCCGATAGCCGGATTTCGCCCCCGTCGATATTGCCGAAAGGCGTATCAAGATCGAGCGCCAAGGCCGGTACCGCGAAGAGGCTCGCAAACAAGATAGCGATGAACCGCATGGTATCCTCCTGTTTTTGTGGAATACGCGATCTTGTGATCAACGGATCACCGCGCCCCCTATTTGATTTTTCCACCGCCGATCCATCTGATAGCATGGGACCATCACAGGAGGCGCAGACGTGACCCAATATCACAAGACGCCGGAAAAAATCGCGGCTCTCAGCCCCGAGGAATTCCGGATAACACAAAGAAACGGCACAGAGCATCCCGGCACCGGCAAATACCTGCACAACAAGGAACCGGGGATTTACGTGGATATCGTCAGCGGCGAGCCGCTCTTTGCAAGTTCGGACAAATACGAATCCGGCTGCGGCTGGCCCAGTTTCACCAAGCCGCTCGAACCCGCGCATGTGAAGGAGTTGCACGATTTTACCCTTGGCATGATCCGGACCGAAGTGCGCAGCGCCCATGGTGACAGCCATCTGGGACATGTCTTTCCGGACGGACCGCGTGATCGGGGCGGCCTGCGCTATTGCATCAACTCGGCAAGCCTGCGATTCATTCATCGCGACGACATGGAAGCAGAGGGATACGCAGCGTATCTCGATCAGGTGGAGGATGTGACATGAGCGAACGCGCCGTTCTGGCGGGGGGATGTTTCTGGGGCATGCAGGATCTGATCCGCAAGCTGCCGGGCGTGATCTCGACCCGCGTGGGGTATACCGGCGGCGATGTGGCGAATGCGACCTATCGCAATCATGGGACCCATGCCGAGGGGATCGAGATCTTTTTTGATCCAGCACGCATCAGCTATCGGCGGCTCCTCGAGTTCTTTTTCCAGATCCATGATCCGACCACGGTGAACCGGCAGGGCAATGACATCGGTCTCAGCTATCGCTCGGCGATCTATTATTGCGACGACGCGCAAAAAACCGAAGCGCTGCGCACCATTGCCGATGTCGAGGCCAGCGGTCTGTGGCCCGGCAAGGTCGTGACCGAGGTCGAGCCGGTCGGGGATTTCTGGGAAGCAGAGCCTGAGCATCAGGATTATCTCAAGCGGTTCCCGCAGGGCTATACCTGCCACTTTCCGCGCGCCGATTGGGTGCTGCCGCGCAAGGCCGCAGAAACCGACGTCTGACATCGAACAGAGGGCGTAGGAGCCAAGACCATGCGCCCTCTGACGGGAATATCGCTCAAGCTCATTTCGGTGATGCTCTTCATCACCATGTCATCGCTGATCAAGGCCACGGCGGCGCATGTGCCGCCGGGCGAGGCGGTGTTCTTCCGCTCGTTCTTTGCCATTCCCGTGATCCTCTTGTGGCTGGCCCTGCGCGGCGATTTGCGCACCGGGCTCAAGGCCACCTCGCCGCTCAATCATTTCTGGCGTGGGTTCGTCGGCACCGCGGCGATGGGTCTGGGCTTTGCCGCGCTCGGCTTACTGCCCCTGCCCGAGGTGACGGCGCTTGGCTATGCCGCGCCGCTCCTGGTGGTGATCTTTGCCGCGATGTTTCTCAACGAGCAGGTCGGCGTTGTGCGCATCGGCGCGGTGGCGCTCGGGCTTGGTGGGGTGCTCATCGTTCTGGCCCCCCGCCTGACGGCCCTCAGCGGGCCAACAATGGAAACCATGCAGGCGGTTGGCGCGATGCTGGCACTCACGGGGGCGATCTGCGCAGCACTTGCACAAATTTACGTGCGCAAGCTGGTCCAAACCGAGGAAACCAGCGCAATCGTGTTCTACTTCTCGATCACCTCGACGCTTCTGTCCCTCCTGACGATCCCGTTCGGCTGGGTCATACCTTCGGGGTCCGAATTCGGCCTGCTTGTCATGGCGGGGCTTTTGGGCGGGCTTGGACAGATTTTTCTGACCTCCTCCTACCGCTTTGCCGATGCCAGCGTGGTGGCCCCGTTCGATTATGCCTCGATCCTCTTTGCGCTTGGCATCGGCTATTTCATCTTTGACGAGGTGCCGACGCGCGCCATGCTGACGGGCGCATCTCTGGTCATCCTGGCGGGAATTCTCATCATCTTGCGCGAACGGCAACTGGGCATAAGGCGGAACAAGGCGCGCTCGGCCCGCACGCCCGAATGACTCATCCGCCGGTCAGTGTGGCCAGGGCATAGGGCGGCCAGAGCATCGCACGCCGGAACCGTCCCAGCGGCCATTTGCGCGGCGGCTTGCGCATGATCTCGGGGTAGAGGGTGCGCGGGGCACGATCCATCGCCAGATCGGCAAGGATCCCCCCGGCATAGCTCGCCATCGCCACGCCATTGCCGTGATAGGACAGGCCGGTAAAGGCCCCCGGCATATCGGGGATCGGCCCGGCATAGGGCGTCAGATCAGGCGCGAGGGACAAGAGGCCATTCCAGCTATGCGGCGTTTCGACATGCGCCCACGCGGGAAACATCGCCTCGAAATGCCGCCGTATGGTGCGGTGCATGCGGGCATCGAACCCCGGAGAGCTAAAAAGCCCCCCGCGCATGCCAAAGAGCATACGATTGTCGGTCATCAGGCGAAAATAATGCAGGAAAAAGCGATCATCATAACACATCTGCCGCGTGGTCCAGCCTTGGGCGGCCAGCTCATCCTCGGTCAGGGGGCGGGTGACGATGACGTTTGATTGCGTCGGGATATAGCGCGCGCGCATCCACTCGGGCAGGTCATCCGAGGAATAGCCATTGGTGGCCACGATCAGGCGGCGGGCGGTGAAGCGCGCGTGCGGCGTGGTTAGGGTAAAGCCGCTGGTCTGGCTTATCCCTTCGACGGGCGAGTGGGCGTAAATGCGCGCGCCTGCCTGGCTTGCGGCCTGTGCCAGACCGAGCGTGTATTTGAACGGATTGAGCGCCACCCCGAGGGGCGTGGTGAGCGCCGCGTAAAACGGCCCCTTCATCCCCATCTGGGTTAGTTCAGAGCCGGGGATGAGCGTGGGCGTAACCCCGTAATCGGCCTTGATCCGCGCGGCACGCTCGGCAAAGCCTGCGGCGGCCTTGGGCGTATGCGCCAGCACGGTCTCGCCATCGGAATGGATATCAGACACGATCCCATTGGCGTCGATCAGGGCGCGGGTAAAGCGCACCGCCTCAGCCTCGCTCTGCCGGTATTCGCGGCGGGCAGCCTCGCCATGCATCTTGCGCAGCATGGCATCCGACGCCGCCGATCCGCCCAGACAGCAAAACCCGCCATTGCGCCCCGAAGCGCCCCAAGCGGGTGTTTTGGCCTCGAACACACGCACATCCTGCCCCGCTTCGGCCAGATGCAGTGCAGCTGAAAGGCCGGTGAACCCCGCACCAATCACCGCGACATCACAATTGATATCCCCCTCTGCGCGAGGGAAATCGGGCATCTCCGCCGTAGTTTGCCAATAGCCGCGCGCCCTTGGCCCCTCGCCATAGGTATGGGCCGGAAAAACGCGGGTCATGCGCGCACGGCAGCGCGTTCGTCGGCTTGCTGGCGCAGGGACGCCCGTTTCGTGATCAGCGAGGCAGAGATGACCCCGACCGCGACGATCCCGATCATGATCGTTGAGAGCGCGTTGATCTCGGGCGACACCCCAAGGCGGACCGCCGACCAGATCTTGATCGGAAGCGTGGTGGCTGAGGGACCGGCGGTAAAGCTGGCGATCACGAGGTCATCGAGCGATAGGGTAAAGGCCAAGAGCCAGCCCGATATAACCGCAGGCGCGATGATCGGCAGGGTGACAAGCCGAAAGGCATCGAAAGGCGAGCACCCCAGATCAAGCGCCGCCTCTTCCAGCGAACGATCAAAGGTCACAAGGCGCGAAGAGACAACGACCGAGACGAAACACATCGAAAAGGTGGTATGCGCGAGAATGATGGTGAAAATCCCGCGATCCAGCCCGATCCCGATGAACAGCAGCAAGAGAGACAGGCCCGTGATGACCTCTGGCATCACCAGGGGCGCATAGATCATGCCGGAAAACAGCGTCCGACCATAGAATCGCCCGGCGCGCACCAGCACCAGCGCCGCCATGGTGCCCAGGATCGTGGCAATGGTCGAAGAGGCAACCGCCACCTTGACCGTCACCCACGCAGCATCAAGGAACGACTGGTTGTTGAACAATTCGCCATACCATTTGGTCGAGAACCCGGCCCAGACCGTCACCAGCTTGGACTCGTTGAAGCTATAGGTGATCAGGATGATCATCGGCAGGTAGAGGAACGCAAACCCAAGCGTTAGCGAGGTGGCATTGAACCATGTGAGCCGTCTCATTCTTCGGCCTCCCGCTGCTTTTGTTCGTTGCGCTGAAAGAGCACGATGGGAATGATCAGGATCAGCAGCAGCACGACCGCCACCGCACTGGCCACCGGCCAATCACGGTTGTTGAAGAACTCTTCCCACAACACCTTGCCGATCATCAGGGTCTGCGAGCCGCCCAGAAGCGAGGGAATGACAAACTCGCCGATGACCGGGATGAACACCAGAAAACAGCCAGCGATGATGCCGGTTTTCGACAGGGGCACAGTGATCAACCAGAAAGCCGTAAGGCGCGAACAGCCCAGATCTTCGGCCGCTTCCAACAAAGACCCATCCATCCGCTCAAGCGCGGAATAGATCGGCAGGATCATGAACGGCAGATAAGTGTAGACGATGCCGATATAGACCGCCGTTGGCGTGTTGAGAATGATCAAGGGCTCGGAAATCACACCGAGTTTCAAAAGCACCTGATTGAGATAACCCTCGGTCGAGAGGATGCCCATCCACGAATAGACGCGGATGAGAAAGCTGGTCCAGAACGGCAGAATCACCAGCATCATCAAGGTTGGGCGCCAGTGATCCGGCGCATTGGCCATGCCATAGGCAATGGGATAGCCCACCAAGAGGGTCAGAAGCGTGGCAAAAAACGCGATCTGGAGCGAGGAGATATAGGATTTCCAATAGAGATCATCAGTGGTCAGAAAGGTGAAGTTCTCGAAATCCAGCGCACTGAAAAACGCCTTGATGCCCTGCCACCCTTGAGAGAAATCCAGGGTAGGTGTGTAGGGCGGAATAGCGGTGGCAATATCGCTCAGGCTGATCTTGATCACGATCAGAAAGGGCACCAGAAAGAGCGCCAGCAGCCAGATGTAGGGCAGGAATATCAGGGCAAAACGGCGCATCCCCCTACCCTTTCAAGAGCACGGCGGCTGTGTCGGTCCACGACAGCCAGACGGTGTCTTCCCAGGTAAAGCCGCGCCGGGACAGGCGGCGTGTATTCGCGGTCTGTGCCTTGATCATCTGGCCATTAGGCAGGGCGACGTGATAGGTCGAAAGATTGCCGAGATAGGCAATGTCGATGATCTTGCCCTGCACGGCATTGCGGCGGTCTTCCGGTTTGTCGGCGCTGATCGCCACCTTTTCAGGGCGCAGCGCGATATGACAGGTCTCGCCACTGGCAAAGGCAGTCTCTGTTTCGGCGTAGAGCGGCGCCATGCCCTCGGCATAGCTGATTTCATATCCCTCACCGGATTTGCGCGCGGTGCCGGGGATGATCGTGACCTCGCCGATGAAATCGGCCACATAGACGGAATTCGGCATCTCGTAGATGCGGGCGGGCGTGTCCGCCTGAATGATGCGGCCATTGTCCATCACTGCCACCCGGCTGGCCACGGTCATGGCCTCTTCCTGATCATGGGTCACGATCACGAATGTGGTGCCGGTCTTTTCCTGAATGTCCATCAGCTCGAACTGGGTCGCCTGACGCAGCTTGGCATCGAGTGCGCCGAGCGGCTCATCAAGCAAGAGCAACTTGGGTGCCTTGGCAAGGCTGCGGGCAAGGGCCACACGCTGTCGCTGACCACCAGAGATCTGATGCGGCTTGCGCTTGGCGAATTGTTGCAGCCGCGTGAGCTTGAGCATTTCCTCAACGCGCGCGGCAATCTCGTCTTTGGGTTTGCCATCGCGCTTGAGCCCGAAGGCAATGTTTTCCCAGACCGACAAATGCGGAAACAGCGCGTAGGACTGGAACATCATGTTCACAGAGCGCTTGTTGGGGGGGATGGGTGCCAAGTCTTGACCCGCCAGAAGTATTTGACCTTCAGTCGGTTTCTCGAACCCCGCCAGCATCCGCATCATCGTGGTCTTGCCACACCCCGATGGGCCAAGAAGCGCAAAGAACTCGCGCTCATAGATGTCGAATGTCTGATTGTCGATCGCGGTAAATTCACCAAACCGCTTGGTTACGCCCTTGAATTGGATAAGTGGCTTTGCCTTGGGATCATTCCAAGGCTCGAAAACGACTTGTGCCATACCTGCCCCCGACTGTTTGAGAGTGCCCGCGCAGGGCCTGGCCATGCGCGAGCGATGTGCCTGTTCAGGTCAGGTGCCGGATTTGATCTTGGTCCAGAGACGTGTCACGACGCGCTGAACCTTGGCGTCATAAGGTGTGGTGGTGAAGAGGTTGTTCAGCGCCTCTTCCGACGGGTAGATCGCCGGATCTCCAATCACGTCCTCAATGAGGAACTCTTGGCTCGCCTTGTTACCATTGGCGTAATAGACATAGTTCGACGCGGCCGCCATGTTTTGTGCGTCCATGATGAAGTTCAGGAACACATGCGCGGCGTCCGGGTTGGGGGCATCTACCGGAATCGCCATCTGGTCGAACCACATTTGCGCGCCTTCCTTGGGGGCGTTGTAGACGATTTCGACACCATTGTCGGCCTCGGCAGCACGATCGCGCGCCTGTAGAATGTCGCCAGACCAACCGACAGCCACGCAGATGTCACCATTTGCCAGTGCGTTGATATACTCGGAACTATGGAATTTCTGGATATAGGGACGGATTGCCATCAGCACGGGCTCAACCTTGGCGATCACGTCGGGGTCATGACTGTTGGGGTCTTCGCCGATGTATTTCAATGCCATCGGGATCATCTCTGTGGGAGCGTCAAGGAAGTGCACGCCGCAGTCGCTCAGTTTGGCCATATTGTCGGGATTCAGAACCAGTTCGAGGCTATCGAGCGGCGCGTCTTCGCCCAGCAGTTCCTTGACCTTTCCGACGTTCGCACCAATACCGGTGGTGCCCCACATATAGTTGATCGAATAGGCGTTTTCGGGATCGTACTGTTCTGTGCGGCTGCTGACCACGTCCCACATGTTTTGGTGATTGGGCAGTTTGGAGAGGTCCAGTTTCTGGAAGGCACCGGCCTGAATCTGGCGCTGAAGGAAGGTGCCCGTCGGCACAACAACGTCATAGCCCGATCCTCCTGCAAGCATCTTGGTTTCCAGAACCTCGTTGCTGTCGAAGACGTCATAGATCAGCTTGATCCCGGTATCCGCCTCAAATTTGGTCAGCAACTCTTCGTCGATGTAGTCGGACCAGTTGTAAACCCGCACTTCTTGGGCCTGAGCGGCGAACGCCCCAAGCGCGATAGTCGCGGTCGTTGTCAGTATCAGATTTCGCATCATGTTCTCCCGTTGGTCGGCATGTGTCTGCCTTGTTGCGGATTTGATCAAAATTTTCCGCTTATGGCAATATGGTAATGTTTTCATGCACAGGCTAAACTCGCAAGACCAGACATTGAGATGCCTGATTGGATTGCCTTGCCGATGACCAGCGCCGCACAGAAATTCAGCACGATCGACGGGGATTTGTCGCGCCTGCCTGCGCACGAGGTAATCTATCGGCAACTGCGCGATTTGGTGCTGTTTGGTGATCTGGCTCCCGGACAGGCCGTAACCATCCAAGGCCTCTCGGAGCGCTTGGTCGCGGGCATGACACCCGTCCGCGAGGCAATCCGTCGCCTGATTGCAGAGGGGGCCCTGGAATTTCAAGGAAATCGCCGAGTGTCAGTGCCACTGTTGACGGCGGATAACATCAGCGAATTGATCTATGCACGGCAATGGCTTGACCCTTACCTGACGTTGCGTGCGACAGAGCGCGCCAGCCTTGAGGATCTGGATTGGCTGGCGGATTTGGATGACGAGTTGGATCGTGCGATCCTGCGCGGCGATCTGCGGGTCTATCTCGAATTGAACTACCGCTTTCACAAGCGGCTCTATGAAATAGCACAGGCGCCGATCCTGGCTGATGTCGCGGATGGTCTCTGGCTCCGGTTCGGGCCGTCATTGCGCGTGGTCTGTGGGCGCATGGGCACCCAGAACCTGCCGGACAAACACAAGGACATGCTGGCCGCGATGCATGCCCGCGATGCCGAGGCTGCCGCACGCGCCATTCGCGAAGACGTGATCCAAGGAATGGAGCAAGTGCGCCATTCACTGGAGAGATCCGGCGCGCTCTACTGATTCGATTGACACTGGATAATTTGATCATATTTTTGTGGTGAGGGCCGCGCATGCGTGGCTGAACCGATTCGGGAAAGGGACTGCCATGACGATGATCACAAACCATATGCCGACCGCTGAATTGCAGGCGCTGGATGCCGCGCATCACATGCACCCCTTTACCCATGGCGATCAACTGGGTGCCAAGGGCGCGCGGATCATCACCCGCGCCAAGGGCGTGACCCTGACCGATAGCGAAGGGCATGAGATTCTCGACGGTATGGGCGGGCTATGGTGCGTCAACATCGGCTATGGGCGCAAGGAATTGGCTGATGTCGCGGCGCGTCAGATGATGGAGCTGCCGTTCTATAACACGTTTTTCCAAACGAGCCACGTGCCCGCTATCGCGCTCTCGGCCAAGCTGGCGGAATTGGCGCCAGAGGGGTTCAACCACGTGTTCTACGCCGGATCCGGATCAGAGGCGAATGACACGAATATTCGCATGGTCCGCACCTATTGGGCGCAATTGGGCGAGCCAGAGCGCAATATTATCATCAGCCGCAAGAATGCCTATCACGGCTCTAGCGTGGGCAGCGGCAGTCTTGGTGGAATGTCGGGTATGCACGCGCAGGGCGGCTTGCCCATCCCCAACATCTGTCACATTGACCAACCACATTGGTATGCCGAGGGTGGCGAGACCGATCCCGAGACATTCGGCTTGGAGCGTGCACGGCAGCTTGAGGCCAAGATCGAGGAATTGGGCGCACACCGCGTCGCGGCCTTCATCGCCGAGCCGGTGCAGGGCGCGGGTGGCGTAATCATCCCCCCCGACAGCTATTGGCCCGAGATTCAGCGGATTTGCGACAAATACGGTATCCTGCTGATTGCCGATGAGGTGATCTGCGGTTTCGGTCGCACAGGTAACTGGTTCGGTAGTCAGACCTACAACATCCGCCCCGATATTATGACGATCGCCAAGGGGTTGAGTTCCGGTTATGCCCCTATTGGCGGCTCTCTGGTGTCGGACCGGGTGGCCAAGGTGATCAACGCCTGCGAGTTCAACCACGGCTATACCTATTCCGGGCATCCCGTCTCTTGTGCTGTAGCGCTGGAAAACCTGCGCATTCTCGAAGAGGAAAAGATCATCGAGCGTGTGGCGCAGGATACCGGGCCCTATCTGCAGGAGAAGTGGAACACGCTGGCCGATCATCCGATGGTGGGCGAGACGCGGATTATCGGGATGATGGGATCACTGGCGCTGACCCCGCACAAGGCCAGCCGGGCCAAGTTTGCATCCGAACCAGGCACGGCGGGCTATATCTGTCGCGAGCGTTGTTTTGCCAACAATCTCGTAATGCGTCACGTCGGCGACCGGATGATCATCTCGCCGCCCCTAGTCATCTCGAAATCCGAAATCGACACTGTGATCGAGCGCGCTTGGATGTCGCTCGATCAGGCGGAAAAGCAAATCCGCGACGAAGGCCTGATGAAGGCTGCGGCCTGAAAAGGACTTAGGTTGTGGCCGGGCGCAGCGGGCGTCCGGCCAACACAAGATGCGTGGCCATCGCCCCGATCCACATGCAGGTCACGGCCACCCAGGCGGTCAAGGCGAATATCGCCCCACCCGACATACCGGCACCAACAGCACAGCCCCCGGCAAGCATGCTGCCAAAGCCCATCAGTGCCGCACCAATCAGGTAGCGCTCCATCGGTGTATCGGGGCCAAAGCGCTCGATCTTCCATTCACGGGTCAGGATGGCCATGGCGGCGGCCCCTGTAAAGACCCCGGGCACAAGGCCCACACCAAACCCAAGCGGCAGGGTGGTGCTGTTGACAAGTCCCATCAGCGTGTCGGTGGACGGACCCGTAAAGGTGACGGAAGAGATTTCGACCACTTCAAAGGACGTTTGGGCAATGACATAGGTCAGCAACCAGCCAAGACCCACCGCAAAGCCCACCAAAGCGGCTGCAATGGCGTGGCTGGGACGCACATCGCGCCGATAGGCGAGGAGAAAGCCGCCCACCAAAACCAATGCCGCAATCAGCATTGCCATGCCCGGCACCATTCCAATAAGTGTCAGTATATTGCGCGTGTCGCCCCCCGGCACGAGCCAGAGGCTTGCCAATCCCTCGCGCGCAGGGGCAAGCACCCCACGCAAAGCCGATTGCGCCACGAGGGTCAGAACAAGCCCCGTCACGATGGCGCGCAGATTGCCGGTGGCCGCGAGCACGAGCAAGCGACTGGCACAACCGCGCGCAAGGATCATGCCCACGCCAAACATCAACCCGCCGATAATGGCCCCCGAAATGCTGCCGGTTGCGGCCAAGGGTCGGGCTTCGGACACATCGAGCAGGCCTAGGGCAATCGCGCCCTGAACAGATGCGACCCCCGCTGAAAAGGCAATGAGCCAGATCGAGAGGCGCGGTCCGAAACCGCGCTCGGCCACCTCGACCGCGGCGGCACGGAGGCAAAACCGGGAATGTTGGGCAGCAGCCCCGAAAAGCACACCGACAAGCGCGCCCGCCATGGCCAAAACCGCCCCGTCGCCAAATCTGTCTATCAAGGATTCAAGCATGCGCCGCCCCGCCAGAAATGATGCGATCAGATATCAAGACAAGGGTTTGTGCGCCTTGACATGCGTCAACCGGGCCGTCGCAGCGGCCCGGTTGAAATGGCTTACTGCAAAGCCTCTTGAACGATGTCGTCCAGCATTGCCTGCACCTTCTGCATCTCGCCCTCGGGATAGTTGCGATAGCCGATCAGCACTTCGCCTCCCCGATCGGCGACAAAGATGCCATAGGGGCAATGCGCGATGTTCATCGGATCTGCCTCCATCACTTCGCGCGAGAGGGTGGCGGAACAGAACAGG
This sequence comes from uncultured Roseovarius sp., assembly GCF_963972555.1. Classification (NCBI taxonomy): domain Bacteria; kingdom Pseudomonadati; phylum Pseudomonadota; class Alphaproteobacteria; order Rhodobacterales; family Roseobacteraceae; genus Roseovarius; species uncultured Roseovarius sp. The sequence goes on from NZ_CAXAUM010000002.1 coordinate 25,572, forward strand.
AAAATATCCGCTGCGTCGAAAATCCTCACATCACTGCCCACGTCCGCGCCAGTGCGGTTCAGCATTTCGCCGACGTGGCTTTGGAGGTCAATCACCAGCCCACGCCCGACAATCGCACTTTCGACGGCAAAGGTGGCATCGTCAAAGCTGCCGTCATAGGGGTAAGTGGTGGCCTGATCCCCCGCCAGTACGGGTGTCGCCAACACGCTGATGGCAGCGACGCAAAGTAACCGTTTCATGGAAATATCTCCTCTTTCAGAGTGGTGTTCGCGCGCATTCAGTTGAACATGTCGGCCGTGATACCGGCATACCAACCCACGGATTCCTCGTATGTCGCCTTGCGGGTCGCGGCATCCTCGCCGGTCTGTGAGATGAACCCATCAACCTTGGCGATCTTTTCTGCCGTAGCCTCGTAGGTGGCCCCCACCTTGACGCCGTCGTCTGCGGCGATGAGCGACCAGCAGGTGTTGGTGAACTTCGCTGGAAAGACCTTGGAACCGGTCAGCGCGCCGCGGACCGCCATGGCGCAGACCTTGGCCTGCGAATTGGCGGCGAAACCTGACTTGGGCATATCACCCTGTTGCGCCGCATCGCCCAGAACATGCACGTCCGGGTCAGCCTTGGATGACATATCAGCCGCATTGACCGGCGCCCAGTTGCCATCAGTGACACCTGCCATGTCGGCGATACGCCCGGCTTTCTGCGCCGGGATCACGTTACAGACGTCGACCTTTTCGACCGATCCGTCGATGTCCACGGTCATTGCCTCGGGATCGACGCGCACATTGGTCGCGCCGAAATCCGGACCGACCCGCTCGATCATGCCGCTGTAATGGCGCTCCCAACCTTCTTCGAACAGAGCCTGTTTAGAGAAACTTTCCTTGGGGTCGACCAGCAGGATCTTGGCGGTCGGGTTGGTCTGCTTGAGGACATGCGCGACCATCGAAATCCGCTCATAGGGTCCCGGCGGACAACGAAATGGGTTAGGCGGGGCAACCATGGCGAACCGCCCGCCCTTGGGCATGGCCATGACCTGCGCCTTCAGAAGTTCGCTCTGCGATCCGGCCTTGTAGGCGTGGGGCATCTTGTTCTGCGCGGCGACCGACCAGCCAGGCACGGCCCCCTCGACAAAATCAATGCCGGGGCTGAGGATCAGTTTGTCATAGGGCAACACGGAACCACCTGCGAGGCTGACGGTCTTGGCGTCGCGGTCCACATCGACGGCCCAGTCGTGCACGACATTGATCCCGTACTTGGCCGCAAGCGTGCCATAGGTGTGTGATATATCCTCGAGATCGGTAAAGCCCGCGATGTAGAGGTTGGAAAAGTAGCAGGTAAAGTAGGTGCGCGACGGCTCGACCAGGGTGACGTCAATCGCACCCTGGCTGTCTTTGGCGATATAGCGGGCGGCGGTGGCGCCGCCTGATCCGCCGCCGATCACCACGACCCGGGGTTTGCCATGGCCATCGGCCAGAACGGCAGGCGCCGACAGGCTTGCAACCGTGGCTGCGCCCACGGCAATAAACTTGCGTCGGTTCAATGTCATGTTCAGTCCTCCCTGAATGGACCTCAGGTCAGTCGAGGTCCTTGAAATAGGCCGCCAATGCCGCGATCTCCTCGTTCGACAGGCGTCCGGCCATCATCTGCATCACCGGATGGGGGCGCAGTTTGTCTCTGTATGCATGCATGGCGACCACAAAATCCTCTTGGGGCCAGCGGGTAATGGACGGAATCCCATCGCTCGACCCATCGACCTGATGGCAGCTGACACATTCGCTAGAGAGGTATTCGCCATATTCGGGATCACCCTGAATGGCCAGGATGGCAGGGTCAACAGAATGATCCGTGCCGCGTGCGGTCGGCGCGGCTTCGGGGATATTCGCAGGGTCAGCGGAAAAGCTACGCAGATAGGCCATGAGATCCGCACGGTCTTGCGCATCCTTGATGCCCCGAAAACTCATCCGCGTTTTGGATACAAGGGCGCGGGGATTCTCGATATAGGCGTCAAGCGTGTCAAAACCCCAGATCAACCCATCAACCCCGGCCCGCTGCATCGAGGCGGAGTAGGCAAAGCCCTCATGCGATGCGGCGCGACGCCCGAAGAGGCCATTGAGATGGGGGCCGATACGGTCTTCGGCCCCCTTCCCGATTTCATGGCAACCTTTGCACTGTCCATACAACGCAGCGCCTGCCTCAGCATCACCAGCCAATTCGGCGCGCAGAGCGCCTGCCGCCAGTATCGCGGTCAGGGCAATCGGCAAGAGGCGGCGCGCTATCATGGCCTAAGTCTACTGACTAAAGCTCGAAAGATAAGCGGAAATTGCAGCGAGGTCCTCATCCTTTTTGAGGCCTGCAAAGCTCATCTTGGTACCTTTCATGAATCCACGCGGATTGGCGAGAAATGCGGTCAGCGTCTCGTCGGTCCAGACCAGGCCGTCCGTCGCCATGGTTTGAAGCGCGTCGGAATATTTGAACCCCTCGACCGCGCCCGCGGCACGCCCCATCACCCCATTGAGGACCGGCCCGACACGGTTTGTCGCCCCTTCCCCAACCTGATGGCAGGCGCTGCATTTCTTGAATACCTTTTCGCCAGCGGCGATCAGCGCCGGATCAATCGCTGCGACCTCTGCGGCCGGGGCCACCTCTGGTTCGGCAGCTGGCTCCGGCGCGGCCTCGGCCACTTGAACGGGATCGGCCGCGCTTGCCTCTTCCGCAGCGCCCCCTTCATCGGGTGTCACGTCGAGGACGGTCGCATGCATCGTGATCTCGACCTTTTCCTTGCAATTTTCCATGCAGGGCTCGCCATGCCAGATGGCATATTCCGTCACGGCGCGATCATCGACGATAAAGCCGCCCGCGTTGGGCAATTCCACATCCATGAAATTCTCATGGCTCAGCTCGAAATCGTCATCCACGAGATTGTTGGAATACAGGATATAGGCAACGATGGCATAGACCTCATCGGGTGTCAGGCTCTGCGCATTGCCGAACGGCATGGATCGGTTGACATAGTCAAACACGGTCGAAAGATGCGGCCAGTAGGACCCAACCGTCTTGAGCGGATCGTCCCGGTCGAGCGTGTCGGCCCCGCCCGCCAGTTTCGGCCAGTTTCCGATGCCTTCGGCGAAATCGCCATGACAGACCGCGCAATGTTCGCCAAAAACCTCGTCGCCAGTCCAGACATCGCCAGAGCCCTCGGGCAAGCCGCGTCCGTCGGGCATCACCTTTACGTCCCACGCCGCGATTTCCTCGGGCAGGGCAGGGCGCCCAAGGCCGTATTCCCCGGCCCAGATGGCAGTTGCCGTGGCGCTGAGGGCAAATCCCGTGACCAGCGTAAACTTAAGAAACTTCGACATTTTCTGCCTCCCCGTTGGGCCGCACCCACCATGTCTGAATACAGTTGTTGTGATAGACCGAGTTCAGGCCGCGCACCTCGCGCAGCTGCGCCTTGGTGGGTTGGATATATCCGGTCTCGTCCATAGCCCGGCTCTGAAGCAACATCTCTTCGCCATTCCAAGTGGTATCGAGGTAGAAACGGGTGAGCGCTTTGGCCTCTCCCGGTTTGGCAAGACGCGCGGTTTCCCATGTCTTGCCACCATCCTTGGACACGTCGACGCGGGTGATCGCGCCGTGACCGGACCATGCCAGACCTGTAATCACGAGCGGACCCATGCCATGTTTGATGGGCGACTGCGGACTGGGCGAGGTGATGACCGATTTGGCATCCATCACCCAGGTCCATTTACGGCTTGTGCCATCTTCCAGCGTGTCCGTGTATTTGCTGGTTTCTTCGCGGCTCTCGACGGCGGCATCGGTCACTTCGATGCGACGCAACCACTTGACCCACATGTTGCCTTCCCAACCAGGCACGACAAGGCGCACGGGATATCCATGCTCTTTGCGCAACGCCTCGCCATTGGCCTTGAACGCAACAAGGCAATCGCCAAGCGCCTTGGCCATGGGGATCGAGCGGCCATTGGAAGACGCATCGGCCCCCTCGACATAGACCCATTTATCCTTGAGATCGCCCGCTGCGTCCAATCCCGCCTCTTCGAGCAGGGTGCGCAGGGGGACACCGGTGTATTCCATGTTATGGATCATGCCATGGGTGAACTGCGCGCCGTTCAATTGTGCGCCGGCCCATTCCATGCCGGTGTTGGCGGCACATTCGCAGAAATAAACATGGTTCTCGCGCGGAAAACGCTCCAGGTCTTCGTAGGTAAAGACCAGCGGCGTATCGACGAGGCCGTTGATCATCAGGCGATAGTCCTCTTTCTTGAGGTCGATCGCGCCGGAATGGTGCCGCTCGAAGGCGCAGCCCTGCGGCGTGATGGTGCCATCGAGCGCGTGAATGGGCGTAAAGTTGATCGAGCTGATCGGATCCGCGGTGAGCCAAGGCACATTGCGCCGCACGACATCCGATTCATACTCGATCGGCAGACCATAGGGCGTTGCATCCACCCCGTCGCCCAGACCGTTCGCCCAAGGCTGCACCTCGGTGATCAGCGGATCGGGGGTTCCTGCGTGCGTGGCCCCAGCCGCAACGGCCCCGGCCGCCGCCGCCACGCCACCGCGCAGAAAGGCGCGCCGGGAGGTGGGTTTGCCTTTGAATGTCCCTAACATCTCAAATGCCTCCTTTCAGCAAGTCGTTACGCGCCAATTACCTGGACGCTGTTGTTGGGGGTGACACTGACCGTGCCGAGTTTGCGGATATGGCTCTCGACCACATCCCAGATTTCGGGGCCTTCAGTGTTTTCATTGACCGAGGCCCAACCAGCGACCACGTAGGATTTCGCGGGATCAATCCCTTCGCCTGTCTTGAGCAGGGTCATGTCGCTGATCCGGCTGCCCTGCGGCTGGTTAATGTCGATCCGATAGCCCATGCCGCCGATGCGGACCATATCGCCACCCTGTTGATAATAAGGGTCGGGGTTGAAGATGTTGTCGGCCACGTCCTCGAGAATGACCTTGATGAATTCACCGGTCATTTCAGAGCGATAGGCCTTGCCATAGGTCATCGAGGTGACGTTGAAGATATCCTCGCGGGTGATGTCCTGACCGGGGATCAGGCTTGGTCCCCAGCGGACGCCCGGGGACATGGCGATGTCGGCTTCGCGCTCGGACAAGAGCGCGTCGCAGATCAGATCGTCCCATGTACCGTTGAAGTTGCCACGACGATAAAGCAGGCTGTCTGTCTTGCCGATCACTTCGGTCAGCTGGTCGATATACGGTGCACGCTGCGCGTCAATCAGGGCAGCAACCTCTTTATCCGGCTCGATCACGTCGGAGAAGATCGGGATCAGCTTGTGCCGGAAGCCCATCATCCGCCCATCGCGCACATCGAGATCAACGCGGCTCACGAATTTACCGTTGGAGCCAGAGGCCACAATGATTGTCTCGCCCACCAGCACAGGCTCTGGCAGGGCGTCATGCGTATGCCCCGACAGGATCACGTCGATGCCGGTAACGCGCCCGGCCATCTTTTTATCTACGTCAAAGCCATTGTGGCTGAGGCAGACAACGAGCTCGGCCCCCTGCCCACGCACCTCGTCGACCATGGTCTGCATGTTTTCGTCACGGATGCCAAAGCTGTATTCCGGGAACATCCAGCCCGGATTGGCAATGGGCATATAGGGAAAGGCCTGACCGATAACGGCGATCTTGACCCCGCCACGTTCGAAGAACTTGTAGGGCGGGAATATATCGACCGGCTCGTCCCATTCGGCATCAAAGATGTTCTGTCCGAGCGCCGCAAAGGGGAGGCTCTCGACAATCTCCTGCACACGGGCGGACCCTAATGTGAATTCCCAGTGAAAGGTCATCGCGTCGGGTTTCAATGCGTTCATCACATTGACCATGTCCTGGCCAGCGGTGTGGTAGCAGGTGTAGGAGCCATGCCAGGTATCGCCGCCATCCAGCAGGATTGCATCGGGGCGATCTGCTCGAATGGCGTTGATGACCGTCGCCATCCGGTCGAGGCCGCCGACCTTGCCATAAGCTTGCGCAAGCGCGCTGAAATCGCCAGCCGACAGGGCGTAATGCGTGGGGCTGCCATCGTCGATGCCGTAGAGCTTACGGAAATCCGCGCCGGTAACATGCGGCACGGCCCCCTTGTTTTCGCCCACGCCGATATTGATCGACGGCTCGCGGAAATAGATCGGTTTGAGTTGAGCGTGGATGTCGGTGACGTGGATCAAGCTGACATTGCCAAAGGTGTCGAATTGCAAAAGTTGTTCCTGAGTCAACGCCTGCTGCGCCGCCAGTTTCGCCCAGTTACCAAAGGAAGATGCCCCAAGAATGGCAGAAGCAGCCATGCTCGTCTGAAGAAAATCACGCCGCGAGATCATGATGGACCTTTCCAACTCCCGCACCTATCACATGCGGATTTTTGAATGTTTTTGGATATGGAAAACCCCGCCGACACGCAGTCTGGCGGGGTGTCCCGATTAGTTTCTGACCGAGGGACCTTCGACCGACAGACCATTTCCGCGCGAGGCAACATAAAGCTCCAAGGCGATAAACTCGGGGCTGCCTTCGGCAAAGGTTTCCGCACGCGTATCGCGAATGCACCCTTTAAAACGGTTATGCGCCCCGTTCAGCTTGGTGTTTTTGAGGCGGTAGGTCGGGAAACCGTTGATCTGCCCTTGGCTTAGATGATCCGCACGGATCATGTTGCCGTAATTCTGTTCGTGGCAGTTGGCGCAGGACAGCTCAAGCTGACCATACCGGGTATAATAGATTTCCTTACCCATTTCCCAAGTGGCCTGAACAGGACCATCAATCGCAACGTTGATAGGCATGCCGCGCGATACCGAAGCCAACAGCGCGGTCATGTTGACCATGTCATCGCCGCCATATTTCCACTTTTCAGCACCCATCCGCTCTGTTCGGCAGGCGTTGACCTGCATTTCAAGCGTGCGCACTTCGCCGGCGGCCTCATTCCACTTGGGATAGACGGCCCGGACGCCCTTCATGCTCTCGGCCGCATCACCATGGCAGCTTGCGCAAGACTTGCCTTCGGCGCCCTCTGCGGTTTCCCATGCGGTCATTGCATTCTCGACAAATATCATGCCGGGATTGTCGAAATCATCGGCCTGCATCGAGCGCGTGTCATCGTTTCGGAAATGCCAGCCGGACAAAACTTCGTCCAACGCATCCGACAAATGTGCCGGCGCTGCGGTGCGCGTGATGATCTCGATCTCTTCGTTGACGACGAGCGTGTCATCCACAGGTCCGGCAAATGCCGCACCCGCCAAAAGCGCGGCTGCGCCAATCAGACCGGTAATGCGTCCTGTTCTTTTCATTCTCGTCCCTCCCTTGACGATTGACCCTTATTTCAGCGCGATCGGCTTGGTGTCTTTGTAGACCGAGCCGTCGTCATCGTACCAAGTGAACTTAAATTCACCTGCTTCGGGCACTGTGGCGGCAAATTCGATGTAAGGGTTGGTCGAGATCGCGGGTTCCATGGTCACGTCGACGATGCTCTGACCGTTGAATTCACAGGTGAACCGATTGATGATCGAGCGCGGGATGATGTTGCCTTCCTTATCCTTGCGCTGACCGGATTCCATCGGGTGGCTGATCAGGGTCTTGATCGTGACCGCTTCGCCTGCGGCTGCGGATTTCGGGACCTTGACGCGGGGTGTTACGTCTTGTGCCATTCTCGTTTCTCCTACCTAAGCCTCAGCCGCCGCAGCCGCCGATTGTAACCTTGACGTTGCTCGATGCCTTGGCGAAGGAGCCGTCGCTCATCTTGGCGATTGCCACCACGTCCTGCGTGCCTGCCAGGCGGATGCGGGTCGAGGCGGTTTGCGATGCTGCCAAGGCGCCGAATTTGAAGGTGGCAACACCGGGCGTCGGGTTGCCCATGGCCAGCACGAGGATTTCGACAGCACCAGGGGCCGCGACCTCGATTGGCACTGTGTTTCCGTTTTCGGCGATTTCGGGGGCGGTCAGTGTGATCCCGCTATCGGCCATGGCGGCACCGCCGGTGAATTCGGCGATACGGTCTTCGCCTGCGGCGGTGGCGCGCATGGGAAGGCCAAAGGCGACAAAGGCCCCTGCCCCCATGATCATCACATTGCGTCGTGTCAGTGTCATTTTGTCAAACTCCTGATCTTGGTCACGCTTTGGGCGCGCTCACTCTTTGAGGGTCGCCAGATAGGCGACCACATCTTCAACTTGCTGCGCGGTCAGCAGGGGGCCAAAGGTGCTGTCTGCCGCCTCTCCCGTGAACGCATTCCCCGGCCGCGTATACCCATCTGTCCGGTAAAAAGAGGGCATCAGTGAATCCGGGAACATCATCTTGGCATTGGCGACGATGCCACGCAGTTCAGCTTCGCTCCATCGAGAGCCCGCGCCATCCAGCATTGGACCGATCTCGCCATGAAACGGAACGTCGCTCAAGTCGGTAACTTGGTGGCAGGCCACGCAGTTACCAAGCGAGCGACTTCCGAGCACTTCGCGCCCGGCGACGGGGTCGCCTGCAACACCCGTCAGGGATTCTGCAATCGCGCCATCGGTAAATTTCACATTTGTCGGTGCGACTTCAGCCGCTGACGCGCTCATTGTCGCGCAGATCAGCGACACCGTGAGAATTGATCGTTTCATGCGTCCTCCCTAACACATTCAGATTTTTGTATATCATAGAACACAAATTCGCGATCACACAACAATAAATTCGTATTCTTGAATTTAATGTATTCTCACGCGCATGCTCACTGCGATTTTGCCGCTTCGCGTTCGGCGATGCGGCGTGCGTGATAGCGTTGGAAATCCTCTTCGGTATCAAGCAAGTACCGTTTCTCCTGCACCCAAGTGAGCAGGTCCAACGTGGTGCCGGGGCCAAAGGCACCGGGCATCATCGCCACCGCTGCCTGTGCGGCTGTCTGATCCTCTGCCACCTCTTCGGGCAGAAACAGAATCGACGGCGTAAAGAGCAGCCCCCATTTGCGCGCGGCCTGTTTCTCCGACAGTGATTCACCGTCGAAATCGACAACCTCCAAATCGCCGTGCAAATTGAGCTGCACGACAAAGAAATTATCACGGATGAAATCGGCAATTTCGGGACGGGGAAACACCTCTTCATGCATCTTGGTGCAATAGATGCACCCGCGCTGTTCGATGATCACCATCAGACGCTTGCCCTCGGCATTTGCATCAGCCAGATCCTCACGCAGGTCCTTGAAGGTGTCGCGCATCCAATCCGTCTTGTGCAGGCCGTCATCGCCCAGTTCCACTGCAGCGACTGGCAGCGCGAACAGAGCAGCAGCCAGCAGGGTCAACATTCTTGTCATAACGCTTCTCCTTGATCAGATGTTTTGAAAGGCTGGAAATGTCTCCAGCATCCATTGGGCGATGTAATTGACGCTGTCGGTGGCAATGAGCGCAGCAAAGACGATCAAGAGCAGCCCCATCGCTTTTTCGACCTTGGGTAGGTGGCGGCGGAATTTCGAGGCAAAGCGCAGGAACGGCCCGATAAAGAGTGAGGCCATCATGAAGGGCGTGGTCATAGCGAGGCCAAAAACCAAGAGGAGCACCAGCCCTTTCATCGCCGTAGCCTCGGTGCTGGCAGTAAAGACCACCGCCGTCAGCACGCCGCCCACACAGGGCGTCCAGCCGGCTGCAAACGCAAACCCCACCACATAGGCTCCGAGAACTGACATATTCCTGGTGTCACCGGCATCCATCTGGAACACTCGGTTGAGAAAGCCGATGCGCAGCACGCCCAGAAAATGCAGTCCGAGGATCAGGACAACAAATGCGGCAAACATGCGAAACTCTGTCTGAAATCCCCGGAACGCCTGGCTTAGGCCAAAAGCTGCGGCGCCTAGCAATACAAAGACCGTGATGATTCCCGCAGAAAACATGACAGACGCGGCAAAGGCGCGACGGCGCACACCCGGAGCAAGACGACCCTCCGCGCTGATCTCGGACATCGACGCCCCAGCCATGTAGCTGAGGTAAAAGGGCACGATTGGCAGCACGCAGGGCGAGAAAAAGACGATCAATCCCCCGACAAAGGCGCTAAGCAGTGAGACATCGAACATCGGGCATCCTCAGACGGGTTGATCCGCATACATATTCAAACTATCATATGTTTTATTCTATCCGTCAATCGGAAGACCGATGCGTATACTTGCCGCCTCCCTTGTCAGCTTTTTCGTGACATTCGGCCTAATAGCTCCGCCCATGGCGGCAGAATTGATCATGGTCGAGCGGCACGGCTGCCATTGGTGCGAGCAATGGAATGTCGAGATTGGCCCGGCGTATCCAAAGACCGCTGAGGGCGCGCGCGCGCCGTTGCGCCGGGTTCAGATTGGTGAACTGCCCGGCGACATATCCTTTGCCAGCCGTCCGGTGTTTACTCCAACCTTTGTTCTGGTCGAGGGTGGTGAGGAACTGGGGCGGATCGAAGGCTATGCGGGCGACGAGTTCTTCTGGTTTCTTCTGACACAGCTTTTGGATGCGCACCCCGATGCCACCAAGGCACCGTGATCCCGATGTTGCGCCGCTCGCCTCCTCCACAAATGGACGTGTCTGACGAGAGCGTCGATGCGATGCTTGATCTGGCGCATACGGCGGCAGAGTTCCTTAAGGCGATCAGCCATGAAGGGCGTTTGATGATCCTGTGTCATCTCGCAACCGGGGAAAAGAGCGTGACCGAGCTTGAGGATCTGCTCTCGGCGCGACAGGCGGCCGTGTCACAACAACTCTCACGCTTGCGCCTGGAAGGTCTGGTTACACCACGACGTGAAGGCAAAGCTATCTATTACCGTTTGACAGACCGCCGCGCGATACAGATGCTCGAAGTTGTCTACGATCTGTTTTGCAAGCAACCGTGATCCACGCATCGCGACCTTGCCAGCGTCAAACGGAGGAGCATCATGCCCGGCGGCATCCCTGAACCCATGATCATCCTGTTCTTTGGTTTTGTCGGCGGCATGGTCCTTGGGCTGGCGGCACGCGTGGGACGGTTCTGCACTCTGGGCGCGATCGAGGATCTTCTTTATCAGCAGAGCGATACGCGGCTGCGGATGTGGGGGCTGGCCATTGGGGTGGCCGGGATCACCGCTTTTGGGCTGGCCGGGCTCGACCTTTTCGATATTTCAGCCAATGCCTATTGGATCACGCCATGGTCACCGCTGGCCAGTGTTTCGGGCGGCCTGCTCTTTGGCTACGGCATGTCGCTTGCCGGAAATTGTGGATTTGGCGCGCTTGCCCGATTTGGCGGCGGCGATCTAAGAGCGTTCGTGATCGTTCTTGTGATGGGAATATCGGCCTATGTGATGATGTCGGGCCCCTTTGCGAGATTGCGTATCCTCGCGACAGAGGCAACAAGCCCCGCGTTCGAAAACCAGTCCTATGCGCAGGTTCTTGGAGCGCTCACCGGATTACCGATGGTCTGGGTGGGAGCGGCAATTTCAGCGCTGATCTGTTTTGCGGCGCTTGCCTCGCGCAACTTTCTGCGGAACCGCCGTGCGGTCTTTTGGGGGGCGATGGTTGGACTTGCGGTCACGTCTGGTTGGTTCGGCACTTCCTGGGTGGCCACGCATGGCTTTATTCCGCAGCCGGTGCAGACGCATACTTTCTCTGCGCCTCTCGGGGAAACCATTATCTTTTTGATGACGGCAAGCGGTGGCGGCCTCAGCTTTGGCGTGGCATCCGTTTTTGGTGTGTTGGCCGGTGCATTTTGCGGCAGCCTGATCAAAGGCCATTTCCGGTGGGAAGCCTGCGAGGATCCGCGGGAATTGCGGCGGCAGATGTTGGGCGCGGTCTGCATGGGCTTCGGCGCGGTGCTGGCCTTTGGTTGCACCGTCGGTCAGGGGATTTCCGCCTTTTCCGTTCTGTCTTTCAGCGCGCCTGTTACCTTTGCCGCAATCTTTGTAGGTGCGGCGATTGGATTGCGTCAGCTTATCACCGGCTTTGCCTGATCGTCCGCCGCTGCATCGGGGCTGAGGACCGTAAAGGCGTCGTATTGCGCATGAAATATCTGGCCTGTGAGATCGCTCAGGAAATGCGCGCGGCACAGCCGGTCCATCACTGGCTCTTTGACCTCTGACAGATGCAGGCGGATGCCCATCTCCTTGAGCCGTTTATTGATCTGTTCCAGTGTTTCGACCGCGCTCAGGTCAATTTCATTGATGGCGGAACACATGAGAACCGCATCGCTCACCGGCCCCCGGAATGCACGCGCGCAAAAACGTGATCCTCGACAAAACGGGTATTGGCAAAATAGAGGCTTTGATCGGGGTGAAAGGTCACGACCGCTGGATTGATCAGGACCAGATGGCGCAGGATATTGCGGAAATGCTGGGTGCCGGGAACAAGGCCCACTTCGGCAATATGAGGCCGGAAACTACGATAGAGGTGCAGACCGATAGAGAGGATCACACCGACAGAAACTCCGGTTTCAACTCCGAAACCGAGCCTCAGCAGAATGGCGCCAGCCACGGCGGCAAACCAGCAAGAAGCGCATAGGCCAAAGATTGCGGAATCAGCATGATCGTCAGGATCACCGCTGCCAAAGCGTCATCGGTCAGCATGTGCCGCGAATAATGGCGGCCCCAGTACAGAATGGGCAGGAAGCGACCGACTTGGCTAGGGTTCATTTCGGCCTCTCCCTGCTTGTCTGGGCGTTTGTTCAGAGCCGGTTGACCGGCAATTTCAACATCGGATTGCCGTCGCTGTCACGGGGTACTTCGCCCGCCCGCATGTTGACCTGCAAGGAGGGCAAGATCAGCCGCGGCATGGCAAGCTGCGCGTCACGCTCTGTGCGGAACTTCACAAATTCCTCGCGAGTTTTGCCGCCGCCGACATGGATATTATGCGCTTTCTCCGCCCTCACGCTGGTCTCCCACTGAATGTCGCGGCCATTGGGGCCATAATCGTGGCACATGAAGAGACGCATATCGTCAGGCAGGGATAGCACCTTCTGGATGCTGTCATAGAGTTCGCCGGCATCACCGCCGGGAAAATCCGCGCGCGCCGAACCGCCATCCGGCATGAAGAGCGTATCGCCGACAAAGGCCGCATCGCCCATCACATGCACCATGCAGGCGGGCGTATGTCCGGGCGTGTGCATGGCAAAGCAGGTCATTTGCCCGACCTTGTAGGTGTCGCCATCCTTGAACAGCGCATCGAACTGGCTACCGTCACGCTGAAATTCAGTGCCTTCGTTGAAAATCTTGCCAAAGGTTTCCTGCACGACAAGGATTTTCTCACCAATCCCGATTTTGCCGCCCAGCTTCTGCTGAATATAGGGTGCCGCCGAGAGATGGTCGGCGTGGACATGAGTCTCGATGATCCAATCGAGGCTAAGGCCGTGATCCTCAATATAGGCGATCATAGCATCAGCATGATCATAGGTGATCCGCCCCGCCGCCATGTCGATATCCATTACGCTGTCAACCACAGCACAGGCGGAGGAGCCGGGGTCCTTGACCACGTAGCTGATGGTATTCGTGGCCTCGTCAAAGAACGCCTTGACTTCGGGCGTCACGCCCATGTTCACAGGATAGTCCATCATGCCGTGACCCTTCTGTCTGCCTGTTTCGTCTGGATCATCTTGGCCACCCAAAGCCCGGCCAAGAGTGCTGCGACAAAGGCCAAAACCTCGTATCTGCCAGAGCCAAGGGCCGGGACCGCCGCGCCGGGGCAAAATCCGGCGATGCCCCAACCTAGGCCAAAGACCGCCGATCCCCCGATCAGGCGAGCGTCGATCACTGTGTTGGTCGGCAGCTTGAATTCCGCCTCGACAATCGGGCCGGGGCGTTTGAGAACAAGGCGATAGCCGATAAACGTGGTCAGCAGCGCACCGCCCATGACAAAAATCAGGCTCGGATCCCATGTCCCGGCAATATCAAAGAAATTGAGTACTTTGGCTGGGTTGATCATGCCAGAGATGGCAATCCCCACGCCAAAGACAAGGCCGACAAGCAGGGCAGAAAGAATGCGCATGGCTCAGACTCCGATCACGTGACGAATGACATAAACTGTGAAAATAGCCACCACCATAAAGGTCAGCGTGGCCACAAAGGACCGGGGCGAGAGCCGCGCAAGCCCGCAAACCCCGTGCCCCGAGGTACAGCCAGACCCAAAAGTCACGCCGATCCCCACGATGAACCCGCCGATCACGATCATTGGCAGGCTGATCGGCACCTCGACCTCTGGCATTTGTCCGGTCAGCGCCAGAACCACAAGCGGTCCGGCAATCATGCCCACGACCATCGCCGCACGCCAGCTCTTGTCGCCCGGCACACCGCCTGTAATCAACCCTGACAAAATGCCGGTGGCCCCCATGATCCGACCTTGGAGAAACATCAGCAACACGGCTGACAAGCCGATCAGCACACCGCCCGCGAATGACATAAGCGGGGTAAATTCAGTTTCGGCTCCGGTCATTCTTCTTCCTCTCTCGCCATGGCAAAACCTCGTCAGGCGCACCCAACGATTATATCTTCATTTCTGAATATATGAAGGGAACCCGTGCTTTCATAGCCCCAGGAGGGCCTGTCACGAAAATCTTATCACGCAGAAAAACCAAGAAAGATTGTCAAATGCTAGGCGAGTTCAGCCCTTGTCTCGCGCCTTGTCAAGCGTGCCTCGCGCAATCGCAACGACCGCAATCAGCGTCAAGGTCCAGAAGAACCATGTGATTGGCCCCCGCAACAGCACATCGGGCGATCCGCCAGACATCAGCATGGATTTACGGAAATTATCCTCGAGCAGGGGCCCCAGAATGAAGGCGATCAGGAAGGGGGCGGCGGGAATATGATAGCGGGACATGACGAACCCCACCCAACCCATCACGAACATAACGCCAACGTCAAAGATGTTGTTGTTGACCGCAAAGACGCCGTAGATGCACAGCACGAGGACAATCGGCATCAGGATACGCTTCGGGATGTCAGCCACGGGCTTGAAACCGCGAATTGCCAAGCCCCCCACGATCAAGAGCAAGCCAGAGGAAAAGATGAGGCCGATGAAGAGGCCGTATATGATATCGACGTTCATCACGAACATCATCGGTCCCGGTTGTAATCCATGCACCATAAAGGCCCCGATGATGATGGCGGTGATCACATCGCCGGGCACGCCCAAGGCCAAAAGCGGGATCAGAGTGGCACCCGCCACGCCGTTATTGCCCGCCTCCGAGGCGGCGACGCCCTCGATCTCACCCTTGCCGAAATTGGCCTTGTTGGGGGATTTGCGGCGGGCCTCGGAGTAGCTCAGAAAGGCCGCGGGGGCCGCGCCGATACCAGGGATCGCGCCCAGAAAGACACCGATGAAACTGCCACGCACGATGGAACGGAAGCAGCGCTTATATTCGGCGAACGTGACCCATTTACCGCCCAGGGCCTGCACCTTGCCGATATGACCGGTGGGATTCCAAACCATGTTTATGACCTCGGGGATGGCAAAGAGTCCGATCAGAACGGCGATGAAATTCAGACCTCCCATCAGGTTGGGATCGCCAAAGGTGAAGCGATTGGTGCCATAGACAAGATCAAGGCCAATGGTTGCCAAGAGCAGCCCCAAAAGCGCCGCGAGAGCGCCGCGCAGGAGGCTTTCGCCCGACACGCCCGCGATGATCGTGAGCGAGAACAGAATAAGCGCAAAAAATTCCGGCGGCCCAAAGCTGAGCGCGAAAGAGGCAAGCCAGCCCGCGAAAAGGATCAGCGCGAGATTCGAGATCAGATCCGCCGTGCAAGACGCCCAGAGCGCCATGCCCAGCGCGCGCCCCGCCTCGCCACGCGCCGCCATAGGATGCCCGTCTAAGACTGTGGCCGACGAGGCGGGCGTGCCCGGTGTCTTGATCAAGATGGCCGGGATCGAGCCGCCAAATATGCCGCCCTTGTAGACCCCCAAAAGCAAGAGGATTCCGTTGATCGGCTGCATAGGAAAGGTAAAGGGCAGTGTCAGAGCCACCGCCATTGTCGCCGAAATCCCGGGAATTGCCCCACCGATCACACCGATCACGATACCTATCGCCAAGGACACAATCGCCTCGACGTTTCCAACCAGCGCAAGACCGGCCATGATGCTGTCAATCACGCTCATGGCAGCCTCACAAATTCACCCTGCGGAATGGCGACGCCCGCAACATGAGCAAAGAAGGCATAGAGCAGCAGGGGAACAGTCACGGCACAGATCAACGCGGTCTTGGGATGACGCGTCTTGACCAGAAAAGCGAGCGACGCAAAGGCCAGCATCGTGGTCCAGACCATGCCGATGCGGGGCAAGAGCCAGAAGGTGACGGTCATCAATACCGCCATGCCTGCCAGCCGGATCAATCCCGCCCGCGGGTCTTGGATCGGGTCATTGACAGGCGCGTCATCCGCATTCGCCTTGCGGTTCGCAAACAACATTCCGAGTCCGACCAACCCCGTCAAACCGGCGATTGCATAGGGCCAGAAGCGGGGCGACAACACGATGTTCCGGATATTGCTTGGGGCAGAGATCCAATAGGGAATTGCATATAGGATCAAAAAAACACAGGCCACACAGGCGCCGATGCCCAGTTGCACCTGAATTGCGCGTTTGTTCACCCTGATCCTCCCCGATCAGATTGCAGGCCTTGAGCGGCCGGGCATCGCGGTGCCCGACCGACGTTCGCGAGTGCCTTCAGCCTTCGATGCGCATGCCGAGTTTATCGACCAGCGCGCGGAAGGTTTCATATTGCGTCTGAATGAAGGCATTGGCCTCCTCGGGGCTCATGACATTGATGACCGACCCAAGTGCGCTCATCTGTGCAATGAATTTTTCGTCTCCCGCAGCCGCAGCCATCCATTCACCCCATTTTGCGGCTACATCGTCAGGCAGATCATCCGGCCCGGCGATCCCGGTCCAGCCGACCAATTGCGTCAGATCAGGTTTGCCCAGGTCGACGGCGGTCGGCGCATCAAAGCCCGGCACAGGTTCGGCGGTGGTTACGAGGATCGGCTTCAACTGACCATTGGCCACGAAATTGGCAAGTGCTGATGTGTTGGTGCAGATGAACGTCACGGTTCCGTTGAGAACGGCGGTTGCCGCCTCGCCACCGCCGCCTTGCGGGATATGGATCGCCTTGTCGAGCGGGTTCTCGACGCCGAACTCATCCAGCACCATTACCGCCGCGAGATGCAGCATCGAGCCGACACCGGAGGAACTGAAGCTGGTGCCTTCGGATTCTGTCAGTGCGACCAAATCCTCGATCGTCTCAATACCGGAATCTGGGCGCACCGCGCAGGCAACGGGGTTGATCTCATAAACCGTGACAAAGCGGAAATCGTCAAGCGTATAGGGCAGCGTCGCCTTCATCGCCGGGTTGACGGTATGCGAGCCGACACGCGCGAAGAGCATAGTATAACCGTCCGCCTTGGCATTTTGCACCGCGACCGATCCTGTGGCGCCCCCTGCCCCGGTGATGTTCGACATGACCAAAGGCTTGCCGACCACGGTGCCCAGCGGCTCTGCGATTGTGCGGGCCGAAATATCGGTCGCGCCGCCTGCGCCATAGGGAATGACCATGTTGATGGGGCGTTCGGGATATTCGGCCAATGCGGCAGTCGCCGTAAGGCCAAGCCCCATGGCGCAAACCGCGCCCAACTGTCTCAGCTTCATGTTTTCCTCCTCCTCTGTGGTATCGGCGGCTGGCCTGTTCGCGGATTGCAACGCCGTCGTCTTTAGGTGTAACTTTAAGACAGACTTAATATAAGCAATATTCCGTTACAGGATGCATTAATTAAACTTACGAAAGAGACGGGGCATGTCAATCCGGCGCTTGCGCACCCTGATTGCGGTGGATGATCACAAGACCTTTAGCGCCGCCGCCGAGGCAGTATTTGTCACCCATGCCGCCGTAAGCCAACAGATGCGCAGCCTGGAGGACGAATGGGGCGTTGTGCTCTTTGACCGTTCACGCAGGTCTCCAGAGCTGACGCCGACAGGACGCGCCTTGGTCGCGCGGGCGCGCGACATCGTTCGCGCCTACGACGCCATCGTGCCATCGGTCCTGGGGGACGAGGGGTTTCGTGGCGAGATCTCTCTCGGGGCGGTGCCGATGACACTGACGGGGCTGACACCTCTGTCGGTTCGACTACTCAAGGAAAGCTATCCAGACCTGCATGTGCGTATCGTGCCGGGAATGACCACCGCGCTGATTGCCGAGGTCGAGCGGGG
The DNA here is from genome assembly GCF_963972555.1 of uncultured Roseovarius sp. Classification (NCBI taxonomy): domain Bacteria; kingdom Pseudomonadati; phylum Pseudomonadota; class Alphaproteobacteria; order Rhodobacterales; family Roseobacteraceae; genus Roseovarius; species uncultured Roseovarius sp. The sequence goes on from NZ_CAXAUM010000002.1 coordinate 43,734, forward strand.
CGCGCTTGATGCGGCGGTGCTGTCACGCCAAGGGCCATTGCCCCCCGAAATCGACCATGCCGACATCGCACAAGAACCTATGGAACTGCTCGCCCCACAAGAGACAGAGGGCGACGATGTGCGCGAACTTTTGGTCCGACATCCCTTCATCCGGTTCAGCCGCGATGCTGTTGTCGGGGGGCTGATCGACGGTTGGCTGCGCGAGCACGGGATTCCCGTGTCGGTCACGATGGAACTTCAGGGGCTAGAGGCGATTTCGAGCATGGTGCTTGCGGGGCTAGGTGTGTCCATCGTGCCTGCGCGATGTGTGCGGGGTGTACAGCCGCTTCCGTTGCGCCGTGTGCCGCTGCCTGATGGCGCACCCGTGCGGCAATTGACGCTGGCCTATCGGCGAGACAACCCACGCATCCGCATCATCCAGGAAATCCACAAGGCCCTGATGGGTGCCGTCGAGATCGGCGTTTTCACCCCATCCACGGGCGGGCCGGCGGGATGAGCGCCGAGGTCATACCCTATGTCATTGCCGGAGCGATGGCGGGCGGATTCATCAACGGGCTGGCCGGGTTTGGCACGGCGCTGTTCGCCCTTGGCTTCTTTCTCGTCGTGCTGCCGCCCTTTCAGGCGGTAGCAATGCTAGTCGTGCTCTCGGTCATCACCGGGCTGCAAGGCCTTTGGATTGTGCGCGCCGCAATCAGGCAGAACACGCGGCGGCTGGCGCGGTTTTTGCTGCCCGGATTAGCGGGGATTCCCATTGGGGTGATGATCCTCAGCGTGATTGAAGCCAGCACGCTCAAGATCGTGGTGGCGTCAATGCTGTTGCTTTACGGTGGCTATTTCACCCTGCGCGCACGCCTGCCACGGTTCGAGCGCGCGACGCCGTTCTGGGATATGCTGGTCGGGTTCCTGGGGGGTATTCTGGGCGGTGCCGCCTCGCTCTCTGGCGCGTTGCCGATGATGTGGTGCACGCTGCGTCCCTGGCCCAAGCAGGAAACACGCGCGGTCTTGCAACCGTTCAATGTGGTGGTTCTGGCGGTCACGACGATGCTGCTCGCGCTCAAGGGGGCCTATACCCATGAAACCTTGATCTATCTCGCGATGGCCATTCCAGCCGCGCTCTTGGCGGCGCAAATCGGGATTACGGTGTTCAAACGCCTGAGCGATATGGCCTTTCGCCGATTGCTGATCTTGATGACCTTTGTTTCAGGACTGGTTTTGATGCTACGCGCAGTGCTCTAGCCGATGACTTCGTCCGAACGGTCATCCGTCTCGCCGTAGCGTTTGAGCGTCGCGGGGCGGGTGCCTTCATATACCCGCGCCAGATTCTCGGCAATCTTGGCGTTCTCGCGCTCGAACAGGCAATTGCCCTCAAGGTCAGATGCCACGATGAACGGCCCCATCTTGTTGCAGCGAATGACCCACATCGCCTGCGCCAGACCCAGTTCCTCTTGCCAATGCACGGCCTCGACCTTTTCGATACCACGCCCCAACAATGCACCAGTGCCGTAACCTACGGTCGAGAGATAAATCGCACCATTGGGCACGAAATAGGATTTGTAATCCTTCGACGACATACCGCCCTTGCCGATGATAAGCTTTGCACCGGTCTTGGCCATCCATTCCGGCAGCCATTTGGCAAAGCGGAACGAGGCGGTGGCCGTGACGGCCCCCATGTTGAACGACCCATCGGGGCGAATGGCAGCGGCGGGTGAGCAATGGAAATTCGCAGCGCTCTGACTGGGCAACTCCAGCGGGATGTTCGCCTTTTCCTCTAGCGCGCGCATATAGACACCTTCGCGCGCCGTATAGAGCAATCCGTCGAGATAGACGATGTCGCCAAGACGCAATTCAGAGAGCGCCCCTGGCGTCGGCGTGGTGCTCAGGCGGATTTCGCGGGGTTTCGTCATTCTGCCGCCTCCTGTGCGCCGCCCTGCCAGTCGACGGTTTCGCGGCGCTGATAGGGGGTGAACCAATCGGGATCGGTGCGGTATGCGACGCGCCCATCAGGATAGAGGCGCGCCACCGCCCGGCGGGACGACAGGCAAAAGGCATGCACCGACATCTGCATACCCCCGGTATGGCAATAGCCCACCTCGATATTGCAGTTGATCACCATGTTCTTGCCGACAAATCCCATAGCGCCCATGCCGATGGAATTGCCCAGTTCCTTGAACTCGCGCTCCAATGCGGCGATCTTCGGGTCCGGGTTCTCACTGCCCACGACGCGCAAGCAGGCCGCGCGCTTGCCCAGCACCATGCAGGTATCCTTGGACCCACCCAGCCCGATGCCGATGATTGCCGGCTGACAGGCCAACCCGCGTTTGCCAAAGGCCACGAGGCTATCGAGGTAAAAGCGCTTGATCCCCTCGATGCCGTCAGAGGGAAACAGCATCCTGTAATCGGTGCCAAAGAGGCCGCCCTTGTGGACGGTGATGAGGTCGATCCAATCGCCCTCCGGCTCGAACCCGTATTCGATTTCGGGTGCGCCGATGCCCACGTTGTTGTTGTGATCCGTCCGCCAGAGCGGATGCACGCGGTTGGGGCGCAGGGGCACGTCATAGGTGGCCTTGGCGGTGGCGCGGCGCAGCGCGGATTCAAGCGCGACCGGCCCGCCTTCGATCCGGGCCTCGTTGCCCATTTTCACATACCAGCGCGGACAGCCCGTATCGCCACACATCGCGCGGCGGTCCTCTTTGGCGGCCTTGTAATTCTCCAGCATGGCTTGCAGGACGAAGGACGAGAGATCGCCATCCTCGGTTTCGGCCGCGGCCTGAAGGCCAGTCAGGTAATCCTCGGGGATTTCGATGGCCGCCTTGTCCATCAGGCGCTCGGCGGTTTTCTGAATAAGGTCGATCGAGATCATTGCGCGGCCACCAGTGTTTCGGGCTCATTCTCGGGCAGGATTGTCTCGCCGGGGCGAATGATGGTGAATTGCACCGGGTCGCGGCGCACGGTCAGATCGCCGCCCGTCTGCGTGATCACGGTAAAATAGGACGCATCGAGATCGCCCTCGTCGGGGAAATCCTCGCGATAATGTGCGCCGCGTGAGTTTTCGCGCGCAAGGCCCGCAAGCGTAATCGCCTTGGATACGTCGCAGAGTGAACGCAGGTTGAGCCAGTCGTGCCAAGTGAGGTTGAAGGCGAGATTATCGCCTGCGACGCCGACATCCATCAGCGCATCGGAAATCTCGGCCACGCGGGTCAAACCACGCTCCATGCCCGTACCGGTGCGCATGACGCCGACATCGTCCCACATCGCCTCTTGCAGGGCGGCGCGCAGGGGATGGACCGGCGCGGGTTGCCGCGTGAGGGGATGCAGGGCGCGGTCAATCTCGGCCTGCAACACCTCGGGGCAGGGATCGCGCAGCGCCCCCATAGTGCGAATATCAGCGCCCATCACGTCGCCCGCAACACCACCATAGACGGTGGAATTAGCCACACCATTACCGCCCAAACGGTTCGAGCCATGCGCGCCGCCGGCATCCTCGCCCGCCACATAGAGCCCTTCCATAGCGGTGCGGGTGTCGGGATCAACCACCACACCGCCCATGAAATAATGCGCGGTCGGCACCACCTCGACCAACCCGCCCGCCAGATCGAAGCCGCTATCGGCGCAGCGTTTGACCATGCCGGGGAACTTGGCGCGCACATTCTCGGGGCCAAGATGCGCCATGGAGATAAAGACGCCCCCATTCGCAGACGTATTGTTCTTGCGCATCTCGGCATAGATGGCGCGGCTGACCACGTCGCGCGTCGCACGCTCGCCCTTGGGGTCATAGTCGAACATGAAGCGGTTTTCCGCGCCGTTGAGAAGCTGACCCCCCGCGCCGCGCAGCCCCTCTTCCAGCACCGTTCCGGTCATGCGCGTATGGTCCCCCGCCAAGAGGCCGGTGGGATGGAACTGCACCATCTCCATGTCGCGCAGCTCCAGCCCCGCCCGCAGCGCCATGGCAAGACCATCCATCGTCTTGTCACCCGAGGGGGTGTTGTACTTGTACATGGTCGGCCCGCCACCGGTGGCCATCAGCACCGTCTTTGCCCGAACCAGACGAAAACCGCCTGTGCGCATGTCGATAAAGAGCACGCCCGCGAGCGCGCTACCGTCGCGCGTGGGGATGAGGCCAATCGCGCGGTGTTCCTGCAACTTCTCGACCGGCCGCGCCAGAACCTGCTCCATCAAACGGCTGATGATTTCTATCCCGGTCAGGTCGCCCTTGTGGACCGTGCGGTCGGCGGTCTGCCCGGCAAACGCCTTTTGATGCAGCGTGCCATCGGCGTTGCGGTCGAAGAAGCACCCGATTTCATTCTCTAGCTCATGGATACGCACCACCGCCTGTTCACAGAGTTTCCACGCCATATCCTGATTGGGCAACCATTTGCCGCCCTTTATGGTGTCCATGAAATGCCGCTCGACGCTATCGCCCCCGCCCAGCGCCACGTTATAGCCACCCTGCACCATGCGCGTGCAGCCGCATTTCCCGATGAGGCCCTTGACGGCAATGGTAATCCGCGTGCCAGCCGGTGCGGATTGCTGCGCATGAAGCGCTGCGAAAAGACCTGCGCCACCGGTGCCGATAATCAGGATGTCGGTATCATGCCGGTCGATATGGGTCATCAGATCGCCCTCAGGAAAAACGTGCCGGACAGGAAGAGCGCTACGCCGACCGCCCCAGCCGCCAATGTCTTTTGACGGTCGGACCATGGCAGGAATTCGAGCGCCATCAGACGCAGGCCACCGAACATATGGACGGCGAGCAGAAACACGAGGCCGAACTCAGCAATCTTTACCAAAGGGTTTTCGGCGAAGGCGAGAAATCCATCAAGCCGGGCAGGCGCGGAAATCGCCTGTGACAGAAGCCAGAAATGCGCAGGAAGAAACAACGCAAGCGCCAGGCCAGAGACACGGTGTAGCACAAAGGCAAACCAGAGTGGGTGCGAACGGGCCGGCTGTTTCATGGCAGCGTCACCGCGAAAACAGCGCTGAGGCCAAGGGCGAGAAGCGCACCAAAGATGCCCCATGTCAGCACGACAAGAGCGACGCCGCGCAAGCGAAGCCACTCATGCGCGATCACCCGCAGTCCGATGGCGGCATGGACAGACACTGCCACCACAAAGGTGCCGTAGAAGAAAAACCAAAGTAGACTACCTTGGGTGCGGCCAAGAATTTCCGCCGTGCTGAGCCCGCCCTGAATGGCGTAGATCATCACCGCGATATGCCCTAGCACCAAGGGACCCATCACCAGCGCGCTAAGGCGCTGTGCCATGTAGAGCCGCAGATCAAGCATCGCGTTTCCACCGAAGGGCCGCCTTGACCGTTTCGCGCTTCAGGCCCGCAATCGCGCGCATCGGATTCAATCCGTTTGGGCAATATTGCGCGCAACTGCCCATCGAGTGACAATTGTGACAGCCCCCCTTGCCGGAAACTGCCGCCAGAATACCGGCCAGGTCGGCATCGCGGCTGTCGTTGAGCAGGGTCCAAGCGCGCTGCAAGGCAGCAGGGCCAAGGTAATCAGGATTGCCCGCCACCGTATCGCAGGCAGCATAGCAGATGCCGCAATTGATACATTCGATGCCAAGATTGGCCTCATCCCGGTTGGGGTCGTCCGGCTTGATCGGGTCAAACTCTTCCAGGCGACCGCGCGTCGGGTGGTGCCGCCCTTCGGCGGCGACCCATTTGTCAAAGAACGGGTCCATGTCGGTTGCCAGATCCTTGATCACCGGCAGGTTGCGCAAGGGCGCGATGTCCAGCTGTCCGCTCTCGGCAACTCGGCTGACATGGGTGCGGCAGGTCCAGCGCGGCACGCCGTTGACCATCATGGCGCAAGAGCCGCACATGCCCACGCGGCAGGCAAAGCGATAGCTGAGCGTCGGATCCACCTCTTGCTGAATCCAGCTAACCACATCAAGCACCGTCTGATTTTCCCGCGCGGGAACGTCGAACCGCTGTTTGCGGGGATCTTGTGCCGTGCCGCGCTGAACGGTGACGTGCAACATCTCGGACGATCGGGTCACGGAATCCTCTGGCTTATCTTTGCGGTTGTCGCCCTATTTATAATTATGAGTTTTGCTAACAAAAAGGAATAAAAACTAATGTTTTTTGTAAGACATGCTTACTTTATTTTTGAGAGTTAGATCCAAGTTAACACGACAACTCTTTGCCAAAGCCCAAAATTTGTGCATGACTGAGGGATAAGCGGGCATGAAACCGCATCGGGACAGGCTTGTCGCAACAATTTCGATTGCACAGGCCCCCGGACAGGGAAAGCATGATCCTATGGATATGTTCGATGAAATGCAGGGGCAGAACGGGCAAATTCGCGGCCCATATGCCAAGTTCGACGCCTGGCTGAGCGAGGAAGATGCCGCTCGTCTGCGGGCCAAAAGTCGTGAGGCGGAGGACCTCTTTCGCCTCACGGGGATTACCTTCAATGTCTATGGGCGGTCAGAGGCCGAAGAGCGTCTGATCCCGTTCGACATCATTCCGCGCATTATTTCGGGGCGAGAATGGCAGCGGCTGGAAAGGGGCATCGAACAGCGCGTCCGCGCGATCAACGCATTCTTGCATGATATATACCACCGGCAGGAGATCCTGCGCGCCGGGCGTGTGCCGCAAGAGATGATCGCGAACAACGTGGCGTTTCTACCTCAGATGATCGGAATGATGCCGCCGGGGGGTGTTTATACCCATATCACCGGCATCGACCTTGTGCGCACGGGACCGGATGATTTCTTTGTGCTTGAGGATAACGCGCGCACACCATCGGGTGTCAGCTACATGTTGGAAAACCGCGAAACCATGCTGCGGATGTTTCCAGAGTTGTTCTCTAGAAATCAGGTGCGTCCAGTGTCGGACTATCCGCGCAATCTGCGCCGTTCGCTCGCGGCCTCTGCGCCTGCGGCCTGCGGGGGTACGCCAACGGTTGCGGTGCTCACACCCGGTATCTACAACTCGGCCTATTACGAACACGCCTTTCTGGCGGACAAGATGGGCATTGAGCTGGTCGAAGGGCATGACCTGAGGATCGTGGATGGGCGTGTCGCGATGCGCACGACACGCGGGTATCAGCCCATTGATGTGCTCTATCGCAGGGTGGATGATGATTTCCTCGACCCGCTCAACTTCAACCCCGAGAGCGCGCTTGGCGTTCCGGGTATCATGGATGTCTATCGCGCGGGCGGCATTACCATCGCCAACGCCCCCGGCACCGGCATTTCCGACGACAAGGCGATCTATAGCTACATGCCCGAAATCGTCGAGTTCTACACCGGCGAGCGGCCCATCCTGCAAAATGTGCCGACGTGGCGCTGCAACGAGAAGGCAAGCCTCGATTACGTTCTTGCTCATCTGTCTGAACTGGTGGTCAAGGAGGTGCATGGATCGGGTGGCTATGGCATGCTGATCGGCCCAGCCGCGAGCAAGAAGGAGCTCAAGGAGTTCGAGCGCAAGCTGCGCGCACGGCCCGGCAATTACATCGCACAACCCACGCTCAGCCTATCGACCGTGCCGGTGTTCACCAAGTCAGGGCTGGCCCCGCGGCACGTCGATTTGCGGCCATTTGTGCTGATGTCGCCCGAGGGGATCAACGTGACGCCCGGCGGGCTGACGCGGGTGGCCATGAAAAAGGGATCGCTGGTGGTGAATTCGTCCCAAGGTGGCGGCACCAAGGACACTTGGGTGCTGGAGGACTAAAGGATGCTGGGAAAAACCGCCGGAGGTCTGTTCTGGATGGCGCGTCTGCTAGAGCGCGCCGAAAATACATCGCGGATGATCGAGACCGGGCAGCGCATTGCGCTGACGCGCGCCGGCAGTGGTGCCGATGACTGGCTGTCGGTCTTGCAGGCTGCGGCGGTAGCCTATGGCTATCAACAGAAACACGCCGAAGTGTTGCCCGAACTGGCGATCGACTGGATGTTGCGAGATCCTGACAATCCATCCTCCGTGATGGCGGTGGTCACACAGGCGCGGCACAACGCGCGTCTGGTGCGCACCGCGCTCACGCACGAAGCATGGGAGGCGGTCAATTCCTTTTGGATGCTGCTGAAAGTGGCGCTTGCGCGCAAAGTGGCGACCCGCGATTTGCCCAAGGTGCTGTCACTGATCCGCGAGCGCAACGCGCTGGTGCGCGGGGCGATCCTCGGGACCATGTTGCGCAACGAAATCTATGATTTCATTCGCATCGGCACCTTTATCGAGCGCGCAGACAATACCGCGCGGATTCTTGACGTGAAATACTATGTGCTGCTGCCGTCGGCTGCGGCAGTTGGTTCTCGTCTGGACAATGTGCAATGGGACACGATACTGCGTTCGGTCAGTGGCGAGGGCGGGTATCGGCTGACCATTGGTCCCGATGTCACACCGATGGGAATTGCGCAGTTCCTGATCCTCGACAAGCGTATGCCGCGCAGCCTGAATTTCTGCTGCGCGAAGCTTCGCGATAATCTCAACTATCTTGCAACAGATTACGACCTGCGCCTGCCATGCCACCAGCAGGCCGACACGCTCTGTCGCCGGTTCATGACCCATGATGTCGCCGCAATCTTTGATTACGGGCTACATGAATATGTGCAGGAAGTTCTTGGCCATCTGGGCAAGCTCAGCCACCAGATCGAGATTGATTACAGGTTTTACGGATAGCTCATGCACCTCGCCATAAAGCACCTCACCCATTACACCTATTCCGCGCCAGTCCCGTATGGCGTGCAACAACTACGGCTCTATCCCAAGCCGACGCGCGGGCAGCGGCTAATCAGTTGGTTGGTCACGGTAGAGGGCGCCACGCAGCAGGCCGAATTCACCGACCATCACCGCAATCACGTCGTGATGTTCAGCTTCGACCCCGATGTGACCGAATTGATCATCCGCTCCGAGGGCGTTGTAGAGATGACCGATACGGCCGGAATTGTCGGTCCGCATGAGGGCATGGCACCGCTATGGCTGTTCCAACGCCCGACAGAGCATACTCGCGCCGGCAAGGGCTGTCGCGAGATCCTGCGCAGTGTCGAGGGCGATGGGAATCTTGCCCGGCTTCATGATCTCTCAACACGGGTGCATGCCGCCATCGCTTATGAAACCGGCAAGTCCGAGATAGCCTGGACGGCAGAAGATGCGCTGGCTGCCGGTCACGGCGTTTGTCAGGATCACGCGCATGTTTTCATCGCCTGCGCCCGCGCAATGGGTCTTCCGGCGCGGTATGTTTCGGGTTATCTGCGTATGGACGGACAGGACGAGCAGAGCGCGACACATGCTTGGGCAGAGGCCCATGTCGAGGGTCTGGGTTGGGTTGGATTCGATGTATCGAACGCCATTTCGCCCGATACGCGCTATGTGCGGGTTGCGACCGGGCTGGACTATACCGAAGCCGCGCCGATTTCCGGGCATCGCTACGGGATGGCAGCCGAGAACATGGATGTGACGCTGCACGTGACGCAGCAACAGTGACAGAGGGTTTCAGACGTGACCTATTGCGTGGGCTTATGCCTTGATCGCGGCATCGTCTTCATGTCCGACACTCGTACCAATGCGGGGCTCGATAATATCTCGACCTTTCGCAAGCTGCACACCTGGCAATTGCCCGGCGAGCGCGCGATGGTGCTGTTGACAGCGGGAAATCTGGCAACGACACAGGCCGTTATCAGCCTGCTCGAAGAGCGGACCAAGGCCCATGACGAACGCGACCCGACCATCCTGTCGGTGCCATCAATGTTTCAGGCCGCACGTCTCGTCGCAGGCACGCTGCGCGATGTGATCGAAACCCACGCGAGCACCGGACAACGCGCCGACAGCACATTCAACGCCACGATGATACTTGGCGGGCAGATCAAGGGCGGTCCACCGCGCCTGTTTTTGATCTACCCCGAAGGTAACTTTATCGAAGCCAGCCGCGAAACGTCCTTTTTTCAGATCGGCGAGACCAAATATGGCCGTCCCATACTAGTGCGCGCCTATGAACCCGGCATGAGCTTTGCCGATGCGATGAAACTGTTGCTTGTCAGCTTTGACTCGACCATCAAGGCCAATCTGTCGGTCGGCTTGCCGCTCGATATGTGCATATACGAGGCGGACAGCATGCGATTACCCCCAGTGCACCGCATCGAGGCGGATGATCCTTATTTCAGCACGATCTCGGATGGATGGGGGGACGCCCTCAAGCGCGCGTTCGAGAGCCTGCCAAACCCCGAGATTTGAGAATGGCCGGGGTTATGCCCGGCCAAATCCCCCTGCCGTCGGTGTGATCACGGTCACGGCTTCGCCTGCCTCCAGCACTGTCTGGTCGCAGGCGTTCAGCACCTCGACAGCGCCTGAAAGACGACGCACTTCAGTTCGGCCCGCCTCACCCGCGCCGCCGCCTGCGCCGCCCTGCGGCGGGCGGTTGCGATGCGACGACAGGATTGCGCAATCCATCCGAGTGAGGAACCGCAAGGTGCGGATCGTCCCATCCCCGGCGTTTGCGGCCCCTTTGCCGCCGGAGCCCGGACGCAGCGCAAAGTTTTCCAACAGCACCGGAAAGCGCAATTCGAGGATTTCCGGATCGGTTAGGCGCGAGTTGGTCATATGCACATGCACGCCCGATGTGCCGGAAAACTGCCGTCCATCGTTGAATTGCCCTGCGGGCGAACCAGAACATATGGTTTCGTAATACTGGAATTCGTAATTGCCGAAGGTCAGATTGTTCATCGTGCCTTGACTGTTGGCCATGGCGCTCATCGCGCCAAAGAGCGCGTTGGTGACATGCTGCGAGGTTTCCACATTGCCCGCCACCACCGCCGCCGGGTAGCGCGGCGAGAGCATGGACCCTTCAGGCACGATGATCCGGATGGGGCGCAGGCAGCCCGCGTTCATCGGGATTGGTGCCTCGACCATCACCCGAAACACGTAGAGCACAGCAGCGCGCGTCACGGGTTCTGGCGCATTGAAGTTGTTCTTGCGGGCCTCGGATGTGCCGGTGAAATCCACCGTTGCCTCACGAGCGGCACGGTCCACGGTAATCTTGACCCGGATCACCTGACCAGTATCGGTCTCATAGGCGTAGTCGCCATCCGAAAGCTTCTCCAGCACTCGCGCCACCGCTTCGGCGGCGTTGTCCTGAACGTGCCCCATATAGGCTTGCACCACGTCGAGGCCGAAATTCACGACCATCTTGCGCAGTTCGTTGATGCCCCGCGCATTGGCGGCGATCTGCGCCTTGAGGTCGGCCACATTCATGTCGATGTTGCGGCAGGGGTAGGGGTGGTCACCGAGAATCTTGCGCAATGCGTCCTCGCGGAATTGGCCCTGTTCCACCAGACGGAAATTGTCGATCAGCACGCCTTCTTCGTCCACCGTGGTGGCAAGTGGGGTCATCGAGCCCGGAGCCGTGCCGCCCACATCCGCATGATGCCCGCGCGAAGCCACCCAGAAGAGAATGGTTTGACCGCCCTCATCAAAGACCGGCGTGACGACGGTGATGTCGGGTAGATGCGTGCCACCGTTATAGGGTGCATTCAGCGCGAAGACGTCACCGGGGTGAATATCCCCCTCATTGAGACGAATAATCGTCTCGACGCTACGATCCATAGAGCCAAGGTGCACCGGCATATGCGGGGCATTGGCCACAAGCGCGCCGGTGGCGTCAAAAACCGCACAGGAGAAATCGAGGCGCTCCTTGATGTTGACCGATTGAGCGGTGTTTTGCAGGGTTACGCCCATCTGCTCGGCGATCGACATGAAGAGGTTGTTAAACACTTCAAGCAGGATCGGGTCAGCCTCGGTCGTACCAATGGCCATATCCCGCGCCATCCGTTCTTGGCGTGACAAGAGCACATGGTCATGGGTCGTGATCTCGGCCCGCCAACCGGGCTCGACCACAATGGTCTGATTATCCTCGATGATCAACGCAGGGCCGGTGACGCTGTTGCCGGGGGCGAGAGCCGCACGGCGGAATACGCCCGCAAGGGCCCATTCGCCGTTGCAAAAAAGCTTCGTGCATGTGTCCGTTTGCGCCTCGGAGGCATGGCGACTGGCCTCGCTCTCTGGGGCTTCGGGCGCGGCGGTATCGGTTGCCTCAACCTCGGCGCTGTCGATGATGACGCGTTTGTCTGGCGTGGTAAAACCGAACTGCGCCAGATGCGCCGCCTCGAATTCTGCGCGTGCCTGCGCCGGGGTGCCATAGGCCACAGGCAGCGCGGTATCGGTGCCGTCATAGCGCAGGTAGAGACGCGGACGGATTTCGGCCCCGGTCACGCCCTGGGCCTGCATTTCCTGCATGACCTGTGCGCTCAGGTCATCAAGCACGGAGGTGATGAGGCTATCGCTGCCGTCCTCCAATGGCTCCACCACCATTTGTTGCCGCGACGCGCTAACACGGGCAAGCCCAATGCCATAGGCCGACAGAAGGCCGGAAAGCGGATGGATCAGAACCTTTTCCATGCCCAGAGCATCGGCCACAAGGCAGGCATGCTGACCGCCTGCGCCACCAAAGGAGTTCAAGAGATAGCGGGTCACGTCATAGCCGCGCTGCACCGAGATTTTCTTGACCGCGTTGGCCATGTTTTCCACGGCGATGCGCACGAAACCTTCGGCCACTTCCTCGGGTGATTTACCGTCGCCCGCCTCTGCGGCGATCTCGGCAAAGCGCGCTGAAACCATATCGCGATCCAGCGGTTGATCCTGTCCCGGGCCAAAGATCGGCGGGAAGAAATCGGGGTTGAGCTTGCCCAACATGACGTTAGCGTCGGTCACGGTCAGCGGCCCGCCATTGCGATAGCAGGCAGGGCCGGGATAGGCGCCTGCGCTGTCAGGCCCAACACGAAACCGCCCCGGTTCGGCATGAAGGATCGAGCCGCCGCCCGCAGCCACGGTATGCACCCGCATCATCGGCGCGCGAATCCGCACGCCCGCCACTTCGGTGTCAAAAGCGCGCTCATACTCGCCCGCGTAATGCGCCACATCGGTCGAGGTGCCGCCCATGTCAAAGCCGATGACCTTGTCAAACCCGGCAATCGCGGCGGTCTGCGCCATGCCGACGACGCCCCCGGCAGGGCCAGAGAGAATGGCATCCTTGCCCTGAAAGCGCTCAGCCGCGGTAAGGCCGCCCGAGGACATCATGAATTGCAGCGTAGGGCCCGGCTGACCCGGCGGGGTTGCGCCAAGTGCTGCGGCAACCCGCGCCACATAACGGCGCAGGATGGGTGACAGATAGGCGTCAACCACCGTCGTATCGCCTCGCCCCACCAGCTTGATCAACGGCGAGACCTCATGGCTGACCGACACCTGCGCGAATCCCGCATCGCGCACCGCATCAGCCAGGGCCAGTTCGTGCGCGGGGTTTTTCCAGGCGTGCATCAGCACGATGGCGGCGGCATCAATCCCGGCGCTGCGGGCCTCGGCCAGACCGTCGGCGACGGCGCTCAGGTCGAGCGGGCTCTCGACTGTGCCATCGGCGCGCAGGCGCTCGGGCACCTCGATCACTCGGGAGTAAAGCTGTTCGGGGAGCAAGATCTCCTTGGCGAAAATATCTGGCCGTGCCTGATAGGCGATGCGCAGCGCGTCACGAAAGCCGCGCGTGATCAAGAGAACCGTGGCGTCGCCCTTGCGCTCCAACAGGGCGTTGGTGGCAACGGTTGTGCCCATACGAACCGTTCCGATGCGCGCCGCGTCGATGGTGCCGCCAAGAAGACGGCGGATGCCCTCGATGGCCGCATCCTCATAAGCCTCAGGATTCTCGGACAAGAGCTTGAGCGGTTCGATCGCGCCCTCGGGGCTGCGCCCGATCACATCGGTAAAGGTGCCACCGCGGTCAATCCAGAAATCCCAGACCTTGTTCATATCATTCGTCCCCATTTCGGATCATTTACATTTTGTTGACAAATTATAAATGATCCGTCAAGCTTTCCTTGAACCGGGGCAACAACCGGCCACATCGTTCAATCAGGGAGACGACAATGAAACACCTCACCACTCTTGCCCTCTCGGGGGCGTTCGCCCTCAGCTTTGGGGCAGCGCAGGCGCAAACGACCTGGGATATGCCCACGCCCTACGGCGACTCGGTTTTCCACACCCAGAACATCATGGAGTTTGCCAAGGATGTCGCAACCGCGACCAACGGCGACTTGACCATCACCGTGCATTCGGCAGGTTCGCTCTATGCGCATCCCGAAATTCGGGATTCCGTGCGCCGGGGGCTGGCACCCATCGGAGAGATCCTCATGTCGCAGCTGGCGAATGAGGATGCCGTGTTTGGCGTCGATTCGGTGCCGTTTCTGGCGGCAAGCTATGACGACGCCAAGAAACTCTGGGATGCCTCGCGCGACGAGGTGACGGCGCGCTTGGCGGAGCAGGGTCTGACCCTGCTTTTCGCTGTGCCATGGCCGGGCCAGAGCCTCTACCTGACCGAGGAAGTGACCTCTCTCGAGCAGATGAAAGGCGTCAGTTTTCGCGCCTACAACACCGCGACCGAGCGTCTGGCGCAGCTGATGGGCGCAGTGCCCACGACGGTTGAGGCGGGCGATATTCCGACCGCCTTTTCGACCTCGCGCGTTGCCGCGATGATCACTTCGCCCTCGACGGGCGTATCCTCGCAGGCCTGGGATTTCGTGAGCCACTACATCGACACGCAAGCTTGGCTGCCCAAGAACATGGTTTTCGTGAACACGAGCGCTTTTGAGGCGCTGAGCGAGGCGCAGCAACAGGCGCTGTTCGAAGCCTCGGCGATGGCCGAGGCGCGCGGCTGGCAAATGTCGCTTGCGGAAACCGAAGAAAAAATCGCGATCCTCAAGGAGAACGGCATGCAGGTCTCGGCCCCGTCAGAAGAGCTTGCACGCGGTCTGCGTGAGATCGGCGAGACGATGGCCGACGAGTGGCGCGCCAGCGCGGGCGATGTCGGGGCTGCAATCCTGTCGGCCTATTCCGCACGCTGACCCCAAATCGGCGCGGGTCGCGACCCGCGCCGCATTCCTCTGACACAAAGGGAGACTGCGGATGCTGCGCGGGCTGCTGGATCGTCTTTATGCTGCGGGCTTTGTGCTTGCTGCCCTGTCGCTGGTGGCAATTGCCCTTCTGGTTCTGGTGCAGGTCCTTGGCCGGGTGATCGACAAGAGCCTGATTTCCCTCGATCAAGAGCCGGTGGGCATCGCCATCACCTCTTTGTCGGAACTTGGCGGGTTTCTGTTCGTTGGCGCGGCATTTCTGGCGCTTGCGGGCACGCTGCGGGCCGGGGGGCATGTGCGGGTGACGCTCTTGATCCATTCGGTCCCGGCGTCCTTTGCCCGCCTGCTCTCTGCGGTGGCGCTTGTTCTGGCGCTCGGTCTTTGTGGCTTTGCGCTCTATAGCGCCGGGGTTCAGGCGCTGGATTCCTGGACGTTCAACGCGGTTTCCTTTGGGATGGCAAAGTTCCCGCTCTGGATACCACAAGCGGTGATGATGCTTGGGTTGATGTTGTTCTGGATCGCGCTTCTTGACGAATTGATCGTGCTGCTGAGCGGATCAAGCCCTGCCTTTCAACGGGCCGAAGACGGAAAGGGCATTCAGGATGGGCATTGAAATCCTCTCTCTGCTGCTGGTTGCGGTGCTCTTTGGTGCCCTGGCGCTTGGTCTTTGGGTTGGCTTCGGGCTGATCGCCGTGGGGCTGGTGGCGATGATGCTGGCCAGTTCCGCGCCCGCCGAACTGGTCTTTGGCACAAAGGTCTGGGGGGCGCTGAACATCTGGGATCTGACGGCGCTGCCGATGTTCATCTGGATGGGGGAAATCCTGTTTCGCTCGCGGCTGTCATCTGACATGTTTTCGGGCCTTGCCCCGCTGACCGGGCGGCTGCCGGGGCGATTGCTTCACGCCAACATCTTTGGCTGCGCGCTGTTTGCGGCCGTGTCGGGATCGTCTGCCGCAACCACAGCGACCGTTGGGCGCATGTCGGTGCCGGAACTCACGAAACGCGGCTATGACGACCGGATGATCATTGGCACGCTGGCCGGATCGGGCACCTTCGGCTTTCTCATCCCGCCGTCGATCATCCTGATCGTCTATGGCGCGGCCACAGAGCAGAGCATTGCGCGGCTCTTTCTGGCCGGGATCGGGCCGGGCATTCTGCTCGCCGCGCTTTTCTCGGGCTATACGATGATCTGGGCGCTGATGAACAGAGAGCGTATGCCGGAGCGCGAGCCAGCGACGTCCTGGGGCGAAAAGCTCAGGGCGATCACGCTCTTGGGACCAACGATCCTGTTGATTGTCGCGGTGATCGGGTCGATCTATGCAGGATTGGCATCGCCCACAGAGGCGGCTGTCGTGGGCGTTCTGGGTGCGCTGATCCTCTCGGCCATCGGTGGCTCGCTGGATTGGCAGGGAACGTGGGAGGCGCTGCGCGGGGCGACGATCACCACCTGCATGATCGCCTTTATTCTGGCAGGCGCTGCCTTTCTCACCGTTGCCATGGGCTATACGGGCATCCCGCGCGCGCTTGCGGCCTGGATCGGGGAACAGGGCTATTCGGCCAATCTGCTTCTTGCGGCGCTTGTGGTGTTCTTTGTCATTCTCGGCATGTTCCTCGATGGCATTTCCATTGTGGTCCTGACCACTTCGGTCATCCTTCCGATGGTTCTGGCGGCAGGGATTGATCCGATCTGGTTCGGCATTTTCCTCGTCCTCGTTGTGGAGATGAGCCAGATCACCCCGCCGGTGGGCTTCAACCTCTTTGTTCTGCAATCCATTACCGGGCGCAGCATTTTCGAGATCGCGCGCTATGCCTTTCCGTTCTTTCTGCTCTTGGTGCTGGCCACGGCAATTCTGACACTCTTTCCGGAGATCGCCCTATGGATACCTCAGACAATGCTCGCCCGTTAGGACCTGTTGTCTCATCGGCGCATCTGGCAGATTCGGGTTTGCCGGAACTGTCCGAGATGGAGTTTGCTTTGACGATGGCGAACCACGCGTTTCAGCGCTGGATGGTGCGCTGCATGACGGCCGCGGGGATGCCGGGACTGACACCGCTGGAGGTCCTGATCGTGCATCTGGTGTATCACCGCGAGCGCGCCAAGAGCCTTGCCGATATCTGCCTCGTGCTCAATATCGAGGACACGCATCTGGTCAATTACGCTGTTAAAAAGCTTGAAAAACAAGGGCTTGTGAGGGCTGGTCGTAATGGTAAGGAAAAAACCATCGCCATTACCGAAACGGGGCAGGACTACTGCGCGCAGTATGGTCGCGTGCGTGAGGCCTTGTTGGTGCGCTCGGTGCAACAGATCGGCGTGGACCCGGCAGAACTGTCGCGGTTGGCGGCGCTGCTGCGCGCGCTGTCGGGCGGATATGATCAGGCGGCGCGCGGGGCGGCAGCGATTTGATCACGCTGCTGCATGGATTGGCGCGACACGGGCGATTGATGCTCGTTCTCGGGCTGATCGTGGGAATCCTGGTGCCCGAGGCCGCCGAAAGCCTGGCCTCTCTGATCTTTCCAATGATTGTTTTTCTTCTGTTTCTTAGCACCTTGCGCGTTGACGTCTTGCACGCGTTTCCAGCTTGGGGTGATGTTCCCGGCTATGTCGCGATTACGCTGATCATGCAGGTCGTCATGCCGATGGCCGCCATCGGCGCCCTCGGTTTGGCCGGCGGGCTTGCGTCAACCCTGGGGATCGGGGTGGTGTTGGTGCTGGCTGCCGCCCCGCTGACAGGGAGTCCGGGCTTGACACTGATGGTAGGGGGCGATCCCGCGCCTGCGCTGCGGCAACTGATCATTGGCACGATGCTCTTGCCGCTGACGGCCTTGCCAGTGTTTTGGGTGATGCCGGTGTTTGGCGGCCCGGCAATGGTAGCCATCGCAGCGGCCAAGCTTCTTGCGGTGATTGCGGTCGCGGGGGTACTTGGCCTGATCCTGCGCAGACGTGTGCGGTTCTTTCAATCTTATCAAGGGGAAAGGGCGGTCGAGGGTCTGATTACCGGGGTCATGGCAGTGGTCGTGGTTGGATTGATGTCGGCTGTCGGCCCGGCATTGCTGACGGCAAGCCCTGACCTTTGGCGCACATTGGCGTTGGTCTTTGGCCTGAATTTCGGGGCGCAACTTGTGGTGTTTCTCACCGTAGACCGGTTTGGCCGGGTTGCGACGGCACCGCCGCTTGCCATCATTGCCGGGAATCGCAATCTCGCGCTATTCCTTGGGGCGCTGCCAGTGGACACTGCCGCTGACCTGCTGCTTTTCATCGGCTGCTATCAAGTGCCGATGTATGTCACCCCGCTGGTCATGGGACCGGTGATGCGCCGAAGAACAAACAGGGCGTCAGATACGACGTCTTAGCTATCTGATGATTTACAACCCCAGACAGATTAAACCTTTGGACACTTTCAGTTGCACCTTTTACTAGACCCTGCGGTTTGATATGCTGCGTTTGTCGACTAAGGTGCCGTTTTATTGATAGAAATACCAATCTCTTGATGAGAAACGGGTTTCGGACCCTGAAATGGCCCCCGCTATCGTGTACCGCCTAGCGGTACCGTTTCCACTTATGGTTGTGTTTCCCAAAACCTGAGCGACCCCACCGATCGAGGGCAGAGTGAGAAATATGAGTATACAGCCGCGTTTCGACGCGACCTCGGACAATGGGCCTGGGAATGGCCATGATGCTTTGCGCGCTCAAAAACGATCCAAGCCTGGGTTTGCAATCACCGCGGTGCTGCTGAGCCTCGGGGTCGCGATTGTTGTGTTTGCCGCGGCGGGTTTTGTCCTCTCGTCGTTATGGTGGGCCATTCTTGTGGCTTATGCGGCGCAGGTCAGCTTTATTCTCGTGATGCTTGGTGGGTACTACATGCGCATCACTGCGAGAGAGCCGCAAAGCCCCTATGACGCTGAGAGCTGGGACGGGATCCATGATCGGATCATTGATACCGAACCGCCTGTCTGGTTGTCCTATCGGCCGAGGATGGATGGGCTGAGCCGTGTGCGGCGGGTGGCGGTGAGTGCGGCGAGTGACCGGAACAGCCGTAAATGCTGTGAGTGGCTCGCCGATTACGATTGCGAGGTGCATCTGTGTTCGGACCACGACACGTTGATCGGGGACCTGATTGCGAGGCCAGAGCGGTGGTCCTTGTTGATTGTTGATGTCGATCACATTGGTGGGCTAAGTGCGGTGCCTCAAGAGCTGGAGTATATCCGCAGCGGCCTTGCACAAGTGCCGGTCATCCTGATGAGCAATCGCGCGGAGAAGGAAACCCTCGACATTCTGATCCCGCGGAAACAAAATATGGTGTTAGCCAAGCCGTTCTTTCGCAAGTGTTTGTTCACGGCAATTGAGAAGCTCAACCCTGTCACAGCACAGGATGGGCATTGAGAGAAGGGCCGCGTCCTGCTAAGGGAGGGCAACATTATCCCTTCAGGAGGTTTTCATGGCCGAACATGAAAATGGCACCGCACAAGCCGGGCCACAAATGAAAATGAACATTCTATCGCAATTCATCCGCGATATGTCCTTTGAGAACGTGCTGGCGCAGCGCGGCACCGGGGGAGAGGTGCAGCCGGATGTTCAGGTATCGGTAAACCTGGACGCCAAGAAACGTAGCGTGGAACATCAATATGAAGTGGTGGTCAAATTGACCATCAACTCGCGGAACAAGGCTGCGAACGAGGTTCTGTTCGTGCTGGAGCTGGAATATGTCGGCGTTTTCCACATTGAGGGCGTGCCAGATGAGCAGCTGCATCCGTTCCTGTTGATCGAATGTCCGCGCATGGTTTTCCCATTCATCCGACGCATCGTCAGCGATATCACGCATGACGGCGGCTTCCCGCCGCTGAACCTTGAAAATATTGATTTCGTTCAGCTTTATCGCAGCGAAATTGCCCGCCGTCAGGCGCAGGCCGCAGCCCCCAAGGCAGACGCCTAAGACAGTTTTCGCCAGAGAGCAGCGTCGCCCATCTTGTCCACAAAGGCCTGATGGGCGGCCGCCTCGGACGCGGTCAGACGCGGGGCGAGGGGCGTCGGGCGCGGCATGGGCCGCCACGTGGATGTTTCGGTCAGCCCACCAGATTTTGTGGCTGGACCTGTTGCCAACACGAAATCCGGCTGCCGGCCGCCGATCAGTTCAAGATAAACTTCTGCCAAAATCTCGGAATCCAGCAGGGCGCCATGCAGCGTCCGTGCGGAATTATCTATTTGAAATCTGCGACATAGCGCATCGAGAGAGGCTGGAGAGCCGGGAAATTTCTTGCGGGCGATGGCAAGAGTGTCGATGGCCTGGTCCCAAGGCAATTGCGGCAGTTTGAGCCAGCCCAGTTCGGCATTGAGAAACTTCATATCGAAGGCGGCATTGTGGATGACAAGCCGTGCGTCCTGCACGAAATCCAGAAATTCCTGAGCAATTTCAGCGAACAAGGGCTTGTCGCGCAGGAAATCATCCCCCAGACCATGCACGGCAAAGGCCTCTTCCGGCATGGTGCGCTGGGGATTAATGTATTTATGGAAAGTGCGGCCCGTCGGCATGTGATTATAGAGCTCGACAGCGCCGATCTCGACGATGCGATCGCCGGATTCTGGTTCAAAACCAGTGGTTTCCGTGTCGAGGACGATTTCACGCATGGGCCACCCTTTGCCGTATGTCACGCAGGACAGACTGCACTTGCGCGTGGGCAGATTCAAGGGTGTCTGTCGTGATCACGTAATCGGCGCGGGCACGCTTTTCTGCATCAGGCATTTGTTTTTGCAAGATATTTTCAAATTGCTCGGGCGTCATTGTGCCGCGTTCGAGAACGCGGGTGCGCTGCGCCTCGGGGGGGGCGCTGACCACGACGGTGTAATCCATGCCCTTATCTGCACCGGTCTCGAACAGGAGGGGGATATCGAGCACGACGATGGGCGCTGTCTGTGTAAGATCTGTAAGGTTCTTACGGTGATTTTGTACAAAATCCGCACGGTCGCGCGCGACGAGTGGGTGCACGATGGATTCGATACGGGCAAGCGCCGAAGGATCAGCCGTGATGATCGATTTGAGCCGCGCGCGGGAGATGCCACCCTCGTCGGCCGCCTCGGGAAAAACCTCGGCCAGGGGTGCCACGGCTGCGCCGCCGGGGGCGTAGAGGCGATGCACGGCGGCATCGGCATCCCAGACCGGACAGCCCTCTTGGTTAAAGAGACGGGCGGTGGTTGACTTGCCCATGCCGATCGAACCGGTGAGGCCAATCAGAACGGTCATCGCAAAACGGCCGCGCGGGTGGCGCTATCGACAATGGGGCGCACGCCGAACCAGCGCTCGAAGGCTGGCACGGCCTGATGCAAGAGCATGCCAAGGCCATCGACGGTGACGCAGCCCATTTTCTCGGCCTCGATCAGAAGCTGGGTCTTGAGGGGCGCGTAAACCAGATCCGTGACCAAAGCCCCGCGCCGCAAGCCATCGAGCGGGACACGTAAGGGGGGGTTGCCCAACATACCGAGAGAGGTGGTATTGACGACGGTCACGGCGTCTTCGAGCATATTTCCGGCCTGAACCCAATCGACAACGGTCAGACGCTTGCCGAATTCGGATTGCAGCGCCTCGGCGCGGATGCGGGTGCGGTTGGAAATGAATATCTCTGGCACACCGACATCGAGAAGCGAGGCGACAACCGCCCGCGCAGCGCCACCGGCACCAAGGACGGCGGCAGGCCCGGCCTCTGGCCTCCATGTGGGGGCGTTTTGGCGCAGGTTCTGGATGAAGCCGTAGCCGTCGGTATTGTCGGCATGCAATTTGCCGTCCTTGCGGAAAATGAGCGTGTTGGCCGCGCCGATCAGGGTGGCACGGTCGGTTACGAGATCGGCCAGGGCAAGCGCGCGTTCCTTGTGCGGGACGGTGATATTGACGCCGACGAAGCCCATTTTAGGCAAGGTTTGTAACACTTGCGCCAGATCGTCGGCACCGACGTCCATGGGAATATAATACCCCGCGATGCCATTCGTTCTGAGCCAGTGGCCGTGCAATTGCGGCGATTTCGAATGGGCGACGGGCGATCCGATCACGCCTGCCAGCGGAATTCTGGCCAGAGGCTGTTTGTCATCGCTCATTGTTGCAGGTCTCCTCGGAGGGTGAGAAAGGACAAAAGATCGAGCAGCGGCAGGCCGAGAACCGTAAAATAATCACCATCAACGCGAGAGAACAAGCGGACACCTTCGGCCTCGAGCTTGTAGGCGCCGACACTCTCGGCGATATCGGGCCAGTTGCGGGACAGGTAGCCATCGAGCCAGTCGTCGGAGAAGGGGCGCACGGTCATGCGCGCGGTGCCGATATGACGCCAAAGCGGGCGGCCCGCCTGACAGATCACAACCGCCGAGAGGAGATCGTGACGCTTGCCCCGCATGGCGGAAAGCTGAGCGCGGGCCTCATCGACAGTTTCGGGTTTCGAGAGAAGTGTGCCGCCCAGGTCGAGCACCTGATCGCAACCGATCACGAGCGCGGCGGGATGGCGGGCGCTGATCTTGGTTGCCTTGAGCTCTGCCAGCGCATCGGCGATGTCACGCGGTTTGGCCCCTTCGGCGAGAAGCGCGGCACGCACGCTTTCTTCATCTACGCGCGGTGTCGCGGTCTCGAACGCGAGGCCCGCGTTACGCAGAAGGCTCTGGCGGATGGCGGAGCTTGAGGCGAGGATGAGAGGGGTGTTCATGTGGATAACCTGCGGAATAACGTGATGGAATGTCTAGGAACAATTGCGGGAGAAATCCATCCCGTGCGCGCGACTGGGGACAAGAGCGAATTTCGGGAAAATTCCACCTGAGTTTTGCGGCTGTGGGAAAGAATAACTGGAGGGTTGGGATAGGTCGGATCTGGCAGAGTTATTCACAGAAGCGAGGCCCTAAGCGTGGGACATCCGATTTTAGTATAACTTTGATATTAAACACGAAAATGGAGATCTTCGATAGAGTCCAGAGAGATGTTGGAAATCCGTCACCACAGTTGTCCCCATGGGGATAATCCTGTGGGGTTGCGGATTATCCACAGACTTGGAACCCCCTACATCACACTACATCCTTTCTTATATCTTACTTAATATTTAAGAAGACCAGGAATGGACCGGAGCGCAGCATGAGTGATATTTTGAGCCTCGCCTACCCTTGGATCAAGGCGCTGCATATCATGTCGGTGATCGCGTGGATGGCCGGGCTGTTTTATTTACCGCGTCTGTTTGTTTATCACACGGAGCAATCACAGCCGGGGGATAGCCGGGACGCAGTATTTCAAGTGATGGAATACAAGCTGTTGCGGTATATCATGCAGCCGTCAATGATCGCGACCTGGGGTTTTGGTCTGTTGCTTGTGATGACGCCGGGGATTGTCGATTGGGGATCGGTTTGGCCCTACACGAAATTTGCGGGTGTGGTTGTCATGACGTGGTTTCACATATGGCTGGCTCTGCGGCGCAAGGAATTTGCCCGAGGCGCCAATACCCGCACGGGCCGGCAGCACCGGATCATGAACGAGGTGCCGACGCTGGCGATGGTGGTGATCGTGTTGTCGGTCGTGGTGAAATTCTGAGCTGGATTGACGCGGAGGGGCCTGTTGCCTATGAAGGCGCTGGGCCGCTGTTCTGGTGGCTGTCGAATCCCCGTTTCTGACCATAGGCCGCATCCGACCCCGGGTGTCACCAGAGGATTTTCCATGTCCGAAGACCGTTTGAACCTGTCCGACCTCAAGGCGCTGAGCGCCAAGGAATTGTTGACGATTGCCGAAGAGTTGGAGATCGAGAACGCCTCGACCATGCGTAAGGGCGAGATGATGTTTTCGATCCTCAAGGAGCGGGCCGAGGAGGATTGGACCGTTTATGGCGATGGGGTGCTTGAGGTGCTGCAGGACGGCTTTGGCTTTCTGCGGTCGCCGGAGGCGAATTACTTGCCGGGTCCGGATGATATTTATGTCTCGCCCGACATGATCCGGCAGTATTCGTTGCGGACCGGGGATACGATCGAAGGGCAAATGAAGCAGCCCGATGAAACCGAGCGGTATTTCGCGCTGACCTCGGTGACGCAGATCAACTTCGAGGCGCCGGAGCGGGCGCGGCACAAGATCGCGTTTGACAACCTCACGCCGCTCTATCCTGATGAGCGATTCAAGATGGAAATCGAGGATCCGATCATCAAGGATCGGTCCGCGCGGATCATCGACCTTGTTGCGCCCATTGGGAAGGGGCAGCGTTCCTTGATCGTGGCGCCGCCGCGCACCGGGAAGACCGTTCTCTTGCAGAATATCGCGCATAGCATCGAGAAGAATCATCCGGAGTGTTATCTCATCGTGCTGCTGATTGACGAGCGGCCCGAAGAGGTGACGGACATGCAGCGCTCGGTCAAGGGCGAGGTGGTAAGTTCGACGTTCGACGAGCCGGCGACACGGCATGTTGCGGTGTCGGAGATGGTCATCGAAAAGGCCAAGCGGTTGGTCGAGCATAAGCGGGATGTTGTGATCCTGCTCGATTCGATCACGCGCCTGGGCCGGGCCTATAACACGGTGGTCCCGTCGTCGGGTAAGGTGCTGACCGGGGGTGTGGATGCCAATGCGTTGCAGCGACCGAAGCGGTTCTTTGGGGCAGCGCGGAATATCGAAGAGGGTGGATCGTTGACGATCATTGCGACAGCCTTGATCGACACCGGTAGCCGGATGGATGAGGTGATCTTTGAAGAATTCAAGGGCACCGGCAACTCTGAAATCGTTCTGGATCGCAAGGTAGCGGACAAGCGCGTGTTCCCGGCGATTGATATTCTCAAGTCGGGCACGCGGAAAGAGGACCTGTTGATTGACAAGGGTGATCTGCAGAAGACCTTTGTTCTGCGCCGGATTTTGAACCCGATGGGGACCACGGATGCGGTCGAGTTTCTGTTGTCGAAGCTCAAGCAGACGAAGACGAATGCCGAGTTTTTTGACTCGATGAATACCTGAGTCGGAGCGGAAATGGAGGTGTCCGGATGGACACGGTCTATGCCTTGGCCACAGCGCAGGGGAAGGCGGGGGTTGCAGTTGTCCGTGTGAGTGGGCCCTGTGCCTTTGACGCGTGCAATCAAATCTGTGGCGACGTGCCTGAACCGCGCCGCGCGGCCCTGCGGGTGCTACGGGACGGCGATGGTGAGCGTCTGGATCAGGCTCTGGTCCTGACATTCGCAGAGAAGCAGAGTTTCACTGGTGAGGAGACGGTGGAATTTCATCTGCATGGCAGCGCAGCGGTGGTTGCGGCTGTTCTTGACAGGCTTGGGCGGATCGAGAGGCTTCGGCTGGCGGAACCCGGTGAGTTCACGCGCAGGGCGTTGGAGAACGGACGGCTTGATCTGGCGCGGGTTGAGGGGCTTGCGGATCTCATTGATGCGGAGACTGAAGCACAGCGCAAACAGGCGCTGCGGGTGTTTTCCGGCGGCTTGGGTGAAAAATGCGAGCGTTGGCGCGGTCTTTTGATCCGCGCGGTGGCGCTTTTGGAGGCGACGATTGATTTTGCGGATGAGGAAGTACCGGTTGACGTCTCGCCGGAGGTGACGGGCTTGGTGCGTCAGGTTTCTACGGCGCTGGAGCAGGAAATTGCAGGTAGCCGGGTTAGCGAGCGGATTCGAAGCGGATTTGAAGTTGCAATCATCGGTGCGCCAAATGTCGGAAAATCAACGCTTCTGAATAGTTTGGCGGGGCGGGAGGCGGCGATCACCTCGGAATATGCTGGGACCACGCGCGATGTGATCGAGGTGCGGATGGACTTGGCGGGGTTGCCGGTGACGTTGCTCGATACCGCGGGCTTGCGAGAAACGGCGGATGCGATTGAGTCCATTGGCATCGCGCAGGCGCGGGCGCGAGCGGATGCGGCCGATTTACGGGTATTTTTGGTAGAGGCTGGACAAAAGCCCGAAATGAAGCCGCGTGCGGATGATATCGTTGTGTGGGCCAAGGCGGATTTGCTGGGGGACGCGGGGAACGCTGTTTCAGGCAAGACCGGATTGGGCGTTGGCGCGCTGGTGGAGAGTATTGGGCAGGTATTGAGTGCGCGGGTGGCCAATGCCGGTATTGCGACGCGGGCACGGCATCGGCAAGCGATGGAGCGTGGATTGTTGGCTTTGCAGGCGGCTCTGGACATTCTTCCTCGTGGGGAATCCGTGGCGGAGGTGGCAGCGGAGGAATTACGTATAGCTATCCGCGCTCTTGATTCTCTGGTAGGACGAATAGATGTTGAGATGGTTCTCGACGAGATTTTCGCCAGCTTTTGCTTGGGTAAATGAGAGGTGTTTCACGTGAAACATTTTGACGTCATCGTGATTGGCGGCGGGCATGCCGGTGTCGAAGCTGCGCATGTGGCGGCACGGATGGGGGCGCGGACAGCGCTGGTGACGTTGAGCCGTGGCGGAATTGGCGTAATGTCCTGCAACCCGGCAATCGGGGGGCTGGGCAAGGGACATCTGGTTCGTGAAATCGATGCGCTGGATGGCGTCATGGGCCGAGTTGCGGATCGGGCGGGCATCCAGTTTCGCCTTTTGAATCGACGCAAAGGCCCCGCAGTTCAAGGGCCAAGGGCGCAGGCGGATCGCAAGATTTATCGCGAGGAGATGTTGCGCGAAATGGAGGGCTGCCCAACCTTGGATATCGTTGAGGGGGAGGCCGCAGATTTTCTGATGCAGGGCGACCGGGTGGTCGGCGTGCAGCTGGCGGATGGTAGTGAGATCGCTGGTTCCGCGGTGGTGTTGACGACGGGTACTTTTTTGCGTGGTGTCATTCATATTGGCGACGAATCCTATCCGGGTGGTCGAATGGGAGATCGCCCGGCCATACGTCTGGCGGAGCGCATGGATGGATTTGGCCTTCCGATGGGGCGATTGAAGACGGGCACGCCCCCACGACTGGACGGCAGAACGATTGACTGGTCGCGTTTGGAGGAACAGCCCGGGGACGATGAGCCTGTCCTATTTTCGTTTCTGTCGAAAAGCCCCATGGCACGGCAGATTTCCTGTGGGATTACCCATACGAATGAGCAGACCCATGCGATTATCAGGGAGAATCTGAGCAGATCTGCGATGTATGGCGGTCATATCGACGGGATCGGGCCGCGTTATTGCCCGTCAATCGAGGATAAGATCGTTCGATTTGCCGATAAAGCATCGCATCAGGTTTTTTTGGAGCCAGAAAGCTTCTCTGATCATGTGATTTACCCGAACGGAATTTCAACATCCCTGCCTGCATCGGTGCAAAAGGCCTACGTTCGCTCTATTCTGGGCCTCGAGCAGGTTGAGATTCTGCAGCCAGGGTATGCGATTGAATATGACTATGTGGATCCGCGCGCGCTTGATAGCCGCCTGGCGGTTAAGTCCGTCCCCGGGCTTTTCCTTGCGGGGCAGATCAATGGGACCACAGGATATGAGGAAGCTGCGGCGCAAGGACTGGTTGCAGGTCTGAATGCGACGCTGGAGGCGAAAGGGCGCGATCCGGTACATTTTAGTCGAACAGACAGCTATATTGGGGTGATGATTGATGATTTGACCACCCGTGGCGTCAGCGAGCCCTATCGGATGTTCACGTCACGCGCGGAGTTCCGTCTGTCGCTGCGTGCGGATAACGCCGATCAAAGGCTTACGCCTCTGGGTATTGAGCTCTGCTGTGTGGGCGCCGTGCGCCGCGCCGCATTTGATGACAAGATGGAGCGGTTGGTGCAAGGTAGAGAGCTGCTGGAGGCGGCGAGCTACACGCCGCGTCAATTGGCTGAAAGCGGCCTCAGGGTCAATCAGGACGGTGCGCGGCGCAGCGCCTTTCAGGTTCTGTCTTTTCCTGATGTCTCCTTTGCCGATCTCCTGCGGCTTGATCCAGAATATGGCGTGATTGATCCCGAGTGTCAGGAGCAGCTTGCACGCGACGCTCTTTATGTCAGCTATATCGACCGGCAGGCCCGGGATGTGGCGATGATGAAACGGGATGAGGCGCATTCCATTCCCGAAGGATTTTCCTATCGGCGGATCGAGGGGCTGTCCAACGAGCTCAAGGGGAAGCTGGAGCGGGTGCGTCCGGAAAACCTCGCCCAGGCGGCTCGGATCGAAGGGATGACGCCGGCAGCGCTGAGTTTGATTCTTTCCAAGTTGCGACAGGCCGCACGGGAGAAGATCGCGTGACCGGCTTGCCGGATGTTTCACGTGAAACACAAGAGCGGCTAGAAATCTATGGGGATTTGCTGACCAAGTGGAACCCGCGCATCAACCTGGTGTCAAAAAAGAGCCTGGAAGAGATGTGGACCCGGCACTTTGCCGACTCGGCGCAGATTTATGCGATGGCCCCGCATCCCGTCGACCATTGGGTCGATATGGGATCGGGGGGCGGCTTTCCAGGTTTGGTGGTTGCGATTCTGGGCCAGGACCACGAGTCGCCGCGACGGGTAACCCTGATCGAATCGGACGCTCGAAAGGCGGCGTTTCTGCGGGTTGTCATCCGTGAAGCAGGCCTCAATGCCACGGTCCTCAACGAGCGGATCGAGAAAACAGAGCGGCAACATGCAAATGTGCTCTCGGCGCGCGCGTTGACCGACCTGAACGGGCTGTTGGCTTTTGCTGAGCGGCATTTGGCGCCGGACGGTGTTGCGCTCTTTCCCAAAGGTGTAAGCTGGGAAAATGAGCTGACCGCTGCCGAAAGAACGTGGTGTTTCAACCATCGACTTGTTAAAAGTGCCACAGAAGACGGTCCCGTCATTTTCGCCATTACAGGAGTGTCCCGTGCCTGATCCGACGCGCCCCGAAGGACCGAAAATCATCGCGATTGCCAACCAAAAAGGCGGGGTGGGCAAGACGACGACGACCATAAATCTGGCGGCGGCGCTCGCAGAAACGGGCGCGCGCGTGCTGATCGTTGATCTTGATCCGCAGGGTAATGCCTCGACCGGGCTTGGGCTTGAGGTCGCCGCGCGGCGCGTCACGGTGTACGACCTGTTGCTGGAAGAGGCGCCTCTGGGCGAGGTTATCCAGCCTACCATGCAGGATGGGCTCTCGATCATTCCGTCCACGGTCGATCTTTCCTCTGCGGATATTGAGCTCATTTCGAACGAAAAACGCAGCTTTCTGCTGCATGATGCCCTTCGGCAGCCTGCGATGGATGGGTATGCGTTTGATTACGTGCTGATCGATTGCCCTCCGTCGCTCAATCTTTTGACGGTGAATGCGATGGTTGCGGCGCATTCTGTTCTGGTGCCGCTACAGAGCGAGTTTTTTGCCCTTGAGGGCCTGTCGCAGCTCTTGCTGACCATACGCGAAATCCGGCAGACCGCGAATCCGGCGTTGCGGATTGAGGGGGTCGTGTTGACAATGTTCGACTCGCGCAACAATCTCTCCACGCAGGTTGAGCAGGATGCACGCGACAATCTGGGCGAGCTGGTGTTCCGGACCAGGATTCCGCGTAACGTGCGCGTAAGCGAAGCGCCGTCTTATGCGATGTCTGTGCTACGTTACGATCCGCTGTCCAAGGGGGCGCAGGCTTACCGCGATCTGGCGCAGGAACTGATTGAAAACACGGCGCGAATCGCCGCCTGATCAAAGGGAATCGGCTATGACCGGCAAAAAATCTCAACCGCGTGGTCTGGGCCGTGGGCTGTCAGCGTTGATGGCGGATGTCACGACAGAGGGTCCGGAGCGCCCTGCCGATACGCCACGGCGCCCAGATCTGTTGGTGCCGGTGGAAAAAGTCCGACCCAATCCAAACCAGCCGCGACGCGATTTCGACAGCGCGCTGCTCGAGGATCTGGCGCGCTCGATTGCGGAGAAGGGCGTTTTGCAGCCACTGATCGTGCGTCCCATCGCGGATCGGGAAGGAGAATATGAAATCGTCGCCGGGGAACGCCGCTGGCGGGCGGCGCAAATGGCCAAGCTGCATCAGATCCCTGTTCTGGTGCGTGATTTTAACGATACCGAGGTTCTCGAGGTTGCGATCATCGAGAATATTCAGCGCGCCGATCTCAATCCGGTGGAAGAGGCCTTTGGCTACCAGCAACTGATGCAGAAATTTGGCCATACGCAGGAACGTCTGGCTGAGGCGCTTGGCAAGAGCCGGAGTCACATCGCCAATTCGGTGCGGCTTTTGTCGCTTCCCGACGAGGTCTTGGGGTATGTGCGCGAGGGCAAGCTGTCTTCGGGCCATGCGCGTGCGCTTATCACGCTGGACGACCCGGCTGCCGCGGCCCGGCAAGTGATTCAAAAGTCCCTGTCCGTGCGTGACACCGAAAAGATGGTCAAGACCGGAATCGGTAACATTTTCATGGAAACCGGACGCTCAGCCAAGCCGCGTAAGGAAGTTCTCAAGGATGCCGACACGCGGGCGCTCGAGGATGATTTGTCGGCCAGCCTTACGATGAAGGTCGAGATTGAGCATGTTCCGGGGCAAGAGAATGGCCGGATCACCATACATTATGCGTCACTCGATCAATTGGATCGCCTGATTGGTATGCTCAGTATTTAATCCGGCAAGAGATCACGAATCACCGCGTTGAGCACCGCTCGCCCCGCGCGGGTCGCGCGCAAGCGGTGACCGTGCGTTTCGATCATGCCAATGGACTTGAGGTGTTTGATGGCGCCTTCGTCCAGCGGCTTTCCCCCAAGCGTTGCAACCCGTGCCGGATCAATTCCATCCGTGATCCGCAGGCCCATGAGCAGGTATTCCACAGCCTGATCCGGACCGGATAGAAGATCACATGTTTCGCTTGCTTGGCGATGTTCAACACTGCCCAGCCATTTGCCCGGAGGGCGAAGCGCCTCGGTCGCGCATTTACGACCATCGCGGGTGAGTCGGCCATGCGCACCGGGCCCGATGCCGATATAATCGCCGTAGCGCCAATAGATCAGGTTGTGCCGTGATTCCGCCCCGGGGCGCGCGTGGTTCGATACCTCATAGGCGGGCAGGCCCGCGGCCTCGCAGATGTCTTGCGTTACCTCATACATTTCGGCGGCGGTATCGTCCTCTGGCAAGCCGCGCAGTCGGCCTGCCGCGTAGCGATCACCAAAGGCGGTGCCGGATTCGATGGTGAGCTGATAGAGAGACAGGTGATCGGCCGCCATCGAGAGCGCGTCACGCAGTTCGGATGCCCAATCCGAGAGGGATTGATCCTGACGGGCATAGATCAGGTCGAAAGAGACACGCGTAAAGTTTTCTCTCGCAATATCAAAGGCTTGCCTTGCTTCTGAAACGGTGTGGATACGGCCTAACCGTCGAAGATCGCGATCGTTCAACGCCTGAATGCCCATCGACACGCGGGTAATGCCCGCTTGGGCAAAGGCACGAAACCGTCCGGCCTCGACCGAACCGGGGTTCGCCTCGAGTGTGATTTCCGGATCATTGGCCATGGGCCAATGCTGTCTGATACGGTCCAGAATTGCCGCCACCGTTTCGGGCGCCATCAGGCTCGGCGTTCCCCCGCCGAAAAATATCGTGTTCAGCACCCGATCGGGCGCCAGCGCCGCGTAACGGTCAATTTCGCTCAGATAGGCCGCGCACCAGCGGGTTTGATCGATCTGCCGCGCGACATGGCTGTTGAAATCGCAATAAGGACATTTGGCCTCGCAAAACGGCCAATGGAGATAGAGGCCAAAGCCACCCTGTTGCCAATCCTCAGCCAAAACAGCCAGCGACCAGTTTACGAAAGGCGTCTGCGCGATGGCTGATGCGATTCTTTTGCGATGCCGTCATCTCAGCAAAGGTCAGATCGTGGCCAAGAGGCTGGAACATCGGATCATAGCCATGCCCCTCCGCGCCTCGCGTGGGCCAGACCACCCAGCCCTCGATCGTGCCCTCGAAAACTTCGTCATGCCCGTCAGGCCAGGCCAAGACCAGGGTGCAACAAAATCGCGCTGTCCAGGGCTGTGGTTCCTTGCTGTCCAAGAGCGCATGGTGGGCGCGCAGCATCGCTTTGTTAAAGTCACGCCCAGTCTCTGTTTCGGCCCAGTCCGCCGTATAGACGCCAGGTGCACCGTCTAGCGCGTCAATTGCGATGCCAGAATCATCCGAGAGCGCGGGTAGGCCGGTGGCCTGGGCGGCCGCATGGGCCTTGATCCGCGCGTTCCCGACAAAAGTCGTCTCTGTTTCGGCAGGTTCCTGCAGGCTAAGGGCTGCCGCGCCGACCACCTCGACTCCGTAAGGCGCAAGAAGCGCACGAATTTCGTCGAGCTTGCCTGCGTTATGCGTGGCGACCAGCAGCCGGTCGGCGGTGAATTTACGCACCCGTCGCCTCGCGCTGTATCGCAACCAATTGGTCGATGCCCTGTTCGGCCAGATCAAGCAATGCGTTCATCTGGTCGCGGCTATAGGTTGCGCCTTCGGCACTCATCTGCACTTCGATCAGGCGCTTGGTGCCGGTCATGATGAAATTGCCATCGACTCCGGCCTCGCTGTCCTCGGGGTAATCGAGATCGAGAACGGGCTGGCCGGCGTAGATGCCGCAGGACACCGCGGCCACCGGGTCGGTCAGCGGATCGCTCAGTACGTCTCCCGCCTTCATCAGTTTTTGTACCGCCAGTTTGAGCGCGACCCAGCCGCCGGTGATCGAGGCGCAGCGGGTGCCGCCGTCTGCCTGAATTACGTCGCAATCCACCGTGATCTGACGCTCGCCCAATGCCACGCGGTCCACACCTGCGCGCAGGCTGCGGCCGATCAGGCGCTGGATTTCAACGGTGCGTCCGCCCTGTTTGCCTGCTGTTGCCTCACGGCGCATGCGGCTCCCGGTCGAGCGGGGCAGCATGCCATATTCCGCCGTGACCCAGCCCAGCCCTGAGCCTTTGACAAAGGGCGGCACACGCTCTTCGATGGTGGCGGTGCACAGAACATGGGTATCGCCCACCTTGATCAGGCAAGAGCCCTCTGCATGTTTGAGAACGCCTGTTTCAATTGAAACAGAGCGCATTTCGCTTAAATTTCTTCCCGACGGCCGCATGACAGGTCCCTTTCCTTGGTCGCCCCGGGATATATGGGCTAGGCCTCCCATGGCAACCCCGATTGACCTTTGGCCGTTGCGGTCCTTAATAGCTCAAGAGACAGGAAGCCAAGCAGATGACAGACGCCGCCTCGATCCTTGAACAGCTCAATGACCGCTCACGCGAGGTGTTTCGCCGCGTGGTCGAGAGTTATCTGGCCAATGGTGATCCGGTCGGGTCGCGCACCCTGACCCGCGACTTCAGCGAAAAGGTCAGTGCCGCCACAATCCGCAACGTGATGCAGGACCTGGAATATATGGGTCTCTTGGGCAGTCCCCATATCAGCGCCGGTCGGATACCCACGCAAGAGGGCCTGCGTATGTTCGTCGATGGTCTGCTTGAGGTCAGCAATCTAGAGGCCACGGACCGGCAGGCGATTGATGCAACAGTGGGCAGCAATTCGCAGGATGTCGGCGGCGTGCTGGACCGGATCGGGGCGGCGCTTTCTGGTGTGACGCGGGGTGCATCCTTGGTGCTGGCGCCCAAACATGAGGCCCCGATCAAGCATATCGAGTTTGTGAGCCTTGGTCATGATCGCGCGCTTGTGGTGTTGGTGTTTTCCGACGGTCATGTCGAGAACCGGATTTTCACCCCGCCGCCGGGGCAAACACCAAGTTCCATGCGGGAGGCTGCGAATTTTCTCAATGCGCTGATCGAGGGCAAGACGCTGTCGGATCTGCAGACCGTGATCGCGCGTCAGATCGCGGCGCGGCGGCAGGAGATTGATCAGCTTGCCCGCGATCTCATTGATAGCGGACTTGCCGTCTGGGAGGGCGAGGGCGACAAATACGAGCGATTGATCGTGCGTGGGCGCGCAAATCTGCTGAGCGGCGCCTCTGAGGAAAAGGATCTGGAGCGGATTCGCATCCTGTTTGACGATCTCGAACGCAAGCGCGACATCGCAGATTTTCTGGAACTGGCCGATGAGGGGGCCGGTGTGCGCATTTTTATTGGCTCCGAGAACAAACTTTTCTCACTTTCGGGTTCCTCTTTGGTGGTCTCTCCATATATGAACGCTGACCGTAAGATCATCGGTGCGGTGGGGGTTATCGGCCCCACGCGCCTCAATTACGGGCGGATTGTGCCGATCGTGGATTACACGGCGCAGCTCGTGGGCAAACTGATCTCCGACCGGAGCTAGAGGTGAAGAATGGCAGAGCCGAAAGAAGACAGCTTTCTCGATGATATCGAAGAGGCCGCCGCGCAAGAGCGCGAGCGCATGGATGACGATATGAGCGATGACGCAGTAGAGCTTGATGCGCTGCGCGCCGAGCGGGACGCGCTGCGTGACAAGTTCATGCGTGCGCTGGCCGATGCCGAGAATGCGCGCAAGCGGTCCGAGAAGGATCGGCGCGAGGCCGAGAATTACGGCGGGTCCAAGCTGGCACGCGACATGTTGCCAGTGCATGACAACCTCAAGCGAGCGCTGGAAACGGTCAACGAAGAGCAGCGCGCCGGGTCTGCCGCGCTCTTTGAGGGCATCGAGCTGACCCTGCGCGAGCTGCTCAATGTCTTTGCCAAACACGGCATCACCGTGATTGATCCGCAGGTCGGCGACCGATTCGATCCGCAGCATCACGAGGCGATGTTTGAGGCACCGCTGCCTGGCACCAAAGCGGGTGACATCATTCAGGTGTCCACCCAAGGGTTCATGCTGCATGATCGCATCCTGCGCCCCGCGCAGGTCGGCGTGTCATCGAATCGCGGCTAATGAGTGCAAAGGCGGGGTTTACCCCGCCTTGTCGGCCCGTGCCTCGGCGATAGCCTTGAGTTCATAGATCAGATCCAGCGCCTCGCGCGGCGTGAGAGCGTCGGGCAGGATAGTGGCAAGCCGCGTTTCTACCGCCGACTCGCGGGTTGGCTTTGGTGCTGGCGACGGAGCCACGGCGGCGAAGAGCGGCAGCTCGTCGATCAGCGCCTTTTGCGATCTGTGTCCCTCTCGGTCGCCCTTTTCCAGCGCATCGAGCACCACGCGCGCCCGCGCCACGACCGAGGCAGGCAGCCCCGCCAGTTTCGCCACCTGCACACCGTAACTGCGATCCGCCACGCCACGGCGCACTTCGTGCAGGAATATGACGTCGCCGTCGTGTTCCTTGACGCGCACGGTGGCATTGTCGACCCGGGCAAGTTTGTCACTGAGTTGCGTCAATTCGTGGTAATGCGTGGCAAAGAGCGCGCGGCAGCCGTTCACCTCATGCAGATGTTCGAGCGTGGCCCAGGCGATGCTGAGCCCGTCCCAAGTGGCTGTTCCGCGCCCGATTTCATCGAGAATCACCAGCGCCTGATTGTCCGCCTGATTGAGAATCGCGGCGGTTTCGACCATTTCGACCATGAAGGTCGAGCGCCCGCGCGCCAGATCGTCCGAGGCGCCGACGCGACTGAAGAGTTGGCTGACAATTCCGATATGGGCGGATTTTGCAGGCACATAGCTGCCGATTTGCGCCAATAGGGCAATGAGCGCATTCTGGCGCAGAAAGGTGGATTTACCCGCCATGTTCGGGCCGGTCAGCAACCAGATGTCACTGCTCTCGCCCAGATCGCAATCATTGGCGATGAAGGGGTCGCCGCCTTGGGCGCGCAGCGCGCGTTCCACCACCGGATGCCGCCCGCCCTCGATCCGGAGTGTGCGGCTCTGGTCCACCACGGGGCGGCACCAGTTTTCGGCGCGGGACAGATCCGCCAGAGCGGCGGTCAGATCCAGTTCTGCCAGCGCGCGGGCGCATTGGGCAATTTTGGCCGCGTGGTCGAGAATTGCAGTTTTCAGGCTGTCATAGAGACGTTTTTCAATCTCGAGCGCACGACCGCCTGCGTTGAGAATCCGGGTTTCCATCTCGCTCAGGGGCACGGTGGTAAAGCGCAGTTGATTGGCGGTGGTCTGACGGTGTTTGAACGTCTCGTTCAGCGGGGCGCCCAGCATCCGGTCGGCATGGGTGCTGGTCACTTCGATGAAATAGCCCAGCACGTTGTTATGCTTGATCTTGAGCGAGGAAATCCCGGTTTGCGTGATGTAATCGCCCTGCATCCGCGCGATGACGCCGCGCCCCTCGTCGCGCAATTGGCGCGCTTCGTCGAGGTCGCTGTCATAGCCGGGTGCCACAAAGCCGCCATCGCGCACCAGAAGCGGTGGTTCGGCCACAAGCGCCTGATCGAGGAGGTCGAGAAGCGCGTCATGCCCGGTCAGACCCGAGGCGGCCTCTTGCAAAAGAGGCGGCAGATCAGAGCCGCCAAGACGCGCGGCAATCTCCGTCGCCTGTGCCAGACCGTTGCGCACCGCCGCCAGATCACGCGGACCGCCGCGATCCAACCCGAGGCGCGACAGGGCGCGGTCCAGATCGGGCACCTTGCGCAAAGCCTCTCGAAGATCGGTGCAAATGCGGCTCTGTTCCAGCGCGAACTGCACCGCGTCAAGGCGCGTCTGCACGGTGTCGAGCACGCGGCTTGGGCTGGAGATGCGCCGCTCCAGAAGCCGTCCACCTCCGGCTGTCACTGTCCGGTCGATCGCGGCCAGCAGTGATCCGGCGCGCGTGCCGCCCAGGCTGTGGGTCAGTTCAAGGTTGCGCCGGGTGGCGGCGTCGATCTGCATCACCCGCGCCTCGTTTTCGCGGGTTGGCGGCCGCAACAGAGGCAATTTGCCCTTCTGCGTGATGTCGAGCCAATCGACGATGGCACCCATGGCGGCAATTTCGGGACGGGTGAAGGCCCCATAGGCGTCAAGTGTATCCACGCCATAGAGCTGGCAGAGCCGCCGCTCGCCGGCTGTGCTGTCAAAGGCGGCTTGTCCCAAACCGGTGAGAGAGGCCCCGGATTCAGAGACTATTTCGCTTAAACCGGCAATGTCCGTCTCGGCCAGCAGCACCTCGCGCGGGGCGAGCCGGGCCAGTTCGGGGCCAAGGCGGGCGGGGGTCAAGGGCATGACATGAAAAGTGCCGGTTGAAATATCGACCCAAGCCAGTGCGCCCGCGCCCCGGATATTTGCGAAACTGACGAGGTAATTGTGGCGGCGGGCCTCAAGCAGGCTTTCTTCGGTCAGGGTTCCCGGGGTGACAAGGCGCACCACCTCGCGCCGGACCACCGACTTGGCACCGCGCTTCTTCGCCTCTGCGGGATCCTCCATCTGTTCGCAGACGGCGACGCGAAAACCCTTGCGAATGAGGGTCAAGAGATAGCCTTCGGCGGCATGGACGGGCACGCCGCACATGGGAATATCCTGATCAAGATGCTTGCCGCGTTTGGTGAGCGCAATATCCAGCGCCTCGGCCGCGGCCGCGGCATCATCAAAGAATAGCTCGTAGAAATCGCCCATGCGGTAGAAGAGCAGCGCTTGTGGGTACTGCGCCTTGATCTCCAGATATTGCGCCATCATCGGCGTGACGGTTGATCCCGTTGTGTTCACCAGTGCCCCCTCTTTCTCGGGCGACCTTACAAATCCATGGTGCGGGACGAAAGACCAAAGCGTGATTGCGGGCAGGCGCGTCGGTGTTATCGTTGGATAAGAAAACTGAGTATTTGGGCCAAAAAGAAGCGAGTGGGATGATTTTCAATCTCGGATCGATCAATGCCGATCATGTCTACCGCGTTGTGCATCTGCCGCGTGCGGGCGAAACTGTTGCGGCGCAGGGTTACGCGCGGGCGCTGGGCGGAAAGGGCACCAACCAGTCGATTGCGGCGGCGCGGGCCGGGGCCGAGGTGGTGCATATCGGCGCAGTGGGCGCAGATGGGGATTGGATGGTGGCGGACCTGGCCAAGGCGGGCGTGGATGTGCGGCATGTGCGTCGCGAGTGCGTCGCGTCGGGGCATGCGGTGGTCACGGTTGAGCAGAGCGGCGAGAATGCGATCTTGGTCCACGGCGGCGCCAATCGGGCGCTGCGGCTTGAGGATCTTGAGGCCGCGCTGGCAGAGGCGGGGCCGGGTGATTGGTTCTTGATGCAGAACGAGACGAATTTGCAGGCCGAGGCCGCGCGGATGGCCGGGGCCAAGGGGCTACGCATCGCGTATTCCGCCGCACCGTTTGATGCGGCTGCGGTGCGGGCGGTGCTGCCTCATATCACACTTTTGATGTTGAATGAGGGGGAGGCGGCGCAGATGGAGCGGGATATGGGCGTGGTCCAAGTTCCGATGCTCTGCGTCACACGGGGCGCGGGCGGTGTGAACTGGATCGAGTCGGATTTGGGCAGAATAGTGACTATTCCGGCCCCAGAGGTGGTTGCGGTGGATACGACCGGCGCAGGCGATACCTTTGCGGGGTATTTGGTGGCCGGGTTGGCGGTGGGGGTCGCGCCAGAGCGCGCCTTGCGTCAAGCGCTTGGTGCCGCCGCCATTTCCGTCACGCGCCCCGGTGCGTCGGGGGCGATCCCCACGGCGGCGCAGGTTGCGGCGTTTCTGGCTCAGGAGTGACCGGCGAAGGGCGCATCCTTGCCCCAAAGCTCTTTGACACGCGCATCACGCCCGCAGGCGTCGCGGTAGAGTTTGTAAGCGCTGGCCTTGGTTCGGGGGCCAAAGCGGGTGAGGACAATGTCGCTGCTCTTGTAATAATCCTGATGATAGGCGTCGGCGGGGTAAAAGCGCTGGGCGTTCAGGACCGGGGTGACGATCTCTTGGCCCAATGCTGCTTGCGCGTTGGCGATCGCGTTCTCGGCTATACGCTTTTCCGCCGGATCAGAGACGAAAATCGCCGTGCGATAGCTCTCGCCCCGGTCGCAGAACTGGCCGCCTGCATCGGTCGGATCGACCGAGCGCAGGAAAAGTTGCAAGAGTTGCGCGCGGGTGATCTGGGCGGGGTCAAAGGTGATTTGCACCGCCTCGTAATGCCCGGTGCCGCCAGCCGAGACCTGTTTGTAGCTGGGGTTTTCCAGGGTGCCGCCGGTAAAGCCTGATTCGGCGGCGATCACGCCGCGAACCTGCTCGAAATCCGATTCGACGCACCAGAAACAGCCACCTGCGACGACCAGCGTTTCGGTATCCGCTGCGTGGGCGCGGGTGCCGTGTACGCAGAGGCCGACGACGATCAGCCCTGCGAGCAATGCCGCCTTGAGTTCGCGAAGATGTGTGATCATGGCTTTGCCCTCCTGATTGTTCCCATCATGCTGCAAATGCAGCCTCGACCCAATCCACGACGCCGTGATGTCACAGGGTATTGAGCAATGTTTCGCCGTCTGCGCGTTAATCCGTCAAAAGATGGCTCAGCTCGGTGCCAGATGCAGCGCCAGTTCGCGTGCGGGGCAGATGCCCTTGAGCCCGCCGGGCACGTCGAGATCGGCCAGTTGGGTGATCCGGTAATGGGATGCGTAATGGCTGTGCACCTCTGCTGCCGTCACGGAAAAGGGCGGCCCGGCCATGATCGCGGGGTCATATTCGAAGGTCACGAGCAATTGCGGCGCGGTCGCGGTCAGCGTCACAAGATGCGCGGTGTAACGCGCGCGCATATCGGCAGGCAGGGCCACAAGCGCGGCGCGGTCGTAGATCGCGTCCACCGGCCCGAGCAAATCAGGGGTAAGCTCGAAAATATCGCCTGCAAACACTATCACGCCGGGGGCGGCATAGGAGCGCAGCGTGCCATGGTCGGTGATCTCTGGCGTGACGCCCAGTTCCTCGAAAAGCTGGCACACGGCGAAGTCGCTGAGTTCGGCGCCCGCGACGCGATACCCTTGGGCGAGGAGCCAGGCGATGTCGCGGGTCTTGCCACAGAGGGGCAGGAAGATCCGCGCGCCGGGATCGAGACCCAGCGCGCCGATATGGGCCGAGAGCATGCGGTTTACGTCGCCCTCGTGAAAGCCGATTTGCATGTTCTCCCAACGGGTATGCCAGAAATCGGCTTCCACGGCGGTTAGCCCTTGAGTCGGCGGTCGCGCGCCGCCAGCAGTTTGAGGCGCAGCGCATTGAGCTGGATAAAGCCTGCGGCGTCCTTTTGATCATAGGCGCCGGCGTCATCTTCGAAGGTGACATGCGCCTCGGAATAGAGGCTGTGATCCGACCAGCGGCCAACGCAGGACACCGAGCCTTTGTAGAGCTTGAGGCGGACGGTGCCGGTCACGTGTTCTTGGCTTTTGTCGATGGCGGCCTGGAGCATGTAGCGTTCGGGGCTGAACCAGAAGCCGTTGTAGATCAGTTCCGCATAGCGCGGCATCAGCGAATCCTTGAGATGGCCCGCGCCGCTATCAAGGGTGATCTGTTCGATGCCGCGATGCGCCTCGAGCAGGATGGTGCCGCCGGGTGTTTCGTAGATGCCGCGCGATTTCATCCCGACAAAGCGGTTTTCCACGAAATCAAGCCGCCCGATGCCGTGCTTGCGGCCATATTCGTTGAGGTCGGTCAGGATCGTGGCAGGGCTGAGGGCCGTGCCGTTGATGGCCACGGCATCGCCCCGTTCGAAGGAAACTTCGATGAACTCGGGCGTATCGGGCGCATCCTCGGGGCTGACGGTGCGCTGATAGACGTAATCGGGGGCCATTTCGGCGGGGTCCTCGAGCACGCGACCCTCGGAAGAGGTGTGCAGCAGGTTGGCATCCACCGAAAAGGGGGCCTCGCCGCGCTTGTTCTTGGCGATCGGGATCTGGTTCTTTTCGGCGAAGTCGATGAGCCGCGTCCGGCTGGTCAGATCCCATAGACGCCAGGGCGCGATCACCTTGATGTCCGGGTTGAGCGCGTAGGCGGCGAGTTCAAACCGCACCTGATCATTGCCCTTGCCGGTGGCGCCATGGGCCACGGCATCAGCACCGGTCATCGCGGCAATCTCGACCAGTCGTTTGGAGATCAGCGGGCGAGCGATGGAGGTGCCCAAGAGATAGAGCCCTTCGTAGAGCGCATTGGCGCGGAACATCGGAAAGACGAAATCGCGCACGAATTCCTCGCGGACATCTTCGATAAAGATGTTTTCCGGCTTGATCCCCAGCATCTCGGCCTTTTGGCGCGCGGGATCGAGTTCTTCGCCCTGACCGAGATCAGCGGTGAATGTCACCACCTCGCAGCCATATTCGGTCTGGAGCCATTTCAGGATGATCGAGGTATCGAGGCCCCCGGAATAGGCCAGAACAACTTTCTTGGGCGCGGACATGTCATTCCCCTTGCGTCAAATCTGGCTGGCGGAGTAGCGGCTTTTGCGGTGATGGGCAAGTGGACGCGGTTGACTGCGCCTCTGGTTGTGCTAGCGACGGCGGGCAATTGTCAAAAGGTGCGGTTATGGCGGCGTGGCGTATTTTCATCCATTCGGTTCAGATGATTTTCAACAACCTGCCGCAGGTGGTGCGCATTGTCTTGGTGCCGATGGGGATCGGGATTGCGGCGATCGCCCTGTTTGCGGTTCTGGGTGTCTCGATGGACGGGACGGATTCCGAGGGTGCGACGGGCGGACAGATCGCGGGGATGATCCTGTTGGCGCTTGTGTTGATCGGTCTGGCGCTCTGGGTCATTGTGGCGTGGCACCGTTTTATCCTGCTCGCGGAATATCCCCAAGGTTGGGTGCCGGTGCTGCGAACGGATCGCATGCTGTCTTATATCGGGCATTCTTTCTGGCTTGGCCTTGTGATGACGGGCCTGATGTTGCCCCTCTTTCTGGTGGTTGGGGTTGTTGGCGGGCTGGCCCCCCTGATTGTCACGATTGTGAGTGTCGCGGTGATCGTGGCGGCCAATGTGGTGTTCTTTCGGCTCGCGACGATGCTGCCTGCGGCGGCAATTGGGCAGCCGCTTACGTTGAAAGAGGCGTGGATTGCGACCGAAGGCAGCAGCGTCACGATCCTGATCCTTGTGCTCATACTGGGTGTGGCGCAATTCGCGTTGCAGCTTTTGCTGGGGCTGCTGCTCTTGGCGCCGGTGATCGGGATCGTGTTGATGGTGCTGGGCACAGTTGTCTCGGGTCTGGTCAATATCAGCATTCTGACCACGCTTTACGGCTATTATATCGAGAAGCGCGCGATCTGAGCCTTGTCAGGGGGGCACGATTGCGGCACTGAGGCGGGCATGACCGAGTTTCAGGAAAATGCCCGCGCCGCAGAGGCCGCGATGCGCGCCGTGTTCGAGCCCACACCGCTCCAACGCAATGATCACCTGTCCGAGCGCTATGGCGCTGAAATCCTGCTCAAGCGCGAGGATCTGAGCCCGGTGCGCTCCTACAAGCTGCGGGGCGCGTTCAATGCGATGCGCAAGGTGCTGGCGGCGCGGCCGGACACGGCGACCTTTGTCTGTGCGAGTGCGGGCAATCATGCGCAGGGTGTGGCCTACATGTGCCGGCATTTTGGGGTCAAGGGCGTGATTTTCATGCCGGTGACGACGCCGCAGCAAAAGATCGGGAAAACCGAGAAGTTTGGCGGCGATGCGGTGGCGATCCGGCTGACGGGCGATTATTTCGACGACACGTTGGCGGCGGCCCAGGCCTATTGCGCGCAGGTGGGCGGGCATTTCCTGTCGCCGTTTGACGACGAGGATGTGATCGAGGGACAGGCTAGCGTTGCGGTCGAGATCGAAGCGCAACTGGGCGGGATGCCCGATCACCTCATTTTGCCGGTGGGTGGTGGCGGGCTATCGGCGGGGGTGCGCAGCTATGTGGGCGCACGGGCCGCGCTGACGCTGGTGGAGCCGGCGGGGGGCGCCTGTTTGGGTGCGGCACTGGCGGCGGGGGAACCTGTGCGCTTGCGGCACGTGAACACCTTTGCCGATGGGGCGGCCGTGGCGCAGATCGGCGCGCGCACATTCGCGCGGCTGGCGGATCTCGATCCGGCCCGCGCGATGGTGATCGAAGAGGACCGGCTCTGTACCACGATGCTGGAAATGCTCAATATCGAGGGGATTGTGCTGGAGCCGGCGGGGGCGCTGGCGGTTGATGCGCTCAAGGATATGGCGGGTGTGATCCGGGGCAAGACGGTGGTTTGTGTCACCTCGGGCGGTAATTTCGATTTCGAGCGCTTGCCCGAAGTCAAGGAGCGGGCACAGCGGTTCTCTGGCGTGAAGAAGTATTTCATCCTGCGGATGCCGCAACGTCCCGGGGCGCTGCGCGAGTTTCTGGAGATATTGGGACCAGAGGACGATATTGCGCGGTTTGAATATCTCAAGAAATCCGCGCGCAACTTTGGCTCTGTGCTGATCGGGATCGAGACGACCCGGCCCGAGAATTTCGCCCCGATCCTGACGCGGCTGGATGCGGCGGGTTTTGAGTATCGCGACATCACACGGGATGAGGTGCTGGCCGAGTTCCTGATCTGAGGGTCAGGCGGCGATGACCTGTGCCAGACCGGCGATGAATTCGGATTTCGAGCGCGTATAGCAATCGAGCACGGCGCCGAGGTCGATCCCGTCGTGCTGACCGGCGGCGGCGGCGCGTTCGCCCTGATGACAGAGATCAGCAAAGGCGGCAAATCCGAGATTGAGCGCGCTGCCCTTGAGGAAATGCAACAGCGCCTCAAGGTCTGGGCCAGGGTCAGGCAGGCGCAGTTTCCCGATTTCGGTATCCACCTCGTCCAGGAAAAGCTCGACCACCTCGCCAAAGGCGTCAGCCCCGATTTCATCGCGCAGGTCCTGCACGCGGCCCCAGTCGATCATAATCTACCCTCCGATACCTGCTGTCAGACTGGACGCAAAGCGCTGATAAAGGGTTAAGTCGGATCAGAAATCCGTGCGAATTTTACCATTCACCTCCTGTTAAACCCTGTGCGCCTAGGAAGGGCGGAGACAGTGTAAAAGGTGGCCCGGGTGCGATCACGAGCGGAAGAGGTGGCAGGGACGGATGCGGGCGGCGGGGTGATCCAGCGCGTCCTGGTGGTGGATGACAGCCGATTGCAGCGGCGCATCCTGACGGCATCCTTGCAGCGCTGGGGATTCGAGGTGCAAGAGGCCGAATCAGGCGAGGATGCCTTGCGTCTCTGCCGGGATCACCCGCCCGATCTGGTGATGAGCGACTGGATGATGCCGGGGCTGAGCGGGTTGGAATTCTGCCGCCGATTCAGAGAGATGCCGCACGAGAGCTATGGCTATTTCATCCTTCTGACCTCGAAAAG
The DNA here is from genome assembly GCF_963972555.1 of uncultured Roseovarius sp. Classification (NCBI taxonomy): domain Bacteria; kingdom Pseudomonadati; phylum Pseudomonadota; class Alphaproteobacteria; order Rhodobacterales; family Roseobacteraceae; genus Roseovarius; species uncultured Roseovarius sp. Next base: position 87,575 of record NZ_CAXAUM010000002.1, read on the forward strand.
CGACAAGGATGAGGTGGCGTTGGGCCTTGATGCCGGGGCGGATGATTTCCTGACCAAGCCGGTCAATGCCGCCGAGTTGCGGGCGCGGATCTCGGCGGGGGCACGCATCCTGCGGATGCAGCGCGAGCTGACCGAGAAGAACCGGCTGATCAAATCGACGCTGGACGAGTTGCAAACGCTGTATGATTCGCTCGACAGTGATCTGATCGAGGCGAAGAAGCTGCAACAATCGCTGGTGAGCGAGCGCTATCGTGATTTCGGCGCGGCGGAGGTGTCGTTGATGCTGCAATCGGCGGGGCATGTGGGCGGCGATCTGGTGGGGATGTTCCCGATCGGGGCCACGCGCATCGGGCTCTATGGCATCGACGTGTCGGGACATGGGATCAGTTCGGCGCTGATGACGGCGCGACTGGCGGGCTATCTCTCGGCCTCTGTGCCGGAGCAGAACCTCGCCCTGCGCAAGACGCGCGATGGCCGGTTCGTGGCGCGCCCGCCGGCACAGGCAATTGCGATGCTGAACCGGCTGATCATGTCAGAAATGGAGACCGAGCATTATTTCACCCTTGTTCTGGCCGATGTCGATCTGGAGAGCGGGCGGGTGATCCTGTCTCAGGCCGGGCATCCGCATCCGGCGGTGCAGCGGGCGGATGGCACGGTGGAATTCATCGGCGCGGGCGGTTTGCCTGTGGGGTTGATCGACGGAGCCGAGTTTGAGCAATTCGAGGTGCAGATGGGGCCGGGCGACCGGCTCTTGATCCATTCCGACGGGGTGATCGAATGCGCGGGTCAAACCGGCGCGCTGTTGCAGGAGGAGGGGCTGGCCGCGATCCTGCGCGAGTTGCGGCAGACGCGCGGCATGGCGCTGCTCGAATCGCTGGTGTGGAAATTGTCGGAATTTGCCGGGGATGCCGAATTCAACGATGATATTTCAGGGGTATTGCTGGAATTCAAAGGCAGCGGATTTCCCGGCTGACAAAGTGCCGATCGCCGGAATTGCCAAGCTCCTGTGCGGCCTGCTCCGGTTCGATCCAGACCGCGCGGTGCCCCGGCTCGCTGGGTGGGCCCAGTCGTCGCACCGGATGGGCGCGGAAGATGATGCAGAGCTTTTCTGCCCATAGGTCGTATTCCGGCATATAGGTAAACCGGCGAAAGGCCCCGAGACGCCGGGGCCGCGCGATGAGCCAGCCGGTTTCCTCGAACACCTCGCGGTAGAGCGCCTGTACGGGTGATTCGCCGGGATCAATGCCGCCGCCGGGCAATTGCAGCTCTGGCAGCGGGTCCGCCTGATGAGTCACGAGCAGCCGGCCGCGATGTGGCAGGATGGCATAGGCACCGGGGCGCAGGCGATAGGCCACATCGGGCCGGGGGCTCTCTCCGAATCGTCTGATCATCTGGCACCTCTCTTGGGGTTGGCTTGTCCTGACGGTACAGGCGCGATATGCCAAGTCGAGACCCAAAGGAAAGCCCATGACACTTGGACAGAAAATCGCCTGGGATGATACGATCCTGCCCTTTCAGCTTGACCGCGCCGATATTCGCGGGCGGGTGGTGCGGCTTGACGGGGTGTTGGACGGGATTCTGAAACAGCACGATTACCCCCCGCAGGTCGAGGCGTTGATCGCGGAAATGGCTCTTTTGACCGCGTTGATCGGGCAGACGATCAAGCTGCGGTGGAAACTGTCATTGCAGGTGCAGACACGCGGTGCGGTGCGGATGATCGCCACGGATTACTATGGCCCGAGCGAGCCGGGCGAGCCCGCGCGGATGCGCGCCTATGCCAGTTTCGATGCAGAGCGTTTGAGCCATGCGCGCCCCTTCGATCAGTTGGGCGAGGGGTATTTCGCGGTGATGCTGGATCAGGGGCAGGGCACGACGCCCTATCAGGGGATCACGCCCATCGCCGGAGAGGCGTTGCGCCACTGTGCCGAGGCATATTTTGCCCAGTCCGAGCAATTGCCGACACGTTTTGCGCTGAGTTTCGGGAAATCGACCGAGGCAGGCGGCGTCGAACACTGGCGCGCGGGTGGTGTCATGCTGCAGCATATGCCCAAGGCGTCGCCCTTTGCCAATGACGGCGGATCGGGCGATGGTGGGCTCTTGCAGGCCGAGGATATTCTGGACGGCGACGATGCCGAGAATTGGAATCGTGCCAATGTCCTGCTCGATACGGTCGAGGATCTGGAGCTGATCGGGCCGTCGGTGGCGCCGACGGATTTGCTGATCCGGCTGTTTCACGAAGAAGGGCCGCGCGTTTTCGATATGCAGGCGGTTCGGTTTGGCTGCACCTGTTCGGAGGAGCGCGTGCGCAGCAGCCTGTCGATCTATTCCGCGCGCGATATTGCGACCATGACGACGCAAGAGGGCCTTGTGACCGCCGATTGCCAGTTTTGCGGAGCGCATTACCGGTTGGATCCGGCGACAGTCGGGTTTGAGGCCAAGGATGACGAGGCCGGGGGCGGTGACTGATCCGCTCGATCGGGTGCTGGCTGCGCTGCGGGCCGCGCAGGCGCCCTCGTCGGATTATGATCTCAATCCCGGTGTCGTCTTGCCCGAGGGGCGCAAGCTGCGGGCGGCGGCGGTGCTGATACCGGTGCGCGAGGGGCGCGTGATCCTGACCAAGCGGTCCTCGAAACTGCGGCATCATCCGGGGCAAATCGCCTTTCCGGGGGGCAAACAGGATGCGGGTGATCCCGATATTACAGCCACGGCGCTGCGCGAAGCGGAGGAGGAAATCGGGATCGACCGGCGCAACGTTGAGGTGTTGGGGTTTCTGCCCCGGCATGAGACTGTGACAGGCTTTGACGTGACGCCGGTTCTGGCGCGGTTGCATGGGCCGTTTCAGCCCCGCGCCGAGCAGGGCGAGGTCGATGAGGTCTTTGACGTGCCGCTGGCGCATGTGCTCGAGTTGGGCCTGTATAGGGTCGAGAAACGCCGCTGGCGTGGGGATTGGCGGCGCTATTATGCGGTGCCCTATGGCCCCTATTACATCTGGGGCGCCACGGCGCGAATCTTGCGCAATCTTGCGGATCTGGCGGGGTCGGAATGAAGGTTTCCGGCGCATGGATCGAGGCCAGGGCGACGCAGGCGGTCTGTGCGATGCTGACCGGCGCGGGGTATCAGGCGCTGTTTGTCGGCGGCTGCGTGCGCAACGCGCTCTTGGGTGCGCCGGTGGGGGATATCGACATTGCCACGGACGCGCGGCCCGAGGTAGTGATGGAACTGGCCGATGAGGCTGGGCTCAAGGCGGTCCCGACGGGGATCGAGCATGGCACGATTACGGTGGTTTCGGGTCACATTGGCCATGAGGTTACGACCTTTCGCAAGGATGTGCAGACCTTTGGCCGGCATGCGGTGGTGGCCTTTGCCGACGATCTGCACACGGATGCCCGGCGGCGGGATTTTACCATGAACGCGCTTTATGCGCGGCCCGATGGCGATGTGGTCGATCCTTTGGGCGGGTTGGAGGATCTACGGGCGCGGCGGGTCCGGTTCATCGAGGATGCGGATCAGCGAATTCGCGAGGATTACCTGCGAATCCTGCGGTTTTTCCGATTTCACGCCTGGTATGGCGACCCCGAGGGCGGGCTTGATGCCGAGGGGCTGGCGGCCTGTGCTGGCAATGTCGAGGGCTTGGCGCGCCTCTCGCGTGAACGCGTGGGGGCGGAGATGCGCAAGCTCTTGGGGGCGCCCGATCCGGTCCCTTCGGTGGCGGCGATGCAGGCGGCGGGGGTGTTGAACGCGGTGCTGCCGGGGAGTGACGCGCGCGCCCTGGCCCTGCTGGTGCATCTGGAATCAGAGACGAACACGGCCCCGGATGCGATTCTTCGACTCGCTGCGCTGGGTGGCGAAGCGGTGGCAGAGCGGTTGCGCCTGTCGCGGGCCGAGGCGCGGCTGCTGGACCTCTTGCGCAGGGCGGCGGCGGAAACGACGCAGGCGGCGGAATTGGGGTATCGCCACGGCGTCGAAGAGGGGCGCGCGATCCTGTTGCTGCGTGCGGCGCTCTTGGAGATGCCCTGGAGTGCGCGCCTTGCCGAGGATCTGGACCAAGGGGCCAAGGCACGATTTCCGGTGACGGCGGCGGACCTGATGCCAGAGTACTCCGGCCCCGCGCTGGGCGAACGGTTGCAGGCGTTGGAGCGGCGCTGGATCGAGTCGAATTTTACGTTGACGCGCGATGATCTGCTCTGAGCGGGCTTTCACCGCAGGGCGACGCAGGCTAAAGGCGCAGGCATGAGCGAACATGACATCATACGATTGGGGCATCAGGGCGACGGCATTGCCGAAGGGCCGGTTTATGCGCCCCTGACCCTGCCCGGCGAGCGGGTATCGGGCACGCTGAACGGTCAGACCCTGACCGATGTGCGGATCATCACGCCGTCCTCGGATCGGGTCAGCGCACCCTGTCGGCATTTTCGGTCCTGCGGCGGCTGTCAGGTGCAACATGCGTCGGACGGGTTCGTTGCCGCGTGGAAGCAAGAGGTGGTGCGTGCGGCGCTGGCGGCACATGGCATCGCGGCTGAATTTCTGCCGATCCATGTCTCGCCGCCGCAATCCCGGCGGCGGGCGGTCTTTGCTGCGAAACGCACGAAAAAGGGCGCGATGGCAGGGTTTCATGCGCGTGGCAGCGACGTGATCATCGAGGTGCCGGACTGTCACTTGCTGCATCCCGAGGTGTTGCGCGGGTTGAGCGTGGCCTGCGATCTGGCCGCGACGGGCACAAGCCGCAAGGCGGCGCTGGCGGTCAGCGTCACGCGGTCCCTCGTCGGGCTGGATGTGGCGGTGGCCGAGGGCAAGCCGCTGGATGGGCCGCTGCGGATTGCCTTGGCGGCACTGGCTGAGCGGCATGATCTGGCGCGGCTGGCCTGGGGCGATGAGGTGGTGGTGACGCGGCGCGCGCCAGCGCAGGCCCTTGGGACCGCACGGGTGGTGCCGCCACCGGGGGCGTTCCTGCAAGCGACAGCAGAGGGTGAGGCGGCGCTTTTGGCAGAAACAGAGACTATTCTGGCTGGTGCACGGCGGATTGTTGATCTCTTTTCCGGGTGCGGCACCTTTGCCTTGCCTTTGGCGCAGCGGGCGCAGGTGCATGCGGTCGAGGGTGAGGCCGCGATGCTGGCGGCGCTGGATGCCGCTCGGCGTGGGGTTGCGGGGTTTCATCCGCTGAGCGTTGAGGCGCGGGATCTCTTTCGCCGCCCACTCTTGCCGGATGAGTTGGCGCGGTTCGATGCGGCGGTGATTGATCCACCGCGTGCCGGGGCCGAGGCGCAGATTGCCGAAATCGCGCGTTCGGGCCTGCACCGGCTGGCCTATGTATCCTGCAACCCGGTGACATTTGCCCGCGATGCCAGGGTGTTGATCGCGGCGGGCTATGTGATGGGGCCGGTGCGGGTTGTGGATCAATTCCGCTGGTCGGCGCATGTGGAGATGGTGGCCGGATTCACGCTGAACAAGGTGTGATCCTGACAAATCCCTCTACCACCATACCCCTGATTTGAGGTATGAAACGCGCGAGCAGCAAGCGGAAGACAACAATGATCTCCAACCGACGTTTCGTAATGCTGGCGGGGCTGAGTGCCCTTGCCGCGTGTAGCAGGCAGGACTCCAAATTCCGGACCTATCGCGGCCCCGAGGTGACGCGCATCATCGTGAACAAGGGCGAGCGCGAGATGTTCCTCTTGCACCATGATCGCCCGCTCAAGCGGTATCGCGTCGATCTTGGCTTTGCGCCGCAGGGCCACAAGCAGTTCGAGGGCGATGGGCGCACCCCGGAGGGCGAGTATCATATCGACCGGCGCAATCCCAACAGCGCGTTTCACCTGTCGTTGGGCATCTCGTATCCCAATGAGGCGGACATCGCCTATGCCAAGGCGCATGGCAGATCGCCGGGCGGCGATATTTTCATTCATGGTGAGCCCAATGCGCTGGCCATGTTCAGCCCCGATTGGACAGCGGGCTGTATCTCGGTCAAGAACCGCGAGATGGAGGATGTCTATGCCATGGTCCGCGACGGGACGCCGATCACGCTCAATGCGTGATCAGCCCCCAAGGATCATCGTCCACCAGATCTTGCCGCCGGGTTCCTGAAGCCAGGCAAAGCCCATCTTGCGCGCGTCGGGGTCGAGAATCACGCGGCGCGTGCCCTCTTCCTCCATCCAGGCGGCGAGGGTCTGAAGCTCTGTCTCATAGGTTTCCGAGATGGTTTCGCCCACGAGATGGCCGGAATAGCCGACGCGGCGCACCCGGTCGAGCGGCGAAGAGCCGTCTGAGCCAAAGTGCCAAGGGCGGTTTTGCACCGACATATCGCGGGAATGGGTGGCGGCGGCGGCCGTCAGGGCCGAATCAAGCGTAAGCGGCGCCTGACCCGCGGCCTGACGCAGGGAATTGACCGAATCGAGCATGCGGAACTGGATTTCCGAGGTCTCGCCAGCCTTGATTCGGTAGACGCGCGGCAGCGGTTTGCCATCCGAACCCAGTTGCGGCGGGGGCGGTGCGGCGCAGGCGGACAAAGCCAGAAGAGCCGAAACCAGCAGGATATAAAGACGCGCCATGATGCAGAACCACCCGAATATTGTTTCGATGTCTGCTTTAGCCCGGCTTGCGTTGCGATTCAAACCCACATGCGCAGAACCTTGCGCGCTGTGACTTTCTTGATTTGTGGCCGCAGGCTTGGCATCCTATAGGTCAAGGATCATCGGCTTGTCTGACTGGAGTTCTTCACCATGACCCATGACTCTCGGATTTCCTGGAACCGGCGCATGTTCTTGACTGGCGCTGCGGCGTTGATGGGGGCACCGGCGCTGGCGCAGAGCGTGGATGGCGCTGGTACCGTCGAGATGGAGCGCCCGCTGGAGGAAACGGTGCGGCGCAATATTTCTGGTTTCCGTATGCTGGATTGGCGCCCGTATTTCTCGAACCTGAACAACGGGGCCATTCTGGTCGATATCGATTCGCGCGCGGTGCATTTCTGGAGCGCGGACCAGTCTGTGTACAAGCTCTACCCGTCCTCTGTGCCGTTGACCGAGGATTTGACGCGGCGCGGGCGCACCGCGGTGGTGCAAAAGGTTGAAGGGCCAAGCTGGCGTCCGACGCCGTCGATGCTGAAGCGCAATCCGGAATGGCCCGCCTTTGTGCCGCCCGGGCCGGATAACCCGCTGGGCACCCACGCACTTTATCTGAGCTGGACCTATTACCGCATTCACGGTACCCATGACACGCGCAAGATCGGGCGTCGGTCATCGAATGGCTGCGTGGGTCTCTATAATGAGCACATCGCGGAATTGTTCTCTTTGACCAAAGTTGGCACGCAGGTGTTGCTAATTTGACGAAATATTGGCGATTTATGGAGCGAAGGACCCAAGATATAATTGCATTCGTTCCGGATTGCTGATTAGAAAATCTTACGAGGTTAAGTCTTGGGTGCTTGGCGTTGTCTTTTGCAGCGTCTTGCCAATATCTGGAGGATAATCATGAAGAAACTCGTTCTCGCTGCTGCCCTGAGCGCCGCTGCTTCGACCGCTTTCGCAGGCAACCTGTCGGAGCCCGTCATCGAGGCACCGGTTGTTGTTGAAGAAACCGCCGCAAGCTCGTCCGCCGCAGGCGTTTGGGTTCCGCTGGTTCTGCTGGCAATCGTCGCAGCCGTTATCGCTGCTGACTAAGCCCGGCAACGGCACCAAAAGAAAAGGCAGTGGGAAACCACTGCCTTTTTTTGTGCGTGGCAGAGCGTGGGTCAGTCGAGCCAGCCCTTGAGGTTGTTTTCGACGATGGAAGACAGCGCCGTTATATGGGCGTCGTCGTCGTTGAGGCAGGGGATATAGGTGAAGTCTTCGCCGCCCGCTTCTTCAAAGCTCTCGCGAATTTCCTCGTTGATCTCTTCCAGCGTCTCAATGCAATCGGCGGAAAAGGCGGGGGCCATCACGGCGATACGTTTCTTGCCGTCTTCTCGGGCCAGGCGCGCGACCTCGTCCACGGTATAGGGCTTGAGCCATTCTTCGGGGCCAAAGACCGACTGGAAGGTCGTGGTGATCTCGGTATTGGCCCAGCCCAGCCGTTCCTTGAGCAGGCGGGTCGTTTTCTGGCACTGGCAGTGATAGGGATCACCCTGCATCAGATAGCGCTTCGGCATCCCGTGATAGGACACGACAAGGATTTCAGGCCGCTTTTCGACCGCGGCATAGGCGCGCTCGACCGATTGCGCCAGCGCCTCGATGTAAAGCGGGTTCTCGAAATAGGGTTCGACCACGCGCGCGATGGGCTGCCATGTCTCATCCATCAGGGCGCGAAAGAACTGGTCGTTCGCGGTGGCCGATGTGGCCCCGGCGTAATGCGGATAGAGCGGGAAGAAGAGGATGCGGGTGCAGCCCGCCTCGACCATTTGGCGCACCTTGGATTTGGTCGAAGGATTGCCGTAGCGCATGCAGAATTCGACCATGACCTGATCGCCATAGCGTTCCTGCATCGCGGCGGCCATTTTGGTGGTCTGGGCTCGGGTGATGGTCATCAGGGGGCTTTCGCCTTTTTCCTCGTTCCAGATGGATTTATAGGCGTGCCCGCTGGTAAAGGGCCGCTTGGTCAGGATGATGAGCTGCAAGAGCGGTTGCCATTTCCACGGGCTGTAGTCGATCACCCGGCGGTCCGACAGGAACTCGTTGAGATAGCGGCGCATCGGCCAGTAGGTATAGTGATCCGGCGTCCCGAGATTGGCCAAGAGCACGCCGGTTTTCGCGCGCGGCACCTTGGGGTGATCGGCGGCGGCATGTTCTGGGCGGGCGGCATCATGGCTGGCATCAAGCATGGCTTGGTCATTCCTGTGAGTTCCGGGACAGGGGTGACATATAGGCTGTGCCCGAAAGGTCAATCTTTGAGCGGGTTTTCCACCGCCCCAAGCGCATCGGCGAGCCGCGCGCTGGCTGATCCGGGGCGCAGCGGCTGGGGCTGGCTGGCGTCGGGGGACCAGCCGGTGAGGAAGATCATCTCGAACGTGGCGGGGATGCGCCCGTCGTTGGTGCCAAAGGCTTGTGCATATATGTCGCAGGCGCGGCGGAGCATACGCGGCCGGGTCAGAGTGCGGGGGCGTGCCGTCATGGCGTTGGATTCGCCCATGGCGCGCAGGTCGCGCATGAGGGCCAGAGGATCGGCATAGCTGGTGCGGAGCGGCATTGTGTCGGCCACCGGCAGGGTGAGGCCCGCGCGCTGCATCAACCCACCCAGATCGCGGATTTCGGCCATGGGCAGGACACGGGGCGAGAGGCCGCCGCGCACCTCTGCCTCGGCCTGCGCCAGCGCGCTGCGCAATTCATGAAGCGTGCCGCCACCAAAGAGGGCGACAAGCAACAGGCCATCGGGGCGCAACGCACGCCGCGCCTGAATGAGCTGGCCCACGGGATCATTGGCCCAATGCAGGCAGAGCGCGTGAACAACCAGATCATGCGCGCCCGGCTCCAGCGTCAGCACCTCATCATCCGGCACGATCCGCGCCTCAGGCAAGCGGGATTGCCAGAATTGCGGAAATCCCGTCACCACGGCGGGCGCGGTAAAGGATTTGTTAACCAGGCTCAGGCGATCCTCGACCTCATCGGCGGCGATCTCGTGCAGGAAAAGGGCCGGGGCGCGCTGGGCGCGCTGGCGGTTGCGACTGAGGGCGGCACGGTCTGTGAGGGGCGTTTGGGTCATGGGGCAAGAATAGAGTGCTGGCAGAGGCTTTTCAAACGGCGGTTCGCCTCGTCTATCCGGCGCGGTGCACGCTCTGTGGCGCGGTGGTGGATAGCGATTTTGGCCTCTGTGGCCCGTGCTGGCGCGATACGCCGTTCATCTCCGGGCTGGTTTGCGACACCTGCGGCGTGCCCCTGCCCGGTGAGGTGCATGCCGGGGTGGAACACTGCGATGACTGTCTGCGCATGGCGCGGCCCTGGGCGCAGGGGCGCGCGGCGATGCGCTATCACGAGAACGGGCGCAAACTGGTGCTTATGTTGAAACATGGCGATCGGCATGATGTGGTGCGCCCAGCCGCGAAATGGATGGCGCGGGCGGCGCAGACCCTGTTGCGGCCCGACACATTGATTGCGCCGATACCGCTGCATTGGGGGCGGATGCTGTCGCGGCGGTTCAATCAATCCGCACTCCTCGCGCAGGGCCTGGCGCGCGAAACCGGATTGCCCTGGTGCCCCGACCTCCTGACACGGCTGAAACGCACTCAGAGCCTGAAGGGGCTGAGTGTCGAGGCGCGGCACGCCATGTTGACCGATGCGATTCGGGTCACGGCGCGACATCGGGGATTGATTGCGGGCCGCTCCATCCTGATCGTGGACGATGTGATGACCTCGGGGGCGACGCTCTCGGTGGCGGCGCAGGCATGTATTTCGGCGGGTAGCGGCGATGTGAGCGTTGTGACACTGGCGCGCGCCGCCAAGGATGCCTAAGTTCGCGCCAGTGCGAACCGGGGATCCCAATCATGAAGCCAGTCGAAATCTATACATCACCGCTCTGCGGATTTTGCCATTCGGCCAAACGCCTGTTGCAGAAGAAGGGCGTCAATTTTTCGGAAATCAACGTGCTGGCCCAGCCTGCGCGCAAATCCGAGATGATGAAGCGCGCCAATGGCCGCCATACCGTGCCGCAGATCTTTATCGGCACCACACATGTCGGCGGCTGTGACGATCTCTATGCGCTGGAGCAGGCGGGCAAGCTTGACGCGCTGTTGCGCGGGTGATGGCGATGCGCGCGGCCCTTTTGCAGCTGAACAGCAGCGATGATCCAGAGGTCAATCTGGCGATCACGCTGGGCATGATGGACACGGCGATTGCGCAGGGGGCAGAGTTTATCCTGACCCCGGAGGTCACGAATTGCGTTTCGGGCAGCCGCGCGCATCAAAACACCGTGCTGCATCCCGAAGAGAGCGATCCAACACTGGCGGGCCTGCGCGCGCGCGCGGCAGAGGCGGGTGTCTGGCTTTTGATCGGGTCGCTCGCGCTGAAAACCGATGATCCCGATGGGCGCTTTGCCAATCGGTCGTTCCTGATCGGGCCGGATGGCGGCATTGTCGCGCGCTATGACAAGATCCACATGTTCGATGTGGATGTCAGCCCCGAGGAAACCTATCGCGAATCGGATGGGTTCCGCCCCGGAGATCGCGCGGTTGTCGCGGATATGCCGCTGGGCAAGCTGGGGATGACGATCTGTTATGACGTGCGTTTCCCGCATCTGCACCGCGCCTTGGCACAGGCGGGGGCCACGATCCTGACGGTTCCGGCGGCGTTTTCCTATGTCACGGGTGCTGCGCATTGGGAGGTGCTGTTGCGCGCCCGTGCGATCGAGACCGGCTGTTTCGTGCTGGCCCCGGCACAGACCGGCACCCATGCCGCGACATCGGGCCGCACCCGTCAGACCCATGGGCACAGTATGGTTGTGGCACCATGGGGAGAGGTTCTGGCCGATGGCGGTGTCGAACCGGGCATCGTGATGGTTGATCTTGACCCCGATGCGGTGGCACAAGCGCGCAGGCGCGTGCCTTCGCTGCGCCATGACCGAGCGTTTGACGGGCCCTGAATGACCGATACGACCAGCAATTCCCTTGCCGTGGCGCTCTTTAGCGAGATTCTCACGAATGAGCAGTTGATCCGCAGCCGCCTGACACGGGTTTTGCCAAAAGGTATGGAAATCTCGCATTTTTCGGTGCTGAACCATCTGGCGCGGATCGGGGACGAACGCAGCCCGGCGCAATTGGCGAAAAGCTTTCACGTCACGCGCGGCGCGATGACCAATACGCTGAGCAAGCTGGAATGGGCGGGATATGTGCATATCCGCCCCGATTGGGACGATGCGCGGCGCAAGATGGTGGCGATCAGCCCCTCGGGCCGTCAGGCGCGCGATGCCGCGATGGCGGCGATCACGCCGATGGTGTCGGACCTCATCCGCGATCTGGGCGAAGACCGCGTGCGCGCCAGCCTGCCGGTGTTGCGCGAATTGCGGGCGCGGCTAGAGCCGGGGACGTGAATTCGTCTGCTACCCGCGCGGAACAAGGCGCGTAGCGCCGCCGCGCGGATCGCTGGGCCGTCCCGCGGCCTAGCGATTTCGAGAGGGAGCGCTTTACCGTGAAGTCATACGGACTTGACTGGCATTAAGTGGCATCCATAGCCGTTGCTTCGCTAGTCCCCGGCCCAGCGATCCGCGCCGTTCAGCGCTTCACGCTCGCCGTCACGTAATTCACGCTCAGGTCCCGGTCCGACAGACGCCAGCCCCAGGTGATCGGGTTGAACACGAAACCCTTGCGATCCACTGGATCGAGCCCGGCGTTGCGCAAGAGATCATATAGCTCATCGGGCGTTATGAACTTGGCCCAGTCATGGGTGCCCTTGGGCAACCAACGCATGACATATTCCGCGCCCACGATGGCCATGGCATAGCTCTTGGGGTTGCGGTTGATGGTCGAGCAGACATGGAGCCCGCCCGGCTTCAATAGCTGTTGGCAGGCCGTGAGATAGGTCAGTGGATCAGCCACATGCTCGACCACTTCCATGTTGAGCACGACGTCGAACTGTTCGCCCGCCGCGGCCAGATCCTCGGCCGTGGTGTGGCGATAGTCGATGTCGAGCCCGGATTGCGCGGCATGGACCTGTGCGACGGGGATGTTGCGCGGTGCGGCATCGGCGCCCACCACGGTGGCACCCAGACGCGCCATCGGTTCGCTCAAAAGGCCGCCACCGCAGCCGATATCGAGCAGGCGCAGCCCGGCAAAGGGGGTCGTGCCCCGCAGATCACGGTCGAACTCGGCGGCGATTTGCGCGGTGATATAATCCAGCCGACAGGGGTTGAGCATGTGCAGGGGCTTGAATTTCCCGTTGGGATCCCACCATTCCGCTGCCATCGCCTCGAACTTGGCAACCTCGGTGGGATCAATCGTGCTCTGAGCGGCTTGCATTCTGCTCTCCATATGCTCTTTTGGTCTCGCGGCTTATATAGGACATTCATGGACAAATTCTCAGGCCAAAAGAGCGCAGTGCAATATCTCCACCCCCCGGTCGAGCCCTTTGACCGGCAAATGCTGGATGTGGGCGACGGGCATAGCGTCTATATGGAGCAATCGGGCCGCCCCGATGGCCTGCCGGTGATCGTGCTGCATGGCGGACCGGGGGGCGGATGCAGCCCGGCCATGCGGCGTTATTTCGATCCGGCGGTCTATCGGATCATCCTGTTTGATCAGCGCGGCTGTGGTCGCTCGCGTCCGCATGCCAGCGTCGAGGCGAACACGACGTGGCATCTGGTGGCCGATATCGAGATGATTCGCCGAACCCTGGGCATCGAGCGTTGGATCGTGTTCGGTGGCAGTTGGGGGGCGACGCTGGCGCTGATTTATGCGCAGGCGCATCCCACACCGGTGCAGCATCTGGTGCTGCGCGGGGTTTTCACCATGACAGAGGCGGAGTTGTATTGGTTTTATGGCGGGGGGGCCGGGGCCTTTTGGCCGGAAACCTGGGAACGGTTCGTCGCGTTGATCCCCGAAGACGAGCGGGACGACCTGATTGCCGCCTATCACCGGCGCCTCTTTTCCGGCAATCTGAGCGAGGAAGTCACCCATGCCAAGGCATGGTCCGCCTGGGAGAACGCGCTGGCGACGGTGCATTCAACCGGCGTGGGTGGCGATAGCCCCGCCGATTACGCCCGCGCCTTTGCCCGGCTTGAGAATCACTATTTCACCCATCGCGGATTTCTGGATCACGATGGTCAGATTCTGGCTGACATGCCCCGGATCGCCCATATTCCGGGCACCATCGTGCAGGGGCGGTATGACATGATATGCCCGCCGGTGACGGCGCATCGGCTGGCGGAACGTTGGCCGGGGGCCGATCTGCGGATGATCCCCGTGGCGGGCCATGCCCTGTCAGAGCCGGGGATCAGCGCCGAATTGGTCGGCGTCATGCAAAAGCTGGCGCGCGGCAGTCGCTAGGCCGATGGAAACCCTGCCCGATCTTTATGCCCGCCTTGTGGCCGATGGCAAACTGACGCCCGATCCGGCGCAAGAGGCGCTCTTGCCGGAGTTCGAGCGGATTCGGCTGGCTCTGGACGAGGCCCCGCGCAAGGGCTGGTTTCGCCGTGCGCCCGAGCCGCCCAAGGGTCTCTATATCTGGGGCGGGGTCGGGCGCGGCAAATCCATGCTGATGGATCTCTTTGTGAGCACGCTGGCGGTGCCAAATCGGCGGGTGCATTTCCATGCCTTCATGCAGGAAATCCATGCCGGTCTGCATGCCGCGCGGGCGCGCAACGAGGCGGATGCGCTGGCCCCGGTGGCGGCGGAGGTGGCGAAATCGGTGCGGCTTCTGGCCTTTGACGAGATGCAGATTTCCGACATCACCGACGCGATGATTGTGGGGCGGCTCTTTGAGGCGCTCTTTGCGGCGGGGGTCGTGGTGGTTACCACCTCGAACCGGGTGCCGGATGATCTCTATAAGAATGGGCTCAACCGGCAGCTTTTCCTGCCGTTCATCGATCTCTTGAAAGAGCGGATGATCATTCACGAAATGGTCAGCCCGACCGATTACCGACAGGATCGTCTGACCGGCAGCCCCAGCTATTTCACCCCAATAAATGCAGAGAGTCGGGCCGAAATAGAGACGATATGGCAGGATTTGACCCAAGGGCGCGGTGGGCCGCACACGATCATCGTCAACAAGCGGGCGGTGGAGATTCCGGCGTTTCACAATGGTGTGGCGCGGGCGACATTCTATGACCTCTGCGGCAATCCCCTTGGGCCGGCGGATTATCTGGCCTTGGCCGAGGCGGCGCGGGTGCTGATCCTCGAAAACATCCCGCAGATGGGGCGCAGCAATTTCAATGAGGCCAAGCGATTTGTGACGCTGATCGACGCGCTCTACGAGGCGCGGGTGCGGCTGATTTGTTCGGCGGCGGCGGTGCCGGAATATCTCTATATCGAAGGCGAGGGTTCGTTCGAGTTCGAGCGCACCGCCAGCCGGATGCGCGAAATGCAGTCCGAGGGTTGGGGGAAAGAGGCTTAGCCCGAAAGCCCCGCCATACCGCAGATGATGCGCCATTCCTCGTCCGTCACCGGCTGCACCGAGAGGCGGGAATTTTTCACAAGCACCATATCGGCCAGACGCGGATCGGATTTGATGGTTTCCAGTGTCACGGGTGTCTTGGCGGTTTCAATCGCCTTGATGTCCACGCATTCCCAACGCGGATCGTCGGATTTGCTGTCGGGGTGGGCGGTGGCGATCACCTCGACCGTGCCGACTACGGATTTTTCGCTCTGGGAGTGGTAGAAAAAGCCGCGATCGCCCAAGGCCATCTCGCGCATGAAATTACGCGCCTGATAGTTGCGCACGCCGTCCCATTCCTCGCCTGCGTCGCCTTTGGCCAACTGGTCATGCCAGCCCCAGGTTGAGGGTTCGGATTTGAACAGCCAATAGCGCATCAGATGACCTTTTTCCAAGGAATGAGCTCGACATTGGCGAAAAGCCCGGCCTTGGCATAGGGATCACCTACGGCCCAATCCTGTGCGGCCTGCATATCGGCCACGTCGAGGATGACGAGCGAGCCGATCATCTGGCCTGCGTCATCGAGCAGGGGACCGGCCTGAGAGACAACGCCGGTTTCCTTGAGATAGGCGACATGCGCGTCGCGGGTGTCGAGGCGGGTTTGCAGGGCACCGGCTTTGTCGCGGGCAATCAGGGCAATCAGCATCATTCTTCCTTTAATGGACGTGAGAGCAGCATATCCATCGCTTGCGCCACGCGCAATTCGCCTGTGACAAGCGCGGTAACGGCATGGGTGATGGGCATATCAAGGCCCATCGCCTGCGCGCGGGCCAGCACGGCGCGGGCGGTGGCGGCGCCCTCGACCGTGATGGTGGGATCAAAATCCGCGCCTTGACCGATGCTGAGGCCATAGCGGTAATTGCGCGACTGGTCAGAGGTGCAGGTCAGCGCCAGATCGCCAAAGCCCGAGAGGCCCGCGAGCGTCTGGGGCTGCGCGCCCAAGGCGGCGGCAAGGCGGTTCATCTCGGCAAAGCCACGGGTCATCAGAGCGGCGCGCGCGCTCTCGCCCAGACCGGCGCCGATGACGGCCCCACAGGCGATGGCGATCACGTTCTTGAGCGCGCCACCCAGCTCTGCGCCGAGAGTGTCGGTGACGCGGTAGAGGCGCAGGGTGGGCGTGGTCAGGGCGCGTTGCAGCATCTGGCCGGTGGCCTCATCGGCACAGGCGAGCGTCAGCGCCGTGGGCAGGCCAAGCGCGATGTCGCGGGCAAAGCTGGGCCCCGTGAGGATGGCAGGCGTCGCCGTGGGACAGGAGCGCGCGATTAGACCAGTTGGACCAAGGCCGGTGGTCAGGTCCATGCCCTTGCAGCAGGCGACGAGCGGGCGATGGGCGAGGACATTGGCATGTTCTGAGAGAAAACCGCCCAGCGTCTGCATCGGCATGGCCAGAAGACAGGGGGTATCGCCCTTGGGCACGGGGCCGCTGGTAACGGTCACGCTGTCCGGCAGGGCGATGCCGGGCAGGCGGCGGGCATTCTCGCGGGTGGCTTGCATTTCTGCCGCATGCGCCGCGTCGCGCGCCCAGAGGGTCACGGGACCATTTTGCGCCAGAGTCACCGCAAGAGCGGTGCCGAATGCGCCTGCGCCACAGATGAGGATCATGCCTTGGCCCCTTTCTTGCCGCCGCCCAGCATGGCGGGGCTGGTGTGATCCAAGGGCCAGCGCGGGCGGGCGGCAAGCGTCATGTCATCGCGGTGCCCAAGCGCCAGAAGCTCTGCCCCGGCATAGGCGATCATCGCGGCATTGTCCGTGCAAAGCGCCAGCGGAGGCGCGACAAAGGCTGCGCCCATCTCGGCCGCAACAGTCTCTAATTCAGCGCGAATGGCGGTATTTGCGGCGACACCCCCGGCCACGGCGATCACCGGCGTGGCCGGTGCCTCTTGCAGATAGAGCGCCAGCGCGCGGCGGGTTTTCTCGGCCAGAACGTCGCGCACGGCGGCCTGAAACCCGGCGCAGAGATCGGCGCGGTCCTGCCGCGTCAGCCCGGATTTCGCGGTCACTATTTCATCGCGGGCGCGCAGGAGGGCGGTTTTCAGCCCGGAAAAGGACATATCGCAGCCGGGACGGTCGAGCAAAGGCCGGGGAAAGCGAAAGCGGGTGGGATCGCCCTGCATTGCCGCGCGTTCCACATTGGGACCGCCCGGTTGCGGCAGACCCAAGAGGCGCGCGGTCTTGTCGAACGCCTCGCCGGGGGCGTCGTCGATGGTGCCGCCAAGGCGGGTGAAATCATCCGCACCGCGCACGATCAGGAACTGGCAATGGCCGCCAGAGACCAGCAGCATCAGATAGGGATAGGCCACGCCATGCGTCAGGCGCGGGGTCAGCGCATGACCGGCAAGATGGTTGACGCCAATCAGCGGCAGGCCCGCGCCCGCCGCAATCCCCTTGGCGCACATGACACCGGCGATCACCCCGCCAATGAGGCCGGGACCAGAGGTAACGGCCACCGCCCCCACGTCGCGCAGCGTCAGACGCGCCGCGTTCAGCGCCTCGCGCACGCAGACATCCAGTTTTTCCGCATGCGCGCGCGCCGCGATTTCCGGCACAACCCCGCCGAACTCGGCATGGAGCGCGGTTTGCCCATGCACGACAGAGGAGAGGATTTCCGGGGTGCCATCCGCGCCAATGCGCAACACTGCAGCGGCGGTATCGTCGCAGCTGCTCTCAAGTCCCAGGAGGGTCAAAGGCTCTGTCATCGCGGCCATGCGTTGCGTGAAGGGTGCAAGGCAGGTAACACCGAATGAGGCAGGCAACAACTCTGGATGGGCCATGACCGTTACGATCCTGATTACCCGGCCCGAACCTGAGGCGCGTCGCATGGCCGTTGAGGTGCAAGCGCTGTGTGATGCGGTGGCTGTCGTGATCTCGCCGGTGATGCAGATCGTCTATGACGGGGTGCTGCCCGAGATGTCGGGGGGCGAGGTTCTGATCTTTACTTCGCGCCACGGGGTCGAGGGGTTTTGCCGCCTGAGCGCGCGGCGGGATTTCACCTGTTACGCGGTGGGCGATGCCACGGCAGAGGCGGCAGAGGCGCAAGGGATGCGCGCCATTTCCGCCGGGGGCGATGCCGAGGCGCTCTTGGCGCGGATCGCGGCGGAAGGGGCGCATGGGCCGTTTGTGCATCTGAGGGGCGCACATGTGGCCGCGGATATCGCCGGGGCGCTCAGGGCGGCGGGGCATATGGCGCGCGATGCGGTGGTTTACGATCAGGTCGAGTCGGCGCTGAGTGCCGAGGCGCAGGCGCTCTTGCTCGGGAATGAGCCGGTTATCCTGCCGCTGATGTCACCCCGGACCGCTCGGATCGTGCTGGGTCAGGCGGGGCCGATCACTGCCCCGCTCTACATCGCGGCCATAAGCCGCAAGGTGGCGGACAACGTGCCCGAGGGTGTGGCGCAGCGCGTGGATATTGCCGAGATGCCGGATTTGCCGGGGATGCTTGCGCTGGTGCAACATCAGGTGCAGATGGCCAAGCGGCTTGAGGGTGGAAAACGACCGCAGTAAGGTCAGGTTGACAGGGACGTGTGGTGAGATTCGAAAGGATGGCACAAGGTGGCTGACAAGAAGCAAGCTCCGAAGGAAGCGGTTGAGGCAGAAGCTCTGCCTGATGACAAGGCGCTGGAGGCGGAGCAAGCAACTGTCGTAGAGCCTGAGGAGTCAGAGCCAGAGCGCCCGGAGAGCAATGCGGCCGACGCTACAGAAGCCCCAGAGGACACAGCACAAAGTGCTGAGGTCGAGGCACCTGCGCAAGCGGAGGCTGCCGAAGATCACACGCAGGAGGTGCCCGGCGCGCTCTATGTGGGTACCGATGCACCCGCGTCCGACTCCTCCGCCATGGTCAAAACCGAACAGGTGATTGTGCGCCAAGGCGGGTTCTGGTCGATGGTGCTGGGCGGTGTGGTGGCGGCAGGTGTGGGCGTTGCGGCGGCACCCTATGTGCTGCCCCCGGCGTGGTTTGCGCCCGAAGAGAGCGGCGTTGAGGCGGCGCTGGCGGATCACGATGCGCGGTTGACTGCGCTGCGCACTGATTTGGACGGGCTGCAAAGCCCCCCCGATTTGAGCGGTGAGATCGACGGGCTGAGCCAGACAATGACCGCCCTCACCGGGCAGATCGCCGATCTGGAAGCGCGGATCGCGGCGCTTGAATCCCGCCCGGTGGCAGAGGGTGGTGGCGTGCCCGTGGCCGAAATCGAGCAGTTGCGCGCATCTCTTGCGGCGCAGGCGGCTGAGGTCGAGGCATTGCGCGCGGCGGCGGATGCGCAAGAGGCAGCAGCGCGCGACAGCGCCGTGGCCACGCTGCGCCGGGCCGCGCTGACACAGGTGCGAACCGCGCTTGACACGGGCAGCGACTTTGCCCCGGCGCTGACCGAGCTGCGCGACACCGGCGCCGAGGTGCCCGAAGTGCTGGCCGAACAGGCCGAAACCGGTGTGCCGACCGAGGCCGCGTTGATCGAGACATTCCCCGAGGCGGCGCGCGCCGCGCTCGCCGCCGCCCGCGCCGAGAGCGGCGATGCGGTGGCCGGCGTCGGCGGCTTTCTCAAGAGCCAGCTCGGCATCCGCTCTCTCAGCCCGCAGGAGGGGGATGACCCCGATGCGGTGCTGTCGCGCGCCGAGGCGGCCCTGGCCGACGGTCGCCTGAGCGAGGCGCTGACCGAGATCGAGACGCTGCCCGAGGCTGCGCGCGCGCCCCTTGCGGATTGGGTCGCTCTGGCCACGCGCCGACAAGAGGCGCTTGCCGCCGCAGCGGCCCTGGCCGAAAAAGTGAATTGAACGAGAAAAGGCGAGCGCCATGCTTTGGTCGATTATCAAGATAGCGGTTTTCATTGCCCTCGTGGCGGGCGTGACGCTGGGGGCGAGCTTTTTGCTCGAACTCGATGGCGGCGTGCGGATCGTGATGGCGGGGGTCGAGATCAATCTCACACCGATCAAGGCGGTGATCGCGTTGGGCGTGCTGGTCTTTGCCATCTGGCTTTTGATGAAACTGACTGGCCTTGTCGTCGCCTCGCTGCGGTTCATCAACGGCGATGAAACCGCGCTCTCGCGCTATTTTGACCGGAGCCGTCAGGACAAAGGCTATCGCGCGCTTTCCGAGGGGATGCTGGCCTTGGCCTCGGGCGAGGGTGACGTGGCCATGGCGCAGGCCGCCAAGGCCGAGAAATATCTGCGCAAGCCGGCGCTGACCAACCTCATCACCGCGCAAGCCGCCGAGATGGCGGGCAACGGGCGCAAGGCGGAAGAGGTTTACAAGCAGCTTCTGACCAATGAAAAAACCCGCTTTGTCGGTGTGCGCGGCATCTTGCGGCAAAAGCTGGCCCAGGGCGATACCGAGACCGCGCTGAAGCTGGCCAAGACGGCCTTCGCGCTCAAGCCGCGCCATGGCGAGGTGCAGGATACGCTGCTCGAGTTGCAGGCCAAAACCGCAGATTGGAAAGGTGCGCGCGAGACGCTGAATGCCAAGCTGAAATACGGCAGCCTGCCGCGCGATGTCCACAAGCGGCGCGATGCGGTGCTGGCCCTGTCCGAGGCACGAGACGTGCTCGACGAGGGCAAGACCATCGAGGCGCGCGAGGCCGCGATCGAGGCCAATCGCCTATCGCCCGATCTCATTCCGGCGGCGGTGCTGGCGGCGCGCGGCTATCTCGACCAGGGCAACACGCGCAACGCGCTGCGGGTGATCAACAAGGCGTGGCTCGTGCATCCGCATCCCGATCTGGCGGCGGCCTTTGCCGCGATCGAGCCGAACGAGTCACCGCGCCAGCGGTTGAAACGCTTTGCCAAGCTCCTCAAGGTGCATCCCGAGCACCGCGAAACCCGGCTGCTCGAGGCGGAATTGAACCTGGCGGCAGAGGATTTTCCCGCCGCGCGCCGCGCGCTGGGCACGCTGGCCGAGGTCGAGCCGGACGCGCGTGCGTTGACCATCATGGCGGCCATCGAGCGGGGCGAAGGCGCGCCCGATGCGGTGGTCAAGGGCTGGCTGGCACGGGCCCTCTCGGCGCCGCGCGGGCCGCAATGGGTCTGTGACAAATGCCAACATATCCATGCCGAATGGGCGCCCGCCTGCGAGAATTGCAATTCCTTCGACACGCTCAGCTGGCGCGCGCCGCCCAACAGCCCAATTGCCACGCCGACGGGGCTGGAAATGCTGCCGCTCATCGTCGGGGCGCTGGACGAGCCCAAGCCTGAACCTGAACGCGACGACCAAGACACCGTTCCGGATGCCGAAATCGTCGAGGAAGAAGCCTCAGCCAAGGGTGAAAAATAGGGCTTTTCCCCTGACATACGCGATGCTATAGCGCCGCCACCGGGGCCGCTGTAGCTCAGCTGGTAGAGCACGTCATTCGTAATGATGGGGTCGGGGGTTCGAGTCCCTTCAGCGGCACCATTTCCCTGTCCAAAATCATCCGATGACATCCGAAAATGCTTGGTTTATAAGTGTTTTTGCGATGCAGGTTGTCCTATGCTGTGCAGCCGTATCCGGTGGAATGCCCCCAATTTGGGGGCATCTGTGGGGGCATCGCGTGTGAAGCGAAAATGCGATGCCCCCAGATGCCCCTTACTGACACCCAGATTCGAAACCTCAAGCCCAGAGACAAGGCCTACAAAGTCACTGACTTTCAGGGGCTCTATGTCACGGTCGCGCCTTCAGGCTCGCGGCTGTGGCACATGAAGTATCGGATTGATGGCCGGGAAAAGCGTCTGTCGTTTGGGGCTTACCCTGCGGTCTCCTTGGCGCAAGCCAGAAAGCTGCGCGACGAGGCTCGTTCACGGCTTGCAGCGGGCGAAGATCCCGGTGAGGTCAAGAAAGAAGACAAGCGCCAGAAGCAGATCATTCGCGAGACCACCTTCAAGAAACTTGCCGAGGCTTACAAGGAGAAGGCTGAGAAGGAAGGCCGGGCCGAAGCAACCAAGGTAAAGACCGAGTGGCTCTTGGGGATGGCTATTGCGGCCTTTGGGGACAAACCGATTGCAGAGGTGACGTCTCCAATGGTTCTCGCCTGTCTTCGTAAGGTCGAGTCGAAGGGGAACCATGAGACGGCAAAACGTTTGCGGGCCAAGATCGGCGCGGTCTTCCGCTATGCTATCGCGTCCGGCGTCGCCGAGAACGATCCTACGTTCGCTTTGCGGGATGCCCTGATCCGACCCAAAGTCAAATCCCGCTCTGCAATCACAGACTCGGAAAACCTTGGCGGCCTGCTGCGTGCTATCGATGAATTTCAAGGCCAAGCCACAACGCGGATCGCTCTGCAGTTTCTGGCACTCGTCGCCCAGAGACCGGGAGAGGTGCGGCAGGCCACTTGGGCGGAGTTTGATCTTGAAAAGGCGATCTGGATTATCCCTGCTGACAGAATGAAGATGCGCATGCCGCATTCTGTGCCCCTGTCCGCGCAGGCTATAGCTCTGCTGAAAGAGTTAATGCCTATCACGGGTCATGGGAGTTTCTTGTTTCCATCCCTGCGCTCTGCGCAGCGACCGATGAGCGAGAACACATTGAATGGCGCGCTCCGTCGTTTGGGTTACGATGGTGATGAGATGACAGCACATGGTTTCCGCGCAACATTCTCAACCTTGGCCAATGAAAGCGGCCTATGGAACCTGGACGCCATTGAGCGCGCGCTGGCCCATGTCGATGGCAACAAGATTCGCCGCATCTATGCCCGAGGCGAGTATTGGGAAGAGCGTGTCAGGTTGGCGAACTGGTGGGCTGGATATTTGGATGAGGTGAAGGCAGGATCCTCCAACTAGCGTTAGAAGGATGGTCACATGTCAAACGAACCGTCGCGGGCGTATATCACGACGAAGATATTGCAACGTCGCTATGGCAGGCTTCTGAAATGGAGAAAACCTGTCATCCACAACATCAGAGGTCCGTACCATCCGGACGTATTTGATGGCTTTGCGTTTGATTTGGCTCTTTCAATCAAGGTCTGCAAGGAAACCTTGCAGGACATGACGGACGCGGAGTTTTTTGAGCGCTTCGATCTCAGAGGAGAGGTCAGCAACCCGGCGCGTACAATGGCAGAACGCCTCACGCTCGCTGAGCTGAAAATGGTGTTCCGACAGGAACCAGTCTGGTTTGCGGGCGGCTTTGGCGTGGAGGGTCGCGAAGCAGATGTCCAGCACTGGGCCAGAATGCAAAAATGGTCTCTGGACGAAGCCGTAGCACTTTCCATTGGCTATGAACCCTGTGGCGACCTTCTTGAAGGGACAGACGGGATGCCGGTTCAAAGTGATGTTCTCGCCTTCTACCTAAAAAGACGCGCTTTGATCGAAGACAACTTTGATTGGGGCAGTGTCGCTGTGCCAAGCAGGAACAGCGTTCCGGACTTGGTGCGTTGGTTTGACAAGGCTGAACTGGACGTGCCGGAACAGCTTCTGGCAGCGGCTGACAAATATCATGCTCTCGGCATTGGAAAGAAGTCAAAGCTGGGCCGTTCTCATGCTGCTGATGACAAGCCGCTGGACCCAAGGGAAAGGTCCACAATGCTGAAGTTGATCATCGCTCTGGCCGTAAATGGGTATGGTTACGATCCCAAGGCAGAACGCAGCACAATACCTTCTGAAATCGAATCAGATATGAATCTTCTTGGCATCGGGATCAATCTTGAAACGATCAGAAAACACCTCAGGAGCGGTTCAGCACTGCTTGATGATGAGGTGCTGGAGGATATCGGGGCCTCTGGGCGGATTAAGAAGGATTAGAACCCGCGTTAAGACGGAATAAGTCGGGCCACATCCCTATTTGGTTAGCGAAAACGCTGATCGCCCTCCGACTTGGTCGGACTTGGCAGCATCACCTCAGACGCAATCGCTATGAGGTGCACCAAAATGCCCAACATACCCTTTCCCCTGACAGGCTATGTCCGCTTGTCGTCCATTCTGGCCCCGAAAGGGCCGATCCCCGTTTCCAAATCGACTTGGTGGCAGGGCGTCAAGGATGGCCGCTTCCCCAAGCCTCGCAAGCTGGGGCCCTGCACGACTGTCTGGACGGCAGAGCAAATTCGCGCTCTGTATGAGACTGAGAATGCAGGCGTTGGTCACCGATGCTCAGTGTGCGGGGCTGTACGCAACAACGCGACCCAAGACACGCCTGTGACCTCAAAATGAGTATTCTTTACCTCAACAATGCCTTCAACGCCATTGATCTGGCGCCAACCCCTCGCTTTGTTCTGTTGGCTCTGGCAGATCATGCTGATGCCGCTGGGCGCTGTTATCCCTCCATTGCTCGCCTAGCGCAGCGCACTGGTCTCAGCCCCCGGTCTATTCAGACCAGCATCAAGAAACTCCAGGCCAAGGGATATATCGACGTGGAGGTGAACGCGGGGAAGCGCGGCACGAATGTTTATGTCTTGCGTTTGACACCCGCAGGAAGTGCATCCCCGCAGGAGATTCACCCCGCAAGAGATTCACCTCCCCCCCCGCAAAAGCTGCACCCCCTCCCCCGCAGGAGCTGCACCCGAACGATCATATAACCATCAGAAACCGTCAAAAGAAAACCCCCTTACCCCCTTGGTTGATCCTGAGCGACTTGATCAATCCAAACTCATGCCTGAGCAAACGACGACGAGCGCAAAAGGAAACCATGCCGCGAAAGTGAAGGGGGGTATCGCCGACGGTTAACGAAGCAGGAAATGCTGTACATACTCGACCCCGATAACGTTCTAGGCAAGGATTGTGGGGTTGAGACGTTCAAGGCGCTCCGCAACGCCGAAATGCGCGAATTCAACGATTTTCGAACCCAGCGATTGATCGAAGAAGCATGGGATCGGCTCTGATGGGCGCGAGGCAACATGACGGCGCGCCCTGCGCCTGGGACGAGGACCGCCGCGCCCTCTTGCGCGCCGATCTCGACGCCTTCTACGCCCGCGCCTACGGCCTGACCCGCGACGAGCTGCGCTACATCCTCGACCCCGCCGACGTGAAGGGCCCCGACTACCCCTCCGAAACCTTCCGCGTCCTGAAGGAAAAGGAATACCGGCTCTACAACGAATACCGCACCCGCCGCCTCGTCCTCGCCGCCTGGGACCGGATGGAAGCTGACGGCGAATTCACGGCGCTGGGGATGTGATGACCAACGGAGTATCAATATGAGCAAAGAGTTCGACGAGGTCAAAAACGACGTTGGCGAGGGCAAGGAACCCACGACCACTGTGCGAGAACTGCTCCGCTGGTTCGGCGTCCGCAGGCGCCGCACCGGAGCAGTGAAGCGCATTCAAAGCGAGTTGGAAGGTGCTGGTATTGTGACAAGCCCTGACTTCACCAAGGTCTGGATCGACGCAGAGATTACTTTCAAAAAGGTGCCGGAGGCTGCGGCCGTGCCAGTACCAGCCTGGGATGATCAGGGCGGCTCTGCCACGACCTATACGGCCAAAGACGCGAACTTCCTGATCAGCATGCTCAAAGCTGCAAACTGCGGCGTCATTTCGGTGAAGCCGCAGGATACCGTCGAGAAGGCCATTACCCTGATGTTGGCGCATGATTTCTCACAGCTGGCTGTCATGTCAAATGAGCGAACGCTGAACGGAGCGATCAGTTGGAAGACAATCGGAAAACGACTGAGCCATGAAAACCATCTCGTGGAAGTAAAAGATGCCATGGAAGCTGCTGTTGCTGTGGAAGATTCGGAGGCGCTTTTCAAGGCAACTAAGTTGATCATTGATCATGAATTCGTCTTTGTCCGATCGTCCAACGACAAGAAAGTCACAGGGATCGTGACCGCGACCGACCTGAGTGAACAGTTTCAATTCCTATCGGAACCGTTTCTGTTGATCGGACAGATCGAGAACCAGGTTCGAAACCTGATGAATGGAAAATACTCAGTGGAGATTTTGCAGGGCGTCTGCAACGAAAACGACTTGGAACGAAAGGAGCGGATACAGTCCATAGCGGATCTTACATTTGGTGAATATCTCCGGATCATTCAGAAGCCAGAACACTGGGATCTACTTGGACTTCGCGTGGATAGAACTGTGTTCTGTGCGGAGATGGACAAAGTCCGAGAGATCCGGAATGACGTGATGCATTTCGATCCGGACGGTATCGACGAAGATCAGTATGATCAGCTTAGGCGCTTCTCAAGGTTGATGGATGAACTTGATGCGTTAGCGCAATAGAATTGGATGTTTTATCCATTGAGCAAAGTAGAAAACCCACAGTCTTTTGTAACCCGGCAGGAGTGCGACAAGATCGCCTTCCAGAACGGGTTTCGCCGGTCGCATGGCGAAACTGACGGCTGGCGGCGATACAGCTCGACCACAGCGCAGGGCTCAATCTGGCTGGCGGCAGAGGGCAACGGGAATTGGCTGCTTGCGCTCGACCATGCCGGTGTGTTGGGAGAAATCGGTCTCGAGATGTCCGACTCCGGTGGACCCGGGCT
Organism: uncultured Roseovarius sp.; assembly: GCF_963972555.1. Lineage (NCBI taxonomy): Bacteria > Pseudomonadati > Pseudomonadota > Alphaproteobacteria > Rhodobacterales > Roseobacteraceae > Roseovarius > uncultured Roseovarius sp. The sequence continues at coordinate 113,987 of NZ_CAXAUM010000002.1, forward strand.
GGCCCGCTTTCGGTTCGCATCGCTGACACCGATCTACGCGGTTATGCCCCGACTATACGAACTCGCCGTCAGTCTACCTGACGCTCCGCTCCAAGAGTTCCTACATCGGACGAGTGAGATGCCTAGGACGACTGAGGCCGAGCGTCTGGTGGTACAGCGTGTTGGACAGGACATATTCCGAGACCGTCTAATCACCTATTGGCAGGGCAGTTGCCCGCTGACGGGCATTTCCGACCAAGCCTTGCTGCGGGCCTCCCACATCAAGCCGTGGAAGGATTGCGAACGCGACGAGGATCGACTGGACGTGCACAACGGCCTGCTTCTGTCGGCGCTTTGGGATGCCGCATTCGACCGCGGCCTCGTTACCTTCGATGACGGCGGCCGCCCACAATATTCGATGCAGCTGAGCGAAGCAGCCACTGCCGAATTGCGATGGCAGACCCCAATTCGCCTGACAGACAAGCACCGTGCCCGCCTAGAATGGCACCGAAGCGAAGTGTTCGAAAAGGGCGCAGCGGTTGTCGGGCAAACAAAATGAAGTTGAAGTAGAAGCGCCGATAAACTTCCGTGACAGTGTCTGGTTCTTGGGTGGAATCTAAGATCATAGGATCGTCTAAACACGGTTCAGACATTGCTTGGTTGAAGTTACAAGAGTGCCGGGGGTACTAAGGGAATAACTTGATCACGAGGAGGGCACATTTCAGTCAGATGATCTTGTTCGGCTGAAAATGCTATATGGCTTGGATGTAAACTTAGTCGCACTTATTGCGACAGGCATCGCTGTTGACTTGGCTTAAGGTAAGCATCACTCTTAGGACACGTTGATAGTTATCTGAAGAGTTCAGTACCGTAACCGGGGGCAAATTTCGGTTTGGGGGCATTATTGGGGGCATCGTGTGGTGGCCACACAATAATAAACATATGAAACAATTTGTTAATTACTGAATATGAGTCCCTTCAGCGCACCACTTTCCTGTTCAAAATCATGATTAGAACGTGAGGTTGGAAAACTCTGCGTTTGTGTGGGTCACCCCGCTTATAGAGCAAACTTGGCCGTGACCGTGTCAGTTCCCAAGGATCATGATGGGTGTGTTGGCGAGAAGTTCCTGAAAGGTCGTGCTGCTGCCGGTTTTACCAAACCGACGGTTGGAGTTCAGTCCAGCGCCGATCAGTTGCACGACTTCGGGCGAGCCTGCAAACTTGGAGTGGCTGCCGGAGTTTGAATCGTCGATCTGCGAGAGGTCGATGACCGTCACGCCGAGCTTTTCCAGCAGCAGCGCATCTGCGGCCCCGACGCGCGGCACGCCACCGGCAATGCGCCGCGACAGGCGCAGTGCGGCGTCATCCTTGGAAATCAGGAGAAACATGCGCTTCTTTATTGATGGGTGCAGGGCGGTAATTTGGGTGCGGAATAGGTCAATGTCGATGTCTGGCGCGGCCAGCACGATGTGATCTATGGGGATCCCTGTGCCAAGACGCCCTGCCACCTGCTGGCTCACAAGCCCTTCCATCGTGAGGAAGGTGCCCATTGAATGCGCAAAGACATCGATCCGTTCAGCGTTGGTTCGGTTCAGGGTTGCGGCCATTGTCCGGACTTGGGGCCGGGCGATAAGTGCGCTGTTCAAATCGTAGACATAGCGCGTTCCCTTGGCCGCCGAGGCCCATGTGAAGAGCACCGGCACACCCTGGAATCCCGTGTCCTCCACGAATTGCGACAGGCGCAGCACGGCATCGCTGGCGGTGTTGTTGAAGCCGTGGACGAAGATCAGGAGCTTGCGGTTGCCCGGCGCGCGCTTGGCCAGCTCGCGGTTTATGCCCGCGATAAAGGCGTCGTCGGTGCTGTAGACGACGGGATTGACGACGGTGAATTCGCGGCGCGGGTCGGGCGGCAAGCGCTTTGGCCGCTCCAGCACACCCAATACATGCGTGGGCGGCACGGTGGCATCGACCGAGGCCATGCCCAGATCCGGCGCACGCTGCGACGAATAGAACGCGCCCGCCACTTCCGACGAGCCCCGGGTGGACATGATGAAGATTCGATTCTTGGTCAGCTCTGCGACCGACTCGACCGGGACCTCTGCGTTGCGGATGCCGATGATCTGTGGTGCGGGCGAGCATGCGACCAGGGCCATCATGACAAGTGCTGAAATCCAGCGTCTGAGATGAATATGAGGCGTCATGACAACTCTCTCGACAATCATGCCCGAAGTATCGCTAATTCAAACCGGTGCCTTGCCTCCGGGGCCAGCGCCTTGGCAAGCAGCTTGCCTGCGCTCCTCTTGCGGGTCAACATATTTGAGCAGGACGCGCCAATGCCGCCCTGACAGGCGCTTGCCCCAAGGTTGGCGGTGTCGCGGGGGGCGTCGGGCGCTAGTGCAGTCTGCGATTGGGGTCTTGGGGCGTGCGATCGGGCGTCACGTCCTCATAGTCGGTCTCGACCACATCGTCGCGGGCGGGGGGCGGGCGGCCGCCCATCTCGAAGCGCTGGACATGCACGCGCTGACGGATCTGCCGGAACACCGCGCGGCGCACCGGCGGCATCAAGAGCGCAAAGCCCAGCCCATCGGTAAAGAACCCCGGCGTGAGCAGTAGCGCGCCCGCAAAGAGGATCATCGCCCCATGCGCCAGAGGTTCCGACGGATCGTCGAGGTCCGAGAAGGAGCGGCGCAGGTTCGACATCGCGACCGCCCCCTGCATCCGCAAGAGCCATGTGCCGATCACGGCGGTCAGCACGACAATGGCCAACGTGGGCCACAGGCCGATCAATCCGCCCACCTGAATGAAGAGCGCGATTTCGATCAGCGGAACGGCGAGGAATGCCAGAAAAAGCCACATGCGCGGCCCTCCTTTGTTTTATGACCCTTACGGTGGACTTGACCCTGTCCAGCCCCTACATAGGACTGAGCGCAGACGCTTACCATGCCCCGCACAACAAGAGGTGTCCATGAATTCGCCCATCTTGCAGTTACTGGTGCTCGCCGGTATCGCCATTTTCCTGATTTTGCGTCTCAAGAATGTTCTGGGCACGCGTGACGGGTTCGAGGGGCCGACGCGCAGCGCGCCCGCGCCCGACACCCGCCGCCGCCGCGAGTTCGAGGTGATCGAGGGGGGGCCGGACCATGACATCGTCGATCATGTGCCCGAGGATTCCGATGCTGCCGGAGCCTTGGCCGAGATGAAGCGGATCGAGCCGGACTTCAGCGTCACGACCTTTCTGCAAGGCGCGCGCGGGGCCTATGAGATGATCCTCATGGCCTTTGAGCGTGGCAAGCTGGACGAGGTGACGCCGTTTCTTGACCGCGATGTCTACGAGACCTTTGCGCAGGTGGTCGATGCCCGGGAACAGCAGGGGTTGACGATCGAGGCGGAATTCATCGGCGTGCGGGAATTGGCGCTGGCGGATGCGCAGTTCGATAGCCAGACGCGGCGCGCGGAAATCTCTGTGCGTTACGTGGGCGAGCTGATTTCGGTCGTGCGCGACAGCAACGGCGAGATCGTCGAAGGGGCGCCGGGCCAGTCGAAACGTCAAAAGGATGTCTGGACCTATGAGCGGATCATGGGATCGGATGATCCCAACTGGCGGCTTGTTGCCACGGGCGAATGATCCGGAGGCTGTGGGGAATTGGTCTGGGGCTGTGGCTGGTGTGTGCGACACCGGCCATGGCGCAGGACGTGACCCACGAAATCCTGAGCTTTGACGATCTTGATGGATGGGCCGAGGATGATCACGCCGCGGCCCTTTCCGTTTTTCTCAACACCTGCCCTGATATGAAGGACCCCGATTGGCGGTCGCTCTGTGCTCTGGCGCAGCAGCGCCCCGATGCACGGGGATTCTTCGAACTGTTCTTTCGCCCCGTCATGGTGTCCGAGGGCAAGCCTGCGCTCTTCACCGGCTATTTCGAGCCAGAGCTGCATGGCGCGTTGCGCCCCAGCGGGCGCTATCGCTATCCGGTGTATCGCGAACCGCCCGAGGCGCGGTTGTCGAATCCCTGGCTCACCCGCCGCGAGATCGAGACCACCGATGTCATGCGCGGGCGCGGGCTCGAGATTGCCTGGGTCGATGACCCGGTCGAGCTTTTTTTCCTGCAGATCCAAGGCTCCGGGCGGATCAGGCTTGAGAATGGTCAGGTGATCCGCGTGGGCTATGCGGGGGCCAATGGCCATCCCTATCGCTCGATCGGGGTCGAACTGGTGCAGCGCGGGATTTATTCGGTGCATCAGGTGTCCGCTGAGGTGATCAAGAACTGGGTGCGGCGCAATCCCGAAGAGGGGCGCGAGTTGCTCTTTCACAACCCGTCCTATGTGTTCTTTCGCAAGCTGAATAATGTCCCCGCAGAGCGCGGCCCCTTGGGAGCGATGAACCGGTCGGTGACGACCCTGCGCACCGTGGCGGTCGATCCGGCCTTTGTGCCCCTGGGCGCGCCCGTGTGGGTGGAAAAAGAGGGCGATGGTCCGATCCGCCGCCTGATGGTGGCGCAGGATACCGGATCGGCGATCAAGGGCGCGCAGCGCGCCGATATTTTCTTTGGCACGGGCGATGCGGCGGGTCAGGCCGCGGGGCGGTTGCGCGATCCGGGGCGGATGGTGGTGCTGATGCCCATTCAACGCGCCTATGCCATGCTGCCGGAGCAGACGCCGTGAGCCGCCGGCGTGTCCGGCCGGAAGAGCTGGAGCTTTGGCAGCAGGTGGCGCGCACCGCGCAGCGCATCCGTCCCGAGGCCGCGACTCGCGCGCCTGCGCCCGCGCCGCACCCCGAACCGATGATCCGCAACCCGCGCAGCGCCCCGCCCACGCCCCGCATCGAGGATTTCCAGATCGGGCAGAAGGCGGCGGGCGCGCCACCCGCGCATGATGTCTTGCCCGGCCTCTCCGAGCGGGTGGCCACAGCCCCCGTGCAGATGGACAAGAAGGCGTTTCACCGGATGAAGCGCGGCAAGCTGATCCCCGAGGCCAAGATCGACCTGCACGGCATGACCATGGACCGCGCGCATCCGGCACTGACCGGGTTCATCCTGCGGTCCCATGCGGCGGGGTTGCGGCTGGTGCTGGTGGTGACGGGCAAGGGCAAGGATCGCGACACGGGCGGGCCGATCCCGGTGCGGCACGGCGTGTTGCGCCACAACGTGCCGCAATGGCTGCGGATGCCGCCGCTGGCCTCGCTGGTGTTGCAGATCACCGAGGCGCATCTGAAACACGGCGGCGGCGGGGCCTATTACGTCTATCTGCGGCGGCAGAGATAAGGGCGGCCCACTGGGCCGCCCTCTGATGCTTTACTGACCTGCGATCATCTCGGATTGTTTGACGATCACTTCGGCCTGTTTGATCGAGGCGATATCGACAAGGCGACCCTTGTAGGTGGTCGCGCCCTCGCCGCGTGCCTTGGCCTCTTCCATCGCTTTCAGGATCTCGCGGGCCTCTTGCACGGCCGCTTCGGAGGGCGTGAAAATCTCGTTGGCAAGCGCGATCTGCTTGGGGTGAATCGCCCATTTGCCCACCATACCAAGTGTGGCCGAGCGCCGCGCCTGCGCGCGAAAACCCTCGTCATCCGAGAAATCGCCGAACGGCCCATCGACGGGCAAGAGCCCATGGGTACGGCAGGCGGCGACAATGGCGGTCTGCGCCCAATGCCACGGATCGGACCAATAGCGCTGGCCCTCGCGCAGCATATAGTAATCCTCTTGCGTGCCGCCGATGCCGGTGGTCTGCATCCCCATCGAGGCCGCGAAATCTGCGGCACCCAGGCTCATCGCCTCAAGCCGGGGCGAAGCGGCGGCGATCTCTTCGACATGCGCGATACCGGCGGCGGATTCGATGATGACTTCAAAGGCGATCCGCTTTTTCCGGCCCTTCGCGGCCTCGATCGCGGTGACCAGCGCATCCACGGCATAGATATCCGCGCCGCAGCCGACCTTGGGGATCATGATCTGATCCAGCCGCTCGCTGGCGTTCTCGAGCAGGTCCACCACATCGCGATACCAGAACGGGGAATCGAGGCTGTTGATCCGCACCGAGAGGGTCTTCTTGCCCCAATCCACGGTATTGATCGCCTCGATGGTATTCTTGCGGGCGATGTCCTTGTCCGAGGGGGCAACGGAATCCTCAAGGTCGATATTCACCACATCCGCCGCCGAGGCCGCCATTTTTTCAAACAGTTTGGTGTTGGAGCCGGGGCCAAAAAGCTGGCAGCGGTTCGGGCGGGCAGGGGCGGGCGGTTGCAGGCGAAAGCTCATGGGCGGGTGGCTCCGTTACATAAGGAAATTGCGGGATTATCGCGGCTGTGGTTATGAAATTGCGCAGGGCTCTGCAAGGCGGTTTTCCCGGCATCCCGGATGCGCGCAGAAAAGGCATAGTGAAGAAAATTCGAAGAACTGACACATATGTCGAAGGAATATGTGGAGATTATGTGGATTACATGAAATCAAACAGAAAATCACAAAGATTTCGTTGGAAACTGTCGCCAAGCTATAGCGAAAGGATGTGCCATGATCGAGACCCCCTATCTGTTGTTCCTGGGCGATGCGCCCGACATGCTGGCTGCCAAGGTCGCCATCGGCATCCGTGACTGGCGGCCCGAGAATGCACTTGGTCAAATCCGCCTGCCCGGTTGCGGTGCCGATCTGGGTCTGCCCGACATGACCCTGGCCGAGGCCAAGGCGGCGGGCGTCAAGACCGTGGTCATCGGCGTGGCCAATCGGGGCGGCATCATCAGCCAAGCCTGGAAAAAGGTGCTGGTGGCGGCGCTGGAAGAAGGGTTCGATCTGGCGGCAGGCCTGCACAACCTCTTGCGTGACGAGGCCGATCTGCGCGCGGTGGCCGAGGCGACAGGGCGCAAACTGCATGATGTGCGCGTACCTTCGGTGAAATATCCCATCGCGGATGGCAAGAATCGCACCGGCAAGCGCTGTTTGGCCGTGGGCACGGATTGCTCGGTGGGCAAGATGTATACCGCCATGGCGATGGAGCGCGAGATGATCGCCGCAGGCATGAAGGCCACCTTTCGGGCGACCGGCCAGACGGGGATCCTGATCACCGGCGATGGCGTGCCGCTCGATGCGGTCGTCGCGGATTTCATGGCCGGTTCGGTGGAATGGCTGACGCCGGATAATGATCCCGACCACTGGGATCTGATCGAGGGGCAGGGTAGCCTCTTTCACGTGTCCTTTTCCGGGGTGACGATGGCCCTCATTCATGGGGGTCAGCCCGATGCGCTGATCCTGTGTCACGAACCCACACGCGCCCATATGCGCGGCCTGCCCGACTACACGCCGCCCTCGCTCGAGGCGCTGCGCGACATGGCGCTGCCCATCGCGCGGATCGCCAACCCCGCCTGTCAGGTGGTGGGCGTGTCGGTCAATACCCAGCATATGACCGAGGAAGAGGCGCGCGCCTATCTGGCCCGTGTCGAGGCCGAGATGGGATTGCCCGCAACCGATCCCTATCGGTTCGGGTCCGCGCCGCTGGTGGCTGCCTTGGCCGCGATTTGAGTATTCGAAGAACGATGAAAGGGGGCAGCCTTGCAGATTGATGTGACACGGGATGTGTTCCGACTGGCGCAGGTGTTCACCATCAGCCGGGGATCGCGGACCGAGGCCAAGGTCTTGACCGTGCGGATAACCGAGGGCGGCGTGACGGGCTGGGGCGAATGCGTGCCCTATGCCCGTTATGACGAAACACTAGAGAGCGTGACGGCGCAGATCGAGGGGCTGACGGGCACTCTGACGCGCGCCGCGCTCTACGATCTCTTGCCGGCCGGGGCGGCGCGCAACGCGGTGGATTGCGCGCTCTGGGATCTTGAGGCCAAGCGCGCGGGACGCCGCGTCTGGGATCTGGCCGGGCTGCCCGCGCCGGGGCCCGAGATCACGGCCTATACGCTGTCGCTCGATACACCCGAGGCGATGCAGGCTCAGGCCGCGAAACACGCGCATCGCCCCTTGCTCAAGATCAAGCTGGGCACGCCGGATGACATGCCCCGGCTAGAGGCCGTCCGACGCGGCGCTCCACAGGCCAAGATCATCGTCGATGCCAATGAAGGGTGGAGTGCGGCGGTCTATGCTGATCTCGCCCCGCATCTGGTGCGGCTTGGCGTGGCGCTGGTCGAGCAACCGTTGCCCGCTGGCGCGGATGAGGCGCTGATCGGGATGGCGCGGCCCGTTCCGGTCTGTGCCGACGAATCCTGCCATGACCGCGCCAGCCTGCCCAAACTCAAGGGCAAGTATGACGTGGTCAACATCAAGCTGGACAAGACCGGCGGTCTGACCGAGGCGCTGGCGTTGCGCGATGCCGCGCGCGCCCAAGGCTATGGAATCATGGTCGGTTGCATGGTCGGAAGCTCGCTTGCCATGGCGCCTGCGACACTCGTGGCCCAAGGGGCGATGGTGACAGACCTTGACGGCCCGCTGCTTCTGGCCGAAGACCGCGAGAACGCTTTGATTTTCGATGCCGCGGGCGTGCATCCGCCACGGCCAGAACTATGGGGATGAGACCATGCGCACTGTCTATGTAAACGGCAAGTATCTGCCGGAAACCGAGGCCACCGTTTCGATTTTCGACCGGGGGTTTCTGATGGCTGACGGCGTTTACGAGGTGACAAGCGTGCTGGGCGGCAAGCTGATTGATTTCGGCGGGCATCTGGCGCGGCTGGAGCGGTCGCTGAACGAGCTCGACATGAAGAAACCGGCGGCCTTCGACGATCTGTTGGAGATTCACCGCGAATTGGTGCGCGCCAATGAGATCACCGATGGTCTGGTCTATCTTCAGGTCACGCGCGGCAGCGATGGCGACCGCGATTTCGTCTTTCCTGATGTAGAAACCACAGAGCCGACGCTGGTGCTGTTTACCCAGTCCAAACCCGGTCTGGCAGTTAATCCGGTGGCGAAAAAAGGCATCAAGATCATCAGCATCGAGGATATTCGCTGGGGTCGGCGGGATATCAAGACGGTGCAGCTTCTCTATCCCTCTATGGGCAAGATGATGGCCAAAAAGGCCGGTTGCGATGACGCCTGGATGGTCGAAGACGGCCATGTGACCGAAGGCACCAGCAACAACGCCTATATCGTCAAGGGCAACCGCATCATCACGCGGCAGCTGTCCAATGACATCCTGCACGGGATCACCCGCGCCGCCGTGCTGCGCTTTGCCCGCGAGGCGCAGATGGAGGTCGAGGAACGCGCCTTCACGATTGACGAGGCCAAGGTGGCGGACGAGGCCTTTGTCACCTCGGCCAGCGCCTTTGTGATGCCGGTGGTCGAGATTGACGGCGCGACCTTGGGCGATGGCACGCCGGGGCGGGTTGCCGCGCGGTTGCGCGAAATCTATCTGGACGAGAGCCTGAAAGCGGCGGTTTGAGCCGCGCATTTTTGCACAGAAGCTGGGCAGAATCGGGGAATTGAGCGCGGGGGCGGTTGCGACCATCTTGGGGAAAACCCAAGATTGGAGCCGCAAATGACCCCCGTTCACCCTGAGGCCCGTATCGGCCATGTGCATCTGAAAGTGGCCGATCTGGACCGCGCCATCGGATTTTATTCCGGTGTGCTCGGCTTTGAACTGCAACAGAAATTCGGCACCCGGGCGGCGTTCCTGTCGGCGGGGGGCTATCATCACCACCTTGGCCTGAATACTTGGGAGAGCCTGGGCGGCACGCCTGCGCCCAGGGGGCATACGGGCCTCTATCACACCGCCTTTCTCTATCCCGACCGGGCGCAACTGGCCGATGCCCTGCGCCGGGTGATCCGGGCCGGGATCACCATCGAGGGGGCTGCGGATCACGGGGTAAGTGAGGCGATTTATGTCAGTGACCCGGATGGCAATGGTGTGGAGCTCTACCGCGATCGTCCCGAATCCGAATGGCCACGGGATGCGGCGGGCAATCTGGCTATGGTCAATGATCCCATTGATTTGAAAGAGCTTTTGTCACACGCCCCGGCAGAGGGCTAGACGATCCGTCGCGCAGGGCCTAGGCTGCGCTCATCGTATCAGGAGAGGGCGCGCAGATGGCGACGGGCACGAATATTCGCACATATTTCAACGGGTCATGGCAGGCGGGCGATCCGGCGGTAATCCGCGCGGCGGACCATGGCGCATGGCTCGGCACGACGGTGTTTGACGGCGCGCGCTATGTCGATGGCATTGCCCCGGATCTGGCCAAGCATTGCGCCCGCGTCAATGCCTCGGCCCATGCGTTGATGATCACGCCGACCGTCGAAGCGGCGGATATGGTCGAGATCGTCTGGGAGGGGTTGCGCGCCTATCCCAAAGAGGCGGCGGTGTATATCCGGCCGATGTATTGGGCGCTCGAAGGGGGCGACCTGGGGATCGTGCCCAAGGAGGGCGCCACCGGTTTCGCCATCAGCCTCGAGGAAATTCCGATGCCGCCAGAGGGGTTCAGCACGACGCTCTGCCGCACGCGGTTTCGGCGTCCGGTGCTCGAGGATGCGGTGGTCAATGCCAAGGCGGGATGCCTTTATCCCAACAATGCACGGATGCTGAAAGAGGCGCGCGGGCGTGGCTTTGGCAATGCGCTGGTCGCGGATGCGCTGGGCAATGTGGCGGAAACCGCGACCGCCAATGTCTTTGCCGTCAAGGATGGCGCGGTCTTCACACCCATTCCCAACGGGACGTTTCTGGCGGGTATCACCCGCGCGCGGCATATCGAGAACCTGCGCCGCGCAGGCATCGAGGTGCATGAAACCGTGATGACCTTCGACGATTTTCACGCGGCGGACGAGGTGTTCCTGTCCGGCAACCTGATGAAGGTCACACCCGTCTCGGCCTTTGAGGACACGCAATACAAACCCGGCCCCGTCACCGAAAAGGTGCGTCAACTCTATTGGGACTGGGCGCATTCCGCGAATTGAGGGGCGGTCGCGCGGGGTGGCGCAGCGACGGCAGGCATACCTTGCGCCCCGATGACGTTGTCTCGACCGTGATGTCGATCCCGTAGACCGCGCTGAGCGTGGCGCTGGTCAGCGCCGCGTCTGCATCCCCTTGGGCAAAGATGCGCCCGTCCTTCATCACCACAACGCGGGCGTCCAGGGCAAAGGCCTGATCGGGATCATGGGTCGACAGGATGACACTGCGGCCCTCGCTGGCCGCTTCGGTCACCAGCGCGCGAATCTGCGCCAGAACCTGCGCCTGATTTCCGAAATCGAGACTGGCGGTGGGTTCGTCCATGACGATCAGGGGCGCCTCTTGGGCCAATGCGCGCGCAATCAGGACAAGCTGTCGCTGGCCACCCGACAGCCGCGCGTAATCGCGATGCGCAAGCGCGCCGATGCCAAGCCGGTCCAGCGCATCGCGCGCCACCGCGCGATCCCGCGCCCCCGGTTGGCCAAAGAGCCCCAAACGCGCCGTGCGCCCCATCAGCACCACTTCGAGCGCCTCAAAGGGAAAGGGCGGCGCATGGGCCTGCGGGACATAGGCGACCTGACGGGCAATCTCAACGCGGGCCTGCGCCGTAAGCGGCTTGCCTCCCAACAGGACCGTGCCCGCGCGCGCCGGTAACAGGCCCAAAAGCGTGCGAAAGAGCGTGGTCTTGCCACAGCCGTTCGGCCCCAGCAGGCACAGGATCTCACCGGCCTGCACGTCCAGCCCGATCCCCGTGCCGATGACGGCCGCGCCATAGCCGACGCTCAGATCCCGCGCCCGCAGCATCATGACCAGCCTCGCCGCCCGCGCGCCAGCAACCAGACAAAGAAGGGCGCGCCGATCACGGCGGTCAGGATACCCAACGGCACCTCGGTCTGTGCCATCAGTCGCGCGGCAGTATCGACAATCAGCAGATAGGCCGCACCGATCAGCACCGAGGTGGGCAAGAGGCGGCCAAAGCCCGGCCCGACCAGCATCCGCGCGATATGCGGGATGACAAGGCCAACCCAGCCCACGACCCCGGCGAGGGCTGTCACACTCGCGGTGATAAGCGTGGCGGCCGCGATCACAAGGAACCGCGTGCGCCCAACCTCGACACCCAGCGCGCGGGCCTCTTCATCGCCGAGGCTGAGGACATTGATCCGCCAGCGCAACAGGACCAGCGGCACCAGCCCAAGCAGGACAAGCGGCAGGGCAGGGCGAATATCCTCGGTCGTGATCGCGGCGAGAGAGCCCAGAAGCCAAAAGGTAATGGCGGGCAATTGGTCATAGGGATCGGCCATCACCTTGAGCAGCGAGGTGGCCGCCCCCGCCAATGCGCCGATCACGACCCCGATCAGCACCAATGTCAGCGTCCGGTCGGTATTGCGGACCAGCGCCGCGACGAGGGTGACAACCCCAACCGCAGCCATGCCGCCGACAAAGGCCGAGGCTTGAATCGCCGCCACCGGCAGCGACAGAAAGATCCCGGCCACCGCCCCAAGCCCCGCGCCAGAAGACACCCCAAGAATATCGGGCGAGACAAGCGGGTTGCGAAAGAGCGCCTGATAGCTGGCCCCGGCCGCCGCCAGCGCGGCCCCGACCAGAATGGCCGCCGCCACGCGCGGCAGGCGAATGTTCCAGACGACGATCTGTGCCTGACTGTCCCCGCGTCCCAAAAGAGCGGCGAGCGTTTCGGCAGGTGTCAGCGCATAGGGACCCAGCATCAGGGCACCAAAGGCCAAGATCGCAACGCCAAGCGCCAGCGCCCCCGTCAAGGTCAGCACCGGCTTTTGCCGGGTTAGTTCGGCGGTCGTCCCTCGGCCCATTCCAGCAGCCTTTCCAGTTCCGCATCGCTCAGATCAACATGGTAATAGAGCTTGTAAAACGCGCGTGTTTCCGCGCGCAGATCGCCGCGCCAGTGCTCGGGATAGAGCAATCCCGCCATCCAGATCAGCCCCATCATCCGGTTGAGCGACGGAGGCCGGTCGATCCAGCCAAAGGGTGCCGTGGGCGACAGATGCACACGCCCGTTGCGTACCGCATCGATCCCTTGCCAGAGGGGATTGTCAAACACACCGGCATGAAAATTCCGGTCCCAGGTCAAGATGATCTCGGGGTTGGCGACCAGAATCTGCTCCATCGAGGCCTGAACCAGCCCGCGCGTCGCACCCCCGTCATCCGCAACATTGCGCCCGCCGGCGCGTTCGATGATCTCGGTGTTGATGGAGCCTTTCATCCCGGTCTCAAGCCCTTCTGGACCGCGGGCGAGATAAACGCGCGGGCGGGTCTCTTGGGGCACATCCGCGAGCAGGCCGTCGATCCGGGCAAAGACGCTTTCGACATGGGTTGCCAGCGCTTCGGCCCGTTCGGGCACGCCCAGCGCGGCACCAAGGAGTCTCAGCGCCTCGGGCGTCTTCTCAAATCGTCCGTCGATCAGCAGATAGGGAATCCCCGTCTGGTTCTGCACGCGGTTGGCAAGATCAACATAGGTGTCGCGTACCGAGCCGAAATCGAGGATGAGATCGGGCTTGATCGCAAGCACACGTTCAAGGTTGGCCTCACCGCCGCGCCCGGTGATCCGCCCGGTTTCGGGCAGATCGCGATAGGGTTCGGCGATATAGGCGCGCTCTTCCGGGCGCAGCGCCCTAGGCCAGCCGGTCAGGGCCTCGGGCTTGAGGATGTAAACAAGGATCGCGGCAGGCGGTCCAGCGGCAAAGACGCTCCCGACCGTTTCGGGCACCTCAACCACGCGCCCCGCGCTGTCGGTGACGCTTCGGGCTTGGGCGGGCGCGGCCAAGAGCGACAGGATCAGCAGCAGGTATCGCATGTCAGTGGCCCTTTTGCTGCGCGGGTGCCCCAACCGAACCCATGGCACCCTGCGCGTGAGATAGGCGGTCTCCGTCAGAAATCCAGATTGGCGACGTTGAGCGCGTTGTCCTGAATGAACTCGCGGCGCGGCTCGACCACATCGCCCATCAGCTTGGTAAAGAGATCGTCAGCCTCGGCCACATCGTCGATCTTGACCTGCAACAGCGTGCGCGCCTCGGGATCAAGCGTGGTTTCCCAGAGCTGATCGGGGTTCATCTCGCCCAGACCCTTATAGCGTTGCAGGCTCAGCCCCTTTTCCCCCTCCTTGAGGATCGCATCCAACAGGTCGAGCGGCCCAAAGATGGCCTGCACCCGGTCCTTGCGGATCAGCGTGGCCCGCTCGCGGTAAATATCGCGGAGTTGCGTGGTCAGTTGCGCCAGTTTGCGCGCCTCACCTCCGCGCAGCACTGGACCATCCAGCGTGCGCATTTCCTCGACCCCGCGCACGATGCGCGACAGGCGCATCCCCTTGTCCTGCGTCGGGCGCCCCTGCCAACCACGCTCGTATTCGTTCGAGATCATGTCGAGCCGGCTTGCCACGGTATCGGCCACGCCCTGCAGGTCACTGTCCACGCGACCGGGCAGGAACGCCTCGGCAATCGCGGCCTGTTCTAGGATGTGGCGGGGATAATGCGTCGGAAACGCCTCGAGGATACGCCGCGCTTGCCGCGCCTCTTCGACCACGCGCACAAGGTCCGGACCGGCGATTTCCTCGCCCGAGCCAAGGCGCAAGGCGGCATCGGTGGTGCCTTGGGCGATCAGGTAATCCTCCAGCCCCATCTGGTCCTTGATATAGACCTCGGACTTGCCGCGCATCACCTTGTAGAGCGGCGGCTGCGCGATATAGAGGTATCCGCCCTCGATCAGTTCGGGCATCTGGCGGTAAAAGAACGTGAGCAGCAGCGTCCGGATATGCGCGCCGTCCACGTCGGCATCGGTCATGATGACAATCTTGTGGTAGCGCAGTTTCTTGATGTCGAATTCATCGCGGCCAATGCCGGTGCCCAGCGCCATCACCAGATTGCCGATTTCCTGACTGCCGAGCATCCGGTCGAACCGCGCGCGTTCGACATTGAGGATCTTGCCGCGCAGCGGCAGCACCGCTTGGGTGCCCCGGTCACGGCCCGTCTGGGCAGAGCCGCCGGCGCTGTCACCCTCGACGAGGAACAGTTCGGTCTTGGAGGGGTCCTTGCTTGAGCAATCCTTGAGCTTGCCCGCCAAGAAATTCACATCCATCGGGTTCTTGCGGCGCGTCAGTTCACGCGCCTTGCGCGCGGCCTCGCGGGCATGGGCGGCCTCGATGATCTTGCCGACGATCACCTTGGCGATCTGCGGATTTTCCTCGAACCATTCGGCCAGCTTTTCGCCCACCAACCCCTCGACCGCCGGGCGCACCTCGGAGCTGACCAGCTTGTCCTTGGTCTGGGACGAGAATTTGGGATCGGGCACCTTGACCGACAGAACACAGGTCAGGCCCTCGCGCGCGTCATCGCCGGTGAAGGTCACCTTTTCCTTCTTCGCGATGCCAGAGGTCTGGGCATAGGTGTTGATGGTCCGCGTCAATGCCCCGCGAAAGCCTGCCATATGGGTGCCGCCATCGCGCTGCGGGATGTTGTTGGTAAAGGGCAGCACCGTTTCGTGATAGCTGTCATTCCACCACATCGCCACCTCGATGCCGATGTCGTCCCGCTCGCCGGTGATAAAGATCGGCTCGGGCATGGCGGGGGATTTGTGACGGTCGAGATACTTGACGAATTCCTTTACGCCACCCTCATAGAACAGTTCGGATTTGAGCGGCTCTGTCGGGCGCTCATCCGTCAGGATGATCCGCACCCCGGAATTGAGAAAGGCCAGTTCGCGCAGGCGCTTTTCCAGGGTCTCGAAACTGTATTCGAGATTGGAAAAAGTCTCGGTCGAGGCGAGAAAGCGCACCTCGGTGCCCTTGCGGCCACCCGCGTCACCCACCACGCGCAGCGGCTCTACGGTAAAGCCGCCCTCGAAGCGGGCATAGTGTTCCTTGCCTCCCCGCCAGATGCGCAGCTCCAGCCACTCTGACAGGGCATTCACAACCGACACGCCCACCCCATGCAGACCGCCGGAAACCTTGTAGGAATTGCTGTCGAATTTCCCGCCCGCGTGCAATTGGGTCATGATGACCTCTGCCGCAGAGACGCCTTCACCCTCGTGAATATCTACCGGAATGCCACGCCCGTTGTCGCTGACAGAAACAGAGGAATCCGCATGGATCGTGACGTTGACGGCATCGGCATGACCGGCCAGTGCCTCGTCAATGCCGTTGTCCACGACCTCATACACCATATGGTGCAGACCCGAGCCGTCATCGGTATCCCCGATATACATCCCAGGACGCTTGCGGACTGCCTCTAACCCCTTGAGAACTTTGATGGAATCGGCACCATATTCTTCGGGCGCGGCGGCGGGTTCGGACATGCGAATTTTCCTTCGGAAGTTTTGCCATTTTATACGAAGTCTGGGGGGGAATGTCACGTCATTCCCCCATATTTTGCGCCGCCTCTGCGGGCTCCTCTTTCCTTCAGCGGCGTTTCGCGCGAACAAGGCACATGCCGATTCTCGCCTTTCTCCGTGACAATGCGCCCTGGCTCACCGCCGGGGTTCTGCTGACCTTTCTCAGCAGCTTCGGGCAGACCTATTTCATCTCGATTTTCGCCGGGGAAATCCGCGACACCTTTGGTCTCAGCCACGGACAATGGGGCGGCATCTATATGCTGGGCACCACGGCGTCGGCGCTGGTGATGGTCTGGGCCGGGGGTCTGACCGACCACTTTCGCGTGCGCCGTCTGGCACCGCTGGTTCTGGTGCTCATGGTCGGCGCGTGCCTTTTCATGGCGGTCAACCCAGTCTGGTGGCTGCTGCCGCTGGTGATCTTTGCGTTGCGGTTCACGGGGCAGGGCATGCTGAGCCATCTGGCGGTGGTTGCCATGGCGCGCTGGTTCGTGGCGGCGCGCGGCAAGGCGCTGTCCATCGCCACCTTGGGCTTTGCGCTGGGCGAGGCGTTCTTGCCGCTCATCTTCGTGTCACTCTTGACGGTCTATGACTGGCGCTTGCTCTGGGTGGCGGCGGCGCTTGTCGCCGGTTTGGGCATCCCGCTCTTGCTGGTGCTCCTGAGGCGAGAGCGCACTCCGCAAAGCTGGGCCGGAAGCAGCCAATCGCTCGGCATGGACGCGCGCCACTGGACCCGCAAGGAAACGCTGCGACATTACCTCTTCTGGTTCATGGTGCCCGCCCTCCTGGGCCCTTCCGCCTTTAACACCGCGTTCTTTTTTCATCAGGTCCATATCGCCGAGGTCAAGGGCGTCAGCCATGTGGCGCTGGTGGCGATGTTTCCGGTCTATACGGCGGTGGGCATCGGCGCGATGATCCTCTCGGGCTGGGCGCTCGACCGGCTGGGCACGGCGCGGCTCTTGCCGTTCATGCAACTTCCGATGGTTGCCGCCTTTCTGCTCTTTGCCCTGTCTGACGGGCCGGGCCTATTGCTCTTGGGCTTTGTGTTTCTGGCGTTGACCACGGGGGCCAACAGCACGCTGCCCAATGCCTTCTGGGCGGAATTCTATGGCACCGCGCATCTCGGCAGTATCAAGGCCATGGCCGCTGCCGTCATGGTTCTGGGATCGGCCATCGGGCCGGGGTTGACCGGGCTTGGTATTGATCTGGGCCTTGGGATCGAGACGCAATTCGTGCTCATCGCGGTCTATTTCGTCTTTGCCAGCGTGATGATGACCGTGGGCGTGTTGCGCGCGCGCGGGGCGCTGACGCTCTAGCTGGCGCGCAGACCCTACTCCGTCGCGGCCTTGTGCGTTGAATGACACACTAAAGATGTGTATATCCGTGCATAGCAACGGAGGGTGAGACATGCCGCGATCCGCTCGGGAAAAGCAACGCACCAATATCACCGTTGACGCCGGTCTCTTGTCAGAGGCCCGCGCGTTGAAACTGAATGTGTCGTCCATCAGCGAAGCGGCCTTGGCCCGCGCCGTGCGGACAGAACAGGCGCGCGCTTGGAACGAAGAGAATGCCGAGGCCATCAAGGCCCGCCGCATCTGGAGCGCGGACAATGCCCTGCCTCTGTCCGAGTACCAAGTCCTCAAGACCGACTGATGGCGCAGTTTCACGTTTACCGCCTGCCGAACAAGACGCTCGTTCTCGATGTGCAGACCGACCTGATCGACATCGGGACACGGATCGTCGCCCCTCTGGTGCCGTTAAAGAGTGGGCCACCGCCTTTGACCCGTCTTGAGCCGATATTTGAACTCGACGGTGCGGCGCATGTCCTGCATGTCGCGGAAATGGCCGCTGTCAGATCGGCTGTGCTTACGGTCCCGGCTGTCGCTGATCTCCGGGACCGTGACTGTGAAATTCGCGGCGCGCTCGACATGGTTTTCTCGGGGTTCTGACCAAACAGACCCTATTCCGCCGCAACCGTGATCACCGGCTCCATCTGATCGAACATCTCTTGCGACAGGTGGCATTTCACCTGATGCCCCGGCACCAGTTCGCGCACGGGCGGCACTTCGCGTTCGCACAGGCCGCCCGGCACTTCTGATTTCCATCGGCACCGTGTCTGGAACGGGCATCCGGGCGGCGGATTCATGGCCGAGGGCACATCCCCCTCCAGCACGATATGCTTCTTGGTGATCCGCGTATCGGCAATTGGCACGGCCGAAAGCAGCGCCTCGGTATAGGGGTGATAGGGGGGGGCGAACACCTGATCGGTGGTGCCCAGTTCCACGACATGCCCCAGATACATCACCATCACCCGATCACTCAGATAACGCACGATGCTGAGGTCATGGGAAATGAACAGCAACGTCGTCTTTTGCTTGCGCTGAATCTCCATCAAGAGATCCGTCACCGCCGCCTGCACGCTGACATCAAGCGCCGACACCGGCTCGTCCGCCACCACGATCCGTGCGCCGCCGGCAAAGGCGCGGGCGATGCCTACGCGCTGTTTCTGCCCGCCCGAGAGTTGCCGGGGCATGCGCTCTGCAAATTCACGCGGCAGTTTCACCAGATCGAGGAGGCGCAGCATTTCATCCCGCCGCGCCTGATCCGTGTCGCCAATACCGAACACCTCAAGCGCGCGGATGATCTGGCGCCCCACGGTCATCGACGGGTTGAGCGTATCGAACGGGTTCTGGAACACCATCTGCACATCGGCCACGGTCTGCGTGTCACGCTGCTCGATGGGCACCTGCTCGATACTGCGATTGTCCAGCAGGATCTGCCCCTCGGTCGCGGTCTCGAGCCCCATCAGAACCTTGGCGAATGTGGACTTGCCACAGCCCGACTCGCCCACGATTGCCAATGTCTCGCTCTCGCGCGCCTCGAAACTCAGGGTCTCATTGGCCTTGACCACCTTCTTGCCGCTGCTCCCACCAAAGAGCGCGTTGGCCGCCACCTCGTAATATTTCTTGAGATTCTCCATCTTGAGCACGACTTTGCCCGGTGCGGTCGCCGCGTGCTGCGCCATGGCCTCGATCGGGGCGTTCCAGTCGATTTCGGCAAACCGCAGGCAACGGGTGAAATGCCGGTCATCGCCCTTGATCGCCGCCATGGGAATATCGCCCATATCGCATACACCGGCCTGAAAGTAATCGCAGCGCGGTCCGAAATTGCAGCCCTCTGGGCGTTCATGCGGCAAGGGGAAATTGCCGGGAATGGCCTTCAACGGCCGCGTGTTCTTATCCGCGCCGGGCAGGGGAATGGACCGGAACAGCGCCTGCGTATAGGGATGCTGCATCTTGTCGAACACATCCTCGATACTGCCGGTTTCGACCGCCTCGCCGGAATACATCACGCAAATGCGGTCGCAGGTCTCAAGCACAAGCCCCAGATTGTGACTGATGAACAGCATAGAGGTGCCGTATTTCTTGCCCAGATCCTTGACCAGTTCCACCACTGCCGCCTCGACCGTCACGTCAAGCGCGGTCGTCGGCTCATCCAGGATCAGCAGCGCGGGCTTCGACATCAAGGCCATGGCGATCACGATCCGCTGCTGCTGCCCACCGCTCAATTGATGCGGATAGCTGCGCATGATCCGCTCGGGATCCGGCAGCTTCACATCGCGCACCACGTCCAGCGCGCGCGCCCAGGCTTCGGATTCTGAAATGCCCTCGTGGATCATCGGCACTTCGATCAGTTGCTTGCCGATCCGCATGGCCGGGTTCAGGCTTGCCATTGGTTCCTGATAGATCATCGCGATTTCGTTGCCGCGAATGTCGCGCAACTCCGCAGCACTCATCTGCCCCAGATCGCGGCCTTTGAATCGCACGGACCCGCCCACGATGCGCCCGTTCACGCCCAGATCCTGCATCACCCCCAGCGCCACGGTGGATTTGCCGCAGCCGGATTCCCCCACCAGCCCCACCGCCTCGCCGGGCTGCACCGTCACGGAAAAATCCATCACCGCCGGAATCTCGCGCAGCCGGGTGAAAAAGGAAATCGACAGGTTCTCGATCTCGAGGATCGGCCCGTCATAGTCCAGCTTGGCCATGTCCATCTCCATATTCACCGGGGCGCTGCCGCCCTCTTTCAGCGTTCTTCAAATACTCAATCACGCAGGCTTTCTTCGCGCAGACCATCGGCCAAGAGGTTGAGCCCCAGTACCAGCGACAAGAGCGCAAAGGCAGGCGGAAGTGCCGGATGCAGATACATCGTCAGCAATTTGCGCCCGTCATTGATCGTGCTGCCCCAATCCGGGCTCTCGGGGCTGAGGCCCAGACCAAAGAATCCGAGCGTGCCCAAAAGGATCGTCGTATAACCGATCCGCAGACAGAAATCGACCAAGAGCGGCCCGCGCGCATTGGGCAGGATTTCCCACAGCATGATGTACCAAGGCCGCTCGCCCCTTGTCTGCGCGGCGGCGACGTAATCGCGTGTCTTGATGTCCATGGTCAGACCGCGCACGATGCGAAACACCGTGGGCGAATTGACGAACACAACCGCCACGAACACCACCAGGAGGTTGGGCGGAAAGCTGACCAGCCCCAGCGGATCGGCATCCCAGGCAATCCCGAGATAGAGCCAGAGCCCGATCACCAGCGTGATCCCCACATAGACATTCCGCCGCGAGGGCTGCGTGTGATAGCGCGAGTTCCACAACAGCAGCAGGAACACGATGGGAAAGAGAAAGAGCACCGCCGCCATATAGACCGGAATTCCCGTCTGCACGATTTCCGGTGTGACCAGCAGGTAAAAGAGCAGGATCACCGGAAAGGCAAGGATGAGATTGGCCATGAAGGACAAGAGCGTATCCAGCCGCCCGCCATAATAGCCCGCAGGCAGGCCCAGCGTGATCCCCACCATGAAAGAGAACATGCTGGCAAAGGGCGCGATCTTGATCACTTCCCATGCGCCCGCCACCATCCGGCTGAACACATCCCGGCCCAGGTTGTCCCCGCCCAACAGGTAATAGGGATAGGCCCCCGGATCGGGCGTGCCCATCAACTGCGTAAAGGGCGTGCCCGGCCCCTTGTTCTTCATCGTGGCGGATTGTGACAGCACATCATGCGTCACGATCATGTCGAACGCCCCGCCAAAGATGCCGGTGAACACCCAGAACATCACCATGGCAAAGCCGATCATCCCGATGGGGCTGTCAAACAGCTTGCCATAGAGGCCCAGACGCCGCTTGAACGCGATCGACACCGCAAAGGTCACGATCAGCGCGATCCAGACCGGCAGGAACAGCCCCAGCATCCGCAGGGCAATCTCGCTCCAGCTCAGTGGTTCCATGGCCTCGATACCCCCTTAGCGCACGCTGATGCGCGGATTGAGAAAGACATAGCCGATGTCCGAAATCAGCTGCGTCACCAGAACCACCACAACCGAAATCACCGACACCCCCAAGAGCAACTCGATGTCGTTGTTGCCCGCCGCCTGCACCAGCGTCCAGCCAAAGCCCTTGTAGTTGAACAGGGTTTCGACAATCACCACCCCGTTCAAAAGCCAGGGAAATTGCAGCATGATCACCGTAAAGGGCGCAATCAGCGCGTTGCGCAGCGCGTGTTTCATCACGATATTGGGAAAACTCACGCCCTTGAGGCGCGCGGTGCGGATATATTGCGCGGTCATCACCTCGGCCATGCTGGCCCGTGTCATCCGCGCGATATAGCCCATACCATAGAGCGCGATGGTCAGCACCGGCAGAAAGAAATTCTCGAACGTCGGGTTGTCCATCGCCGCCGTTGCCGTGCCCTTGAACCATTTGAGGCCAACGGCGGTGCTGGCAAACACCGCGATGAAAAGCACGCCCGATACATATTCCGGCGTGGCCGTGGTGGTGATGGCAAAGGTCGAGAGCGTGCGGTCGGTGCGCGACCCCTCACGCATCCCTGCCAGAATCCCCAATATCAGCGCCGATGGCACCATCAGCACCATCACCCAGAACATGAGCCTGCCGGTCAGCGCCAGCTTGTCGCTCAGGATCTTGCCCACATCCTCGCGGAACACTGTGGAATAGCCCCAGTCGCCTTGCAGGATGCCGCAGAACCGGGGCGCGTCCTCGGGGGCGATGTCGGGCGTGATACACTGACCGCGTGTGACCCCGTCGCGGTCCTCGATCACGAAACCCGGCACCACACCCAGCCATTGACCGTATTTCACCGTCATCGGCTGCAAATAGCCATTGCGCCCGAGGTAGCTCGCCACTTCCTCGTCGCTCATGCGGAAATCGCCTTGGGTCTTGGCCAGCTTTTCCAGATTGGGATACAGGTTCGTCAGGAAAAAGACGATAAACGTCAGGCAGAGCGCCGTCAGGATCATAACCCCGACGCGGCGCAGGATGAACATGGCCATGGCCGCCCCCTGTTGGCGTTTTTCCTGACGCTAGTCGAGAGGGCGCGGGCGGTCCAGCATCATTTGCGACACCGCCTTGTCAGAAAACGCCCCCGGACCGTTCAGACCGGGGGCGCAATTCCTCAAACCAGCGATTTGGGGTCGACCGTCGCCATCCCCAACGCCTCACCGACGGCGGCATAGGTCAGTTGGCCCGCATGCACATTCAGCCCGTTCAGCAGATGGGCATCATCGGCACAGGCCTGTTTCCAGCCCTTGTCGGCCAGTGCCAGCATGAAGGGCATCGTTGCATTGCCCAGCGCCAGCGTCGAGGTGCGCGCAACCGCGCCCGGCATGTTCGCCACGCAGTAATGCATGATCCCGTCGACCTCATAGATGGGGTCCTGGTGCGTTGTGGCGCGCGAGGTCTCAAAGCATCCGCCCTGGTCGATCGCCACATCCACCAGCACCGAACCCGGCTTCATCATTCCGAACTGGTCGCGGCGCACCAGCTTGGGGGCGGCCGCACCGGGGATCAGCACCGCACCAATCACCATATCCGCCAGCGGCAGCAGCTCTTCCAGCAACCCGGCCGAGGAATAGCCGGTCTTGAACGTGCCGCCAAACACGTCATCGAGATAGCGCAGACGCGGCAGCGAGCGGTCGAGCACCGTCACATCCGCGCCCATGCCGGCCGCGATCTTGGCCGCATGGGTGCCCACGACACCGCCGCCGATCACGATCACCCGCGCCGGGCCCACACCGGGCACGCCACCCATCAGCACGCCGCGCCCGCCATTGGCCTTTTGCAACGTCCATGCACCAACCTGCGGTGCCAGACGTCCGGCAACTTCAGACATCGGCGCGAGCAGGGGCAGGCCGCCCGAGCGATCCGTCACTGTCTCATAGGCGATGCAGGTGGCCCCAGAGGCCAACAAATCCTTGGTCTGTTCCGGGTCCGGTGCCAGATGCAGATAGGTGAACAGAACCTGCCCCTCGCGCAGCATCTTGCGCTCGACGGCCTGCGGTTCCTTGACCTTCACCACCATGTCGGCTTGCGCGAAAATCTCTTGGGCGGTGCCAACGATCTTGGCCCCGGCCGCCTGATAGGCCGCATCGTCAAACCCGGCCCCAAGGCCTGCGCCGGATTGGATCAGAACTTCGTGGCCATGGCCCACGGCCTCTTTCGCGGCAATAGGCGTGATGCCCACGCGGAATTCCTGCGGTTTGATTTCTGTCGGACATCCGATTCTCATGGTAAACTCCTCCCTGCGAGATTTGGCGCGGAGTCTGCACCGGAACGCACGCAAGGAGATTGAAATTTTGCTCGCCTTTCACGGTATTCTGTGAATATCCTTCTGGAATTGTTTGATTAGTTGGAAAGGTCTTGCGTGAATGTCCCTTGATCCGACAGATCGTCGCTTGTTGCATGTTCTTCAGCGGCGTGGCCGTATTTCCAATGCCGACCTCGCCGAAGAGGTCAATCTCTCCGCCTCCGCCTGTCACCGCCGCGTGCAGCGGCTCGAATCCGAGGGGTATATCAAGGGCTATGTCGCCTTGCTCGATGCCCGTAAGATGGGCGTTCCCGCCACGATCTTTGTCGAGATCACCCTGACCACGCAGGCCGACGAGGTGCTCGACGCCTTTGAAAAGGCGGTATCGAGGGTGCCGGACGTGCTCGAATGCCATCTCACCGCCGGCACCGCCGATTACATTCTCAAGGTCGTGGCCGAGGATACCGAGGATTTCGCGCGTATCCACCGGCAATACCTCACCCGGCTGCCCGGCGTGGCCAAGATGCAATCGAGCTTTGCCCTGCGCACCGTGTTCAAGACCACGGCGCTGCCGCTCTGATCCCTCACCAATCCATCACAACCTTGCCGGAATTGCCCGAAATCATCGCGGCAAAGCCCTGCTCGAAATCGTCGATCCCGATCCGGTGCGTGATCAGCCCCGATACATCCAACCCCGATTGCACCAGCGCGATCATCTTGTACCAGGTCTCGAACATCTCGCGGCCATAGATGCCCTTGATATGCAGCATCTTGAAGATCACTGCGTTCCAATCCACCGCGAATTCCGTCGGCGCAATCCCCAGCAGCGCGAGCTTTCCGCCATTGTTCATCCGCGCGATCATCTGCTGCATCGCGGGGGCGGCGCCCGACATTTCCAGCCCCACGTCAAAGCCTTCGGTCATGCCGATTTCGGCCATCACATCGCGCAGCTGCTGATTGCCCACATCCACCACATGCTGCACCCCCATCCGCCGCGCCAGATCCAGGCGATAGGGGTTTATATCGGTGATCACCACCTTGCGCGCACCGACCTTTTGCGCAACCAGCGCGCCCATGATCCCGATGGGTCCGGCCCCCGTGACCAGCACATCCTCACCGACCAGATCGAAACTCAGCGCGGTATGCACCGCATTGCCAAAGGGATCGAAGATTGCCGCGATCTCGTCGGGAATATCCTCCGGGATCGGGACCACGTTCATCTCGGGGATGCACACATATTCCGCGAAGGAACCGGGCCGGTGCACGCCCACGCCCTTGGTGTTTCGGCACAGATGCCCCCGGCCCGCGCGACAATTCCGGCAGGTGCCGCAAACGATATGCCCCTCACCGCTCACCCGCTGACCGATCTTGTATTTCACCGCCGCAGGCCCGGTATCGACGATCTCGCCAACGAATTCATGGCCCACCACCATCGGCACCGGCAC
Organism: uncultured Roseovarius sp.; assembly: GCF_963972555.1. Classification (NCBI taxonomy): domain Bacteria; kingdom Pseudomonadati; phylum Pseudomonadota; class Alphaproteobacteria; order Rhodobacterales; family Roseobacteraceae; genus Roseovarius; species uncultured Roseovarius sp. The sequence continues at coordinate 139,233 of NZ_CAXAUM010000002.1, forward strand.
GGTTTTCGCGCTGAACTCGTCCCATTTCCAGATATGCACATCGGTGCCGCAAATGGCGGATTTCTTCACCTTGATCAGCACATCCGTCGGCCCCACCTCGGGCACCGGCACATATTCCATCCACAACCCCGGCTCTGCCTTGGCCTTGACCAGTGCCTTCATCTCGTTCTGCATCAGATCACCCCCAATTCGCGGCCCACGGTGCCAAAGGCATCAATCGCCCGATCCAGCATGTCGCGGCTCAGCCCGGCACTCATCTGCGTTCTGATCCGGTCCTGCCCCTTGGGGACAACCGGAAAACTGAAGGCGGTCACATAGACACCCCGCGCGTTCAGCCGTGCCGCCATCTCTTGCGCCAGTTTCGGATCGCGCAGCATGACCGGAATGATCGCATGTTCGCCCGGCAAAAGCTCGAACCCGAGCGCGCTCATCTTCTCGCGGAAATGCCACGCATTTTCCCACAGCCGCGCGCGCCGTTCCGCGCCGTCCTCCAGCATGTCAAAGACCTTGAGCGATGCCCCCGCAATCACCGGCGCCAGCGTGTTCGAGAACAGATAGGGCCGCGAGCGTTGCCGCAGCCAATCCACCACCCGCGCGCTTGCCGCCGTATAGCCGCCCGAGGCGCCACCCAGCGCCTTGCCCAGCGTGCCGGTCAGAATATCCACCCGGTCCATGACCCCAAACCGCTCCGGCGTGCCGCGCCCGGTCGGTCCGACAAACCCGGTGGCATGGCAATCATCCAACATCACCATCGCGTCATACCGTTCCGCCAGATCACAGATTTCGTCCAGTGGCGCGTAATAGCCATCCATCGAGAACACGCCATCCGTGGCGATCATCCGATGCCGCGCGCCCGCCGCCTCCTTCAGGCAGCGCTCCAGATCCGCCATGTCCCGATTGGCATAGCGATAGCGCTCCGCCTTGCACAGCCGCACGCCGTCGATGATGCTCGCATGGTTGAGCGCGTCCGAAATGATAGCATCCTCTGGCCCCAGCAGGGTCTCGAAGAGACCGGCATTGGCATCAAACGCCGCCGCATAGAGGATCGCATCCTCCTTGCCCAGAAACCCGGCGATCCGCGCCTCCAGCGCCTTGTGCTCCTCCTGCGTGCCGCAGATGAACCGCACCGAGGCCATGCCGAACCCGTAGCGATCAAGCGCGTCATGCGCCGCCGCGATCACCTCCGGATTATCCGCCAGCCCAAGATAATTGTTCGCACAGAGGTTCACCACCGCGCGCCCATCCGCAAGCCGCACCTCGCCCGCCTGCATCGAGGCGATCACCCGCTCGCTCTTGTAGAGCCCTTCGGCGCGCAAACCCTCCAGCCGCTCCGCCATGTCCGCCTCAAACCGATCCGCCGCGCTCATCGTCCCCTCCCATTCATCTGGCCGTCAAATACCTCGGGGGGAGTCGCCCCTCGGGCGACGGGGGGCAGCGCCCCCCAATCCCGTCAGACGGCGATACGTGGCCGCCCACTCGCCTCTACCACGATTTCCGCCTCCAGAAACACCCGTCGCGCTTCGGCCTGCGCTTCCTTGACCTCACGCCGTGCTGTCACATGGATATCGACCGCCCCCGCCGCCTCGGCCTCGGCTTGCGCTTCGGCGCGCAGGACCGTCTCCAGCGCCGTCATCGCCGCGTCAGAGGCGGCATAATCCTGCGGCCCGCTCTCCAGATGCACGCGGTATTTGCCCTCGGACGGCGATGTCACCGTGCCGCCGCGCCGGATCGTGACCCGGCCCACAACCGCGCCGATCGCATTGGCCACGCCGCCATGCGCGGGCAGGATCATCTCGCATCCCAGCCGCGCGCCCACCGCGCCGTAATAGCTGGCCGCCGAGGCCCCCAGCCCGATCACCGGCACCGCCAGCCCGCTTTCGATCCGCACCAGCCCGCGATGCCCATCAAGGCCCCGCTGCATCAGAACATGCTCGGCCAGGGTCGCGGGAGAGAGGCCGAAATCCATCTCTTCCTCGGCAAAAGCAGTCTCTAACAAGGCCAAACTTGTCTGATACGTCAACCGATCCACAATCATCCGCGCCAAATGCTCCGGCCCCTCGGCCAGCCGGTTGCCCGATCCCGTCCGCTTGCGTGCCACCAGTTCCAGCGCCATGCGCGCGGCCTCGGCATCCCAACTGTCCAATCCGCCCAGCACATGGCTTGCGTCTGACGGCGTGATGCCCGCAACCTGCACCAGCCCGCGCCGCACCAGACGTGTCAGTGCCGCACCATCCATCCGGGTCTTGAGCACCTTGCCCACGGGGCGCACATCGTCCCCAATCCGGCCCAACAGTGCCTCTTCCCGCTCGCCAAGGCCACCGGCCTCAATCCCCGGCACCGCACGAACGAACCTTGCGTCATGCTCTCCGGGCGCTGTCGCGCGCAGTTGTTCCTCCAGCACGGCGCGCACCGCCGCGCCGGCCTCCGCCGCCATCAGGCTCACCGGAACCACACGACGCGGCCCAAGGGTCACGCCCCCCTCCAGCCCCTCGTCACGCACATGCACCTCGCTGTCGCCGCCCAGGCCAAAGGTGCGCATCGCCACCGCCTCGACCATGGTGCGCCACGCGCCCACCCGTGCGCCTTCGGGGTCAATCGCCGGTCGCCCCTCGCGCAGCACGGCGACATCGGTCGTCGTGCCGCCAATATCGGACACCAGCGCATGTTCCGCCCCGGTCAGCCAGCGCGCGCCCACAATGCTTGCCGCAGGTCCGCTCAGGATCGTCTCGATGGGCCGTTCCCGCGCCTGATCCGCGCTGATCAACGCCCCGTCGCCCCGCACCACCATCAGCGGCGCATGGATGCCCAACTCGCCCAGCTTGCCCTCGGCCCGGTCAATCAGCCGCGCAATCATCCCGATCAGCCGCGCATTGAGCAGCGCGGTCAGCGCCCGTTTCGGCCCGTTGAGCTTGGCCGACAGGTGATGCGACAGGCTGACAGGCCGCCCTGTCGCCGCGCGGATCATCTCGGCCGCCGCCAGTTCATGCGCCGGATTGCGCGTGGCAAAGAGCGAGGCCACCGCATAGGCTTCGGCCCCTGTTCCAGTCTCTAACCAAGCCAAAAGCGCGTCTTTGTCCAGCGGCTGTGCCTCACCCCCGGCATGGTTGTGACCGCCTGTCAGGACAAGGGCGGGATCACCGCCCAGCGCCTCGGCCAGACCATGCGTCTGCAAATCCGCCGCGCGAAACCCGATATAGACGAGGCCTGCGCGCCCGCCTTGCCCCTCGACCAAGGCATTGGTCGCAAGCGTGGTCGAGAGCGAGGCAAGTCCGATCTCGGCCACATCCGCCCCGCTCTCGCGCAGGACCGTCTCAACCGCCTCTCCGATCCCGATCGCCAGATCGTGCCGTGTCGTCAGCGCCTTGGCGCTTGCGATTACCTCGCGCTCATCCCGGATCAGCACGGCATCGGTATAGGTGCCACCCGTGTCCACGCCCAACAACAATGCCATCTGCCTGCCCTCTTTGCCTGTCAGGCTAGGGGTGTAGCGGGTTTTGCCGCCTATGCCAGCCCGTTTGCGTCACGATCCAGTCGCAGCACGGCCCAGCGCGCCGCATCCGCCACCGCCGCATCGGGATCCTCGCAATGGCCCTGCGCCACACGGCGCAGCGAACCATCGCCGGAATTTCCAATCGCATAAAGCACGTTGCGCAGGAACCGGTCGCGCCCGATCCGCTTGATGGGGCTTCCGGAAAACCGTTCGCGAAACGCCGTATCGTCGAGCGCGGCCAGGTCCGCCAGCCGTGGCGCCAGCAGGTCGTCGCGCGCGTGATACTTCACCTCGCGCGCAGCCACGGCAAACTTGTTCCACGGACAGACCGCCAGACAATCGTCACAGCCATAGATCCGGTTGCCCAGACCGGGGCGCAATTCCTCGTCCACCGGGCCTTTGTGCTCGATCGTCAGATAGGAAATGCAACGCCGCGCGTCCAACTGATAGGGCGCCGGAAACGCATCGGTCGGGCAGACATCCAGACACGCGCGGCACGACCCGCAATGATCGACTTCCGCCAGATCAGTCTCTATTTCAAGGGTCGTGAACACCGATCCGATAAAGAACCAGCTTCCCAGATCACGGCTCACCAGATTGGTATGCTTGCCCTGCCATCCCAGCCCCGCTGCCTGCCCCAGCGGCTTTTCGGGCACGGGGGCGGTGTCCACAAACACCTTCACCTCGCCGCCGCCTGCCTCGATCAGCCAACGCGCCAGCCGCTTCAATCGCTTCTTGACCGTATCGTGATAGTCTCTGTTACGGGCATAAACCGAGATATTGCCGCAATCCGACCGCTTCAGCCCGGTCAGGGGATCCTCCTCGGGCGTATAGCTTTCGCCCAGCATGATCACAGTGCGCGCCTCGGGCCAGAGCACTTGTGGTGCGCCGCGCCACGCGCTGCGCTCCGCCAACCAGCCCATCTGCCCGTGATAGCCCCGCCCGAGAAAGGCCGCCAAACGCTCCGGCACATGCCCCACATCCCAAGGACGACACAAACGACAGGCGTCAAACCCTTCGGCCTTCGCCTGCGCAATCAGTCTCTGTTTCAGCCCAATAGTCATCTGGCGCAACATACCTCTGGGGCAGCGCCCCCCGATCTAGAAATCCAGATCGGCATAATGCGCGGGCGGTGGGAATCCCGGCACCTGGTCCGCCAGAATCCCGCGAAACGCCGGGCGCGACTTGATCTTGGCGTACCAATCCTTGACCGCCTCGCTGCGTGTCCAATCCACGTCGCTGATATAGTCCAGTGCGCTCAGATGCGCGGCGGCGGCGAAATCCGCCAGCGTCATCACATCCCCCGCCAACCAGCGCCGGTGATCCAACAGCCATGCCATGTAATCGAGGTGATACTTGATCGCCTTGGCCCCGTCCTTGACATTTCGGCTGTCGGGAAAGCCCAGTTTCATCACCTTCTTGTTCACCCGCTCGTACACCAGCTTGGCTGTCACGTCGCGGTGGAACTTGTCATCGAACCATCCCACCAGCCGCCGCACCTCGTAGCGGGCATCGGTGCCCTTGGGCATCAGGGAGGGTTCGGGATATTTCTCTTCCAGATATTCGCAGATCGCCGCGCTCTCCGACATGGTCTTGCCGTCGATCCGCAGCACCGGCACCTTGCCTGCCGGATTACGGCGCAGGAAATCGGGGTCCTGCTCCCAATAGCGCTCTTCCACCAGCTCGCACTCGATCCGCTTTTCCGCCAGACTTAGCCGCACCTTGCGGCAAAAGGGCGAGAGCGGGACATGATAGAGCTTGGCCATTGACGATTACCTGTGGTCTTGGGGGTCGCCCTTCAATGCCCCCTTTGGGCGTGATTTTCAATCCTCGAAACAGGACGCGCGCCCATCTCGGTCAATCGTTGCCGCCCCGTCGAGGATTCCGGCGGCCCGATTGCGCAACGCCTTTGTTGGCTTTGACGCCGAACGCCCCTTGGGATCGGGCAGTACTGCCGCCAGCCGCGCCGCTTGCACCGCGCTCAGATCGGCGGCACTGACGCCGAAATAGTGCTGTGCTGCGGCCTCGATCCCGAAAACCCCCTCATCGAACTCCGCCACGTTGAGATAAACCTCGACGATCCGCCGCTTTGGCCAGAGCGTTTCCAGCGCTGGTGTCAGGCTCGCCTCCAGCGCCTTGCGTGCCCAGTTGCGCCCGTGCCAGAGATAGACATTCTTGATCACCTGCTGACTGAGGGTCGAGGCCCCGCGCCCGGACCCTTCGGCAATCGCGGTGCGAATGGCGGCCATGTCAAAGCCCCAGTGCTGGCAGAAATTGGCATCCTCCGCCGCCACCAGCGACCGCGCCATCACCGGCGCGATCCGCGTCATTGGCACCCAGTCGTGCGCGATCCGCCCCAGCCGCCGCTCTTCCTGACCCATGTAATAGGTCTTGGGCGGCGCAACCTCGCGATGCAGGGCGATCACCCCCAGCACGATCAGCACCGCAACAATGCCCCACCGCATCAGCCATGCGGTCGGGGTCCATCGGGGCCTTGCCCGGGAGGGGGCGGATTTGCGCGCGCGTGCCATGGCCCAGCTATAGCGCTCCCTGCGCCTGGGCAAAACACCTTTGGCGTAGGCTGTTTTCTTCTTGGCGAAAATACTCCGGGGGTCCGGGGGCGGTGCCCCCGGATTTCGTCTCTATTCCGCCGGAATCGCCTCTGGCGTCATGCCAAGAGGGTGGCTCAGCTTGTTGAGCATCTCCTTGGGGCAAAGCTGGATGAAATGCGCCCGCTCCCGGTCCCAGTATTGCAGGATATCCTGCCCACGGCGGCTTCCGGTTTCGGCGACATGCCGCTCGATCAGGCCTTTCAACTCGGCTTCCCAATGCGGCTCTGTCACGGCACAACTGACCAGGGTTTCGCCATTGACCAGCGTTGGCGCACGGCCTTCCGGATCATAGAGATAGGCCATGCCGCCGGTCATGCCCGCGCCGAAATTGGCGCCGATGTCGCCAAGGATCACCGCAACACCGCCAGTCATGTATTCGCAACCGTTGCTGCCACAGCCCTCGATCACCACCCGCGCACCCGAGTTGCGCACCGCAAACCGCTCGCCCGCGCGACCCGCGGCAAAGAGATAGCCGTCGGTTGCACCATAGAGCACGGTATTGCCGATGATCGTGTTCTCGGCCGCGACCAGCGGGCTCGCCATGGATGGGCGCACCACGATGGTGCCCCCCGACAGACCCTTGCCGACATAGTCGTTGGCATCGCCGGACACCTCGATCTTGAGGCCGGGGGCCGCAAAGGCGCCCAGCGATTGCCCCGCACTCCCCGTCAGTTTGACCGTCAGGTGATCCGGTTGCAGGCTGTTGCGCATCCCGAACTTGCGCACGATATGGCTCGAGACCCGCGTGCCCACCGTCCGATGCGTGTTCTGCACCGCATAATGCAGCTGCATCTTCTCACCATCGTTCAGGAACCGCTGCGCATCGCGCACGATTTCGGCGTCCAGCGTATCGGGCACCTCGTTGCGCGGCTTGAGCCGGTCATAGCGCTGATGCTGCGCCCCATCGACGGTGATCAGCATCGGATTGAGGTCGAGATCATCCAGATGCGCCGATCCCCGGCTGACCTGCGTCAGCAAATCCGCCCGCCCGATCACCTCATCGAGGCTGCGCGCGCCGATAGAGGCCAGGATTTCCCGCACCTCCTGCGCGTAGAAGGTGATGAGGTTGACCACCTTGTCGGCATTGCCGGTGAACTTGGCGCGCAGCGCCTCGTCCTGCGTGCAGACACCAACGGGGCAGGTGTTCGACTGGCACTGACGCACCATGATACAGCCCATGGCAATCAATGCGGCCGTGCCGATACCGTATTCCTCGGCCCCCATCATCGCCGCCATGACGATGTCGCGGCCCGTCCGTAGCCCGCCATCGGTGCGCAGCGTGATCCGCTCGCGCAGATTGTTCATGCTCAGCACCTGATGCGCCTCGGTCAGCCCCATTTCCCAAGGCAGGCCGGCATATTTGATGCTCGTTGCCGGGCTTGCCCCGGTGCCACCGTTATGACCGGAAATCAGGATCACATCCGCCTTGGCCTTGGCCACACCGGCGGCAATTGTGCCGACACCCGATTGCGCCACCAGCTTGACGCAAACCTTCACGTTCGGATTGATCTGCTTGAGGTCATAGATAAGCTGCGCCAGATCCTCGATACTATAGATATCGTGATGCGGCGGCGGTGAAATCAGGGTCACACCCTCGGTCGAATGGCGCAGCCGTGCAATCAGCTTCGTCACCTTCATCCCCGGCAACTGCCCGCCCTCGCCAGGCTTGGCACCCTGGGCGACCTTGATTTCCAGCTCCTCGCAATGGTTGAGGTATTCCGCCGTCACGCCAAAGCGGCCCGAGGCCACCTGCTTGATCTTGGCCGACGGGTTGTCGCCATTGGCCTCCGGCGTGAAATGCGCCGGGTCTTCGCCACCCTCGCCACTGTCCGAGCGCGCGCCGATCCGGTTCATGGCCACATTCAGCGTTTTATGCGCCTCGGGGCTGAGCGCCCCCAGCGACATGCCCGGCGTGACAAAGCGCTTGCGGATCGCGGTCACGCTCTCGACCTCTTCGATCGGGATCGCCTTGCCCAGCGGCTTGATCGCCATCAGGTCGCGCAGATGAATGGGCGGATTGGCCTGCATCGCGGCGCTGTAGCGTTTCCAGAGCTCATAGCTCGCCTTGTTGCAGGCGGTTTGCAGGATATGCATCGTCTGCGCACCCCAGGCATGGGTTTCGCCCGATTTCCGCGCCTTGTAGAATCCGCCGATGGGCAGAATATCCTGCGTCCCGCGCCAGCCTTTGCTGTGCACCTCTTCCAGCTTGGCCTGAATCCCGCTCACGCCGATGCCGCTGATGCGGCTGGTCAGACCGGGGAAATATTCCGCGCACATGGCGCGGCTCAGGCCCACCGCCTCGAAATTCAGACCGCCGCGATACGAGGAAATCACCGAAATCCCCATCTTCGACATGATCTTCAACAGGCCTTGATCAATCGCCGCGCGATAACGTGCGACCGCCTCGGTCAGGCTGCCGTCAATCAAGCCGCGCGCAATGCGGTCTGCGATGCTGTCCTCAGCCAGATAGGCGTTGACCACCGTTGCCCCCGCCCCGATCAGCACCGCGAAATAATGCGGGTCGATACATTCGGCGGACCGCACGTTCAGGCTCGAGAAGGTGCGCAATCCCTTGCGGGTCAGGTGGCTATGCACCGCACTCGTTGCCAGAATCATCGGCATGCCGATGCGGTTTTCGTTCTGGTATTGATCGGTCAGGATCAGGTGCCCGGTGCCCGAACGGATGGCATCCTCCGCCTCGGCGCGGATACGCTCCAGCCCCTCTTGCAGGGCGTTCTTGCCGGGCGCAAAGGTACAGTCGATCTCGGTCACATCGGCGTTGAACTGCTTGATCATCTCGGCCCATTGGGCGTTGCCCACGAACGGGCTTTCGAGCACCAGAATCTCGGTCTGCGCGCTCGATTCATCCAGCACGTTCTTGAGGTTGCCGAACCGCGTCTTGAGGCTCATCACCCGGTATTCGCGCAGGCTGTCGATGGGCGGGTTCGTCACCTGGCTGAAATTCTGCCGGAAAAAATGGCTCAGCGGGCGATACTGCTTGGACAGAACGGCACTCGGCGTGTCATCGCCCATGCTCGCCACGGCCTCTTTGCCATCCTCGGCCATGGGGGCCAGAATCTGCTCCAGTTCCTCGATGCTGTAACCGGCTGCAATCTGGCGCTTGCGCAATTCCGCCCCGGTATAGAGCGGCGCTTCGCTCACACCCGAGAGCGCGTCGTCCAGTTCGTTGATCTTGCCGACCCACTCGCCAAAGGGCTGTGCATCCGCCAGCCGGTTCTTGATCTCGGCATCGTGATAGAGCTTGCCCTCGGTCATATCCACGGCCAGCATCTGACCCGGCCCAAGCGCGCCCTTTTCCTTGACGGTGCGTTCGTCAATCGGGACCATCCCGGCCTCGGACCCTGCAATCACTAGCCCGTCGCCCGTTACCACATAGCGCATCGGGCGCAGGCCGTTGCGGTCCAGCCCGGCGCAGACCCAGCGCCCATCGGTCATCGCCAGCGCCGCAGGGCCATCCCACGGCTCCATCACCGAGTTGCAATAGGAATACATATCGCGCCACGACTGCGGCAATTCCTCGGCCTGCTTCGACCAGGATTCCGGCACCAGCATGGTCTTGGCCATGGGCGCGGACCGTCCGGCGCGTACCAGCACCTCGAACACGGCATCCAGCGCCGCGCTGTCGCTTGATCCTTGCGGGATGATCGGCTTGATATCCTCGGCCAGATCGCCAAAGGCGCCGCTTGCCATACGGATTTCATGGCTCTTCATCCAGTTGGTATTGCCCTTGAGCGTGTTGATCTCGCCATTATGCGCCAGCATTCGGAACGGCTGCGCCAGCCACCATTGCGGGAAGGTGTTGGTCGAATAGCGCTGGTGATAGATCGCAAAGGCGCTCTTGAACCGCTCATCCATCAGGTCGGGGTAGAACACCGCCACCTGCTCGGCCAGCATCATGCCCTTGTAGATGATGCTGCGGCAGCTCAGGCTTGCCATGTAGAATCCCATGATCCCGGCCGCTTGCACCGCCTTTTCGATGCGGCGGCGGATGACATAGAGTTCCCGCTCAAAGGATTCCTCGTCCAGCCCCTTGGCATCGGAAATCAGGATCTGCTCGATTTCGGGGCGGGTTGCATTGGCCTTCTCGCCCAGACAGGAAATATCCACCGGCACGTGCCGCCAGCCATAGATCGTATGGCCCATGCGCAGCACTTCGGTTTCCACGATGGTCCGGCACTGCTCCTGCGCGCCGAAATTGGTGCGCGGCAGGAACACTTGGCCAACCGCCACCAAGCGGCTCTCGTTCGGCTCATGCCCTGTGCGGCGAATCTGATCGTAAAAGAACGACACCGGAATCTGCAGGTGAATACCCGCCCCGTCACCGGTCTTGCCATCGGCATCGACAGCGCCCCGGTGCCAGATCGCCTTGAGCGCGTTGATCCCCGCCTCGACCACTTTTCGGCTTGGCTTGCCGTCAATCGACACCACCAGACCGACGCCGCAAGAGGAATGTTCCTCTTCCTCGGCATACATCCCGTTCTCAGCCATCCAAGTGCGCTTGGCTGCCTCGCGTGCCGCCCAATTGCTATCGAAGTTTGACATCGCGATCACTCCTCATTCGGCGCAAACAGCGCTTCGGTTTCTTCTGTCGTCAGTTTCCGGTGCTCACCGGCCAGTTCGTATCCCTGCGGGCACTTGTCGGCATAGAATTCGAGCGTCATCTCGCCACCCGCGGCGTCCTCGAACAATCCTGCCGACGGGTGGCGCACACCATCCGCAACCGTCCCGTACCAAAGCGTCGATCCGCAGGTTTGACAAAACCCGCGCTCCGCCCATGCCGACGACGGAAAAGAGGTGTACGGGCCGGTGGCCTCGACGCTGCCGGGTAGAGTGGACACCGAGATGAACATGCCACTGGTGTGCTTGCGGCACATTTCACAGTGACAGGCGCGCAGGTTGGGCTCTTCGACCAAGGCGCTCACTGTCACCGCGCCACACAGGCACTTGCCTTCGATCCGTTTGGTCCCGCTCATTTCTCACCCCCCACATGCCGTTCGGCCGCCTCATACTCGGCCTGCGTCATGCGTCGATGCCCGCCAGACAGCGTGACAGAGACAAATGCCTGATCCACGTAGATCTCATGCGACAGGCTCAGGTCCCGCGCATCGTCGAACAATCCCGGCATCAGTTCGTAGGGTCCGTCATCGTCTTTGATCCAAAGTTGCGTTCCGCAAGCGCCGCACCAGGCCCGCTCGGCAAAAGACGACGAGCGATAGCGCTGCACCGACCCTGCAACCTCGACCGATTCCACAGGAGCCTCCAGAACCCACATCGCGGCACCGCTCCAGCGGCGGCACATAGAACAGTGACAGGCGCTGACGGCACCGGCATGCGACAGCACGGTGATTGTCACCGCGCCGCACAGGCAATGTCCTGTCATTGGTCCTGTCACTTGTCTTCACCCTTCCTTTACCCGGTGAGTCAGATTGTCTGTCTTATTGTCTCGTCACGCTCCGCCGGGGCACCGGCGGAATACCGACGTGATACCGACGCAATACCGCTACTCCGCTGCAACCGCCTGCGCGCCGCCCAGATAGTCGAGAATCGCCGACGCCGAATCGCGCCCGTCACGGATTGCCCAGACCACGAGCGATGCGCCGCGAACGATGTCGCCTACCGCGAAAACACCCTCCATCGCGGTCTGCCCGGTGGTGAATTCCGCCTTGACCGTACCCCAACGAGTGACTTCCAATTCTTTTTGATTCCAAAGGCTTGGCAAGTCCTCAGGCTCAAATCCAAGCGCCTTGATCACCAGATCGGCAGGCGCATCCTCGACTGCGCCCTCAATCGGCTCCGGGCTCTGTCGCCCCGTGGCATCCGGCGCACCAAGACGCATCTTCTGCACCTTGACGCTTGTCACCGGATCACCAACAAAGCCGACAGGCGCGCTAAGCCATTCAAATTTAACGCCTTCTTCCTCGGCATTGGCCACTTCACGTTGGCTGCCGGGCATGTTCTCGCGGTCACGCCGATAGAGGCATGTGACCGATTTGGCCCCTTGCCGAATGGCCGTGCGCACACAATCCATAGCGGTATCGCCGCCGCCAACCACAACAATGCGCTTGCCCGCCGCGTTCAATTCGCCGCTTTCATATTCCGGCACCTGATCGCCAAAGCACACCCGGTTGCTCGCCGTCAGGTAATCAATTGCCCGCACGATCCCCTTGGCGCCGGCCCCCGGTCCTTCCAGATCACGGCTCTTGTAGACCCCGGTGGCAATCAGCAAGGCGTTGTGTTTCTTGCGAATTTCGTCAAAACTGATGTCCGTTCCCACATCGCAATTGAGCACGAATTTCACGCCACCCTGCTCAAGCTGTTCGACCCGGCGCATGACCACGTCCTTTTCAAGCTTGAAGCCGGGTATGCCATAGGTGAGCAAGCCGCCGCCCCGGTCATAGCGGTCATAAACCGTGACCTGCACCCCTGCCCTCCGCAGCACATCCGCCGCCGCAAGACCACCGGGGCCCGCGCCAATAATTCCAACGGATTCAACACGTTCGACGCTCGGCGTGATGGTTTCAACCCAGCCTTCTTCCCAGGCAGTGTCGGTGATGTATTTCTCGACCGCGCCGATCGTGACCGTGCCATGGCCCGACTGTTCGATCACGCAATTGCCTTCGCAGAGCCGGTCCTGAGGGCAGATACGCCCGCAAATCTCTGGGAAAGTATTGGTCAACTGGCTGATTTCATAAGCTTCCTTCAGCCGTCCCTCAGCCGTCAGGCGTAGCCAGTCGGGGATGTTGTTGTGCAATGGGCAATGGCTTTGGCAATAGGGCACGCCGCATTGGCTGCACCGTCCGGCCTGTTCCTTGGCCTTGGCATCTGCAAATTCGGCGTAGATTTCATGGAAATCCTGCCGCCGATCCTCCGCGCCACGTTTCTCGGGCATGTCCCGCTCAACGGTCACGAATTTCAGCATGGGTTGCTTGGCCACGGCTTTTCCTCCCGAGTCAACTGGTCGCGCAGGTTTACAGCAGTCCCTTCTGGATTAAAAGTCATAAACTATGACCTATTATGAATTATTCTCAAACCATCCGTCTGCATTGTTCAGTATTTTTTCATAAATTAATACCGATTCGGACCTACAATCAACTTTGCCTTTTTGTGCCAATGCTTTATACGATTTCAAAAACAGACTCGGGACAGGCAGCATGGCGCTCTTTCACATTTTTCTTGTCGCCATCGTGCAGGGAATCACCGAGTTCCTGCCGATTTCCTCGTCTGGTCATCTGATCCTGTTGCCGAATCTTTTGCACATCCCGGATCAAGGCCAGATCATTGACGTGGCGGTGCATGTGGGTACTCTCTTTGCCGTGATCTTCTATTTCTGGTCCGACCTGCGCGGTGCGATCCTTGGCCTGCCTCGCCTCATCACGGGCCGCGCTGACACACCCGGCGCGCGGCTTGCGCTGCTTTTGATCGTTTCGGCGGTTCCAGTGATGCTCGCTGGCCTGTTGCTCAAGCTGTCTGGGTTCAATGACGCGCTGCGGTCCATTGCGGTGATCGGGTGGGCCACACTTGTCTTTGGCGTGCTGCTCTATTGGGCGGATCAGAAAGGCGAAACTGTCAAAACCAGCGAAGGTTGGACCCTGCGCGATGCCATTCTGCTGGGTCTGTGGCAGGTCATCGCGCTCATTCCCGGCACGTCCCGGTCTGGCATAACCATCACCGGGGCACGGGTGATGGGCTTTGCGCGTGGAGATGCCGCGCGCCTCTCGATGCTCATGTCGGTGCCGACGATCATCGCCAGCGGTGTATTGCTGGGGGCAGAGGCGGCGATGCAGGCGGATATGGGCGTGATCCACGACGGCGCGATTGCCGCCGTATTGGCCTTTGTCGCCGCGCTCTTGGCGCTCAGTCTGATGATGCGCCTCCTGCGCAGCGTCAGCTTTACGCCCTATGTGATCTATCGCATGGTGCTTGGCGTGGCCCTGTTGGCCATCGCCTATAGCTAAGGGTCAGCGCGCACGAAGGTTCTTGGCCGATTCCTTGATTGCCGCATATTGCCCTGCCGGACGGAACCGCCAGAGGTAATCCGGCAACACCGCCCCAACCGCAACCGGCGTGATGCCAAGCGCGTCAAAGCCTTTGGCCCCTTCTGCCACGACATTATCCCGACGCAGGCTGCGCACCTGATCGCGGGTGATTTGCGGCGGCACAAGGCCAAGGGTAACTGTCTGAGCCAGTTCCATCGCCCCCGCCATCAACGCGGCCACTCCAAAGGGAATATTGATGATCAAGCGCCGCCGACGGATCACCTGCAACATCTGCTGCATGAGGTCACGAAAGCTGATCGCCTCCGGCCCGCCAAGCTCGTAAATGCCCGGCGCGGTGCGGCCCATGGCCCCCATGACCGCAGCCTGTGCCACGTCATCCACATAAACCGGCTGAAACCGCGTGTCGGCACCCACCACGGGCAGAATGGGGCCCAGCCGCGTCATCCCGGCAAAGCGGTTGAAAAACTGATCTTCGGGGCCAAAGATCACCGAGGGCCGAAGGATCACAGCGTCCGGGAAATGCTTGAGAATACCTGCCTCACCTGCCGCCTTGGAGCGGGCATAGTGGCTGTCCGACGTGGCATCCGCCCCAATCGCCGACAAATGCACCAGATGTGCCACCCCTTCTTCTGTGGCGATCCGAGCGATCCGTGTGGCGCCCTTGTCCTGCACTGCGTCAAAGCTGTTCTTGCCCTTGCGGTCAAAGGTGCCCACGCAGTTTACCACCGCATCGGCCCCCTGCATTACGGCACGCACAGAGGCATCATCGCGGATGTTGCAGAACACCGGTTCGACCTGACCGACAACGCCATAGGGTTTGACATGCATCGCCTCATTGGGGCGCCGCACCGCTACCCGCACCCGCCAACCGGCCTGCGCCATGCGCCGCGCAATATAGCGGCCAACGAACCCAGATCCGCCGTAGATGGTGACAAGCTTTGACATTCGGGCCTCCGAGGCTATGCGCGTATCCTCACGTTCCTATCGCTCTCGCGCGATTTGGACAAGACGATAAGGCAATTGCAGCCAAGCGACAAAATCGCCGTTGACACCATCCGAGCCGAGCGATAAACGCCTGCCTCACGACACCTGCCCAGGTGGCGGAATGGTAGACGCGCTGGCTTCAGGTGCCAGTGGCCGCAAGGCCGTGGAGGTTCGAGTCCTCTCCTGGGCACCATATAAAACAGATAAGTTATTGTTTTATAACAAAAAAAGTGACAAGAGGGCTTGTCGCATTCCCCTAGTTATACACCCCTTGTGCATTGGTCATCTCTGAACATTGGCGCGAAACCCAGTTCGCAATTCTGCTGTGATTTCAGCATGGGGCGCGGATGATCTTCACCGCCTCATCATCGCGAAGCGGACGCAACATCAGCCCCGGCCTATTCGCCCTAGGCTGAACGATTTCTCGCGCAATACCAGAACTAGGTTTGTAGGCTTGGTTGTTGCCGGTCGAGGCTATCGAGCGCTCTTTCAAGGTCATCAAATCCGGCCCAAGGTACCGAAACTCGCTACATCATGGACTACGCCGATCACGACGTGCTGGCCTAGCGCAGGCGCGCGATTCCGGGCGGTGGAGGTCAGACGACAGCGGGGTCTTCCTCGGTTATTTTCGACATAGTCAATGGCTCTCTACGAGGTCGCGCAAAGCGCTTACGATGGTCATGCGATGGCGGCGTACGGTTTCCGCGCCACATTCTTGACCTTGGCCAATGAAAGTGGCCTATGGAACCCCTTTGTTATCGAGCGTGCGCTGGCCCATGTCGATGGTAACAAGATCGGTGACGTCCCAAGTCGTGGTGTAGCTGTCGGTGGCCATCGGGTTTTTCGGTAGGGTCGGGTTGCTGAGCCAACCTGAACCGAAGGATAATCGCAGCAATCCACCATCAGACAGACGGTTACCAGGATAAGTGAACTGTTTAATCACGCAGGTCCCGAGTGCACCCGTATGTTCGCGGCGCATCACCTCTGCGTAGCCGGTGACCTCGCCAGTGTTGTGTGTTATGGTTTGCGCGCTGGCAGACGCGCCAAGAATGGCAATTTTCATAACCACAGTCCTCTTTAGAATAGTGGTCAGGCCCCTGGGGGCTGTTGTGTGCTCTCCAAAATCTCTTGGTAGAGGCGAAGATGACGGGCAACTGCGGTGGCAGGATCGTTGTGCGTACGTGCCACGAGGTGGCTGCGCAAGCCACGCGCAAGCGCCTCCTGCGAGCGCGGGGCTGCGAGTGCCCAGACCAGACCTTTGGCAAAATCCTCGGCATCTTCGTAGCGCGCGATATATCCGGTGTCTTTATGCTTAATTAGTTCGATGACGTTTCCAACCGGGAAGGCTACTGCGGTGGTGCCTGACATCATGGCTTCGATAAGGGTCTGCGGCGCGTTGTCTTCGCGCGATGGGAAAGCAAACACATCTGCTGCAGCATAGATCAGTGATAGGCGGTGTGGATCATTGACATAGCCCATGCTATGAACTGGCATATCAAGGTCTAGCTGGCTACCCCCAAAAAACACGACTTCTACATCCGCCATTCTAGGCATTACACGCAGATGCTTCAGGCTCGCGCGCAGGATGTCTCCACCCTTGCGTCGGTTGTCCAGACTATCAGCGCCGAAAACGATCAGCTTTTTATTCAGGGGCAGCCCAAGGGTGCGACGTGCGACTATCTTATTAATGGGCTCAAAGTCATCTGACGGGAAAAGGTTTGGAATGACATGGACTTGCCGATTCCCCAACAACGATGATTGCCGCACACATCCTGCCAGCCACTCAGACGGACAGATTACATCCAGCGACTTTATTTTTGCGAATGCCTGCTGTTTTTTCTTCCAAGCCTTATGTGGTAGATCACTGGGTCCCGTCAAAAGTGGACAGTTGTCGCATTCCTTTTCATAGCCCGTACAGCCTTCTGAATAATGACATCCGCCGGTGATCGAGTTCATGTCGTGTAAGGTCCAGACCACGGGTTTGTCCCGTAGCAACTCGGCAATCCGATCATAGTCGAGCATTCCCACTACCCAGTGAAGATGCACGATATCGGCATTGGCGATCACGGCTCCTAGAGCGGTGGGGTCGACGACGCTGCCAGTTTTCGAAAATAGCTCTCGTGCGGAAAGAGCGGGTTCTTCCTGCCGGTTCAATACACCCATGCGTCGCCAAGAACTGCGAAGGGTTTCTTCCTCGATACCCATGGCATGATGAGCACTTTTGATCGGCACACGCCAGATATAAGGCGCATTCTTGCGGGGAAAGACAGTGTATAGCGTCACCTCATGTCCCCTTGCCCGTAGCGCTTCAACGCTGCGCAAACAAGCCAGACCGGCACCGCCATGGTCGCTGGATGAGAGAACGGCGATACGCAAGGTATCATTAATCTGGGCGGTTTTCTTCTGTCGCGCTGGTATCTTAGCAAAATGGTTCAGACGCTCTTTGAAGTATGAGCTAAGGGCTGAGTTGCGGGTTTTCGAAAGGTCTCCATTTCCCGCAGCCTGAAACGCATAGGCGAGGCGGCGGAAGAAATCGCATTTCTGCGTGGCGTCAAACCGGCTATCCAGGGTTTCGAAAAACCTCATGTTCCAATAGTTGCAAAGCAGATGTTCGCCGAGGGATCTGTGTTCCTTATCCACCAGTTCTGTCCAAGCGCGATACCGCCACTCAATCTCGTCAAGGTATTTACGAAAATTGAACACGTTCATCGCACTATTGGGATTTGCACGATACTTATAAACGACATCTGCGATCACGCTGACTTTTCGCGCTCGGCAGAGGGCCTGAACAAGAAAAATACTGTCCTGCCCCATTTTCAAATCTTCAGGGTAGAACACCCGTTTTGCGAAACTGGTGCGGTAAATATACGACCAGTGCCCTTCAGTCGACTTCAGCAGGTCTGGATGAGCGGCCAAGGAAGTGTTGACGATAGGGCTTTCGGATGGATCAATCCCTTTGCGCACGGCTTTGGATGCTTGCCCAAGCAACAGCTGTTCGTGCATGAAAGCACCCCGCACCATGTCGGCGCCATCTTTGTCTGCCTGCTCAACCAGTGACTTTAGCGCATCGGGCGGAATCACATCGTCTGGATCGATATGAAAGATGTACGTTCCACGGGCCAGAGCGATGCCCCGATTGCGTGTCGACCCTAGGCCCACGTTAATTTCGTTGCGGCGGATTCTGATGCGGTTATCCCGACGCGCATAATCGGCGAGGACTGCAGCCGATCCGTCCGGCGAGGCATCATCAATGCAGATGATCTCAATATCCGAAAGGGTCTGGGCAAGTAAGCTATTGAGGCAGTCGCTCAACGTCTCTTGAGCGTTGTAGATCGGCAGAATCACACTGACAGTCGGGATGGGTCTTCTGTCAGTGGCGCGGCGTTCGGCGGCCGAGGCTTGATTATTGACCGAGCGGGGTTTCAGCGTAGGGGAGAAGGCATTGAGATCTATGTCCTGCCAGGCTTTGTGGCCCTGTGCCTCGCGATCCAACGCATAGGCAGTGGCGGCGGCGCGAAATTCCGGGTTGCGATAATTGCGCGAAATTTCGCACAGACGCTCGGGCGAAACCCGCTCGAGATCCGTGAGGTCACGCATCGCCATCACCGACATGCTGGGGTAACGGTCGCGCAGTGCTCGTTCACGCTCTTCATAAAGTTGGTCGAGGTTGACGCTCGACACGCCTTCCATCGAAAAGTTCAACAGTGGCTCGGGTAAGAGGGAGTGGGAGTATCCCTTCCAGAACAATCCCGCTGTATAAACCCGGTCTGCAATCACCCTATAGGATGTGTCATAGGGGCCAAATTCGTCATACAGCCATGCCGGTACCAGCATTGTTTCATGACGCAGGGGCATACGGAAATCCACCCCGGCATCGAAGGGCGATGGTGCTTGCACCCGGATGAAGTGCCCGTTGCCATCAACGTAGTTGGCCAAGGCCGAAACGAAATCGGAACCACTATCCTGATGGGCTTGAACCAGCTTTTCTACGGTTTCCAGTTCATACCAGTCGTCGGAATTCAGAAACAGGATGTAATCGCCCCGGGCCAGCTCCAGCCCTTTGTTCATAGCGAAATATAGCCCTTTGTCCGGTTCTGACACGTAGTAGTCGATCAGGTCTTCATGGGCTTTCAGAAGGTCGACCGTGCCATCGGATGACCCTCCGTCGACCACTACATACTCGATGTTGGAATAGGTCTGATTGCGGACTGATTGGAAGGCCTGTTCGATCGTCTTAGCCGAATTCCAGCATACGGTGATGATTGTCACCAGCGGCGTGCCTTCCCGCCCTTCTGGGATTTCGCCTTGAAGGCGCTTGCCTCCCTCAGCCTGACGCTTACCAGTCAGGTCAGGATAGCGGGTGTGGCGGCCGACAAACTTATCGGTTTGGGAGACCAATGCTTTAGGTATAGTCTTATTCATAGTCTCGCACCTTGGTTCCGTTCAAAACAAGGTACGCCTTTCATCTCTCAATACGATCCGAATATCCGAAAGTCATAAAATCCTCCGCATAGAGCGCGCGAATTATTTCTTCAGCTTCCGGTGACATTCTTTTCCACGCATCAGGTTCGTTGAATGCATTTGCCTTGGGCACAATGACTTTATGATCATTTGTGCCGTAAAATCGTTTCATCAAGTTAACCAAAGAAGCTTCGACTTCTTCAAGTCTGTAAATTGCTACCGGTTTGGGCGATCCATTAACCCAATTTGACTGCAATTTTGTCTGCAAAAGTTCGTGATTCTGGACGTAACGGCTCTTTAGAAACTCCTCAAAACTCATGTCCTTGATTTCTCGATAGCGCTCCGAATTAGGTCTGTATTTTGCATCAGTCCTAAGCGTGAAAGTGTACGCCGAGTAAGCCCGCGCAAAGGGGTTTCTGGAAAAAGTAAAGACATAATATCCCTTGAAACTTTCCGGTCCCATGGCTTTTGCAACGTCTCTCGCAAGAGAATGCTTAAAAAGACCAAATCTCTTTTTGTAGTTTTCAGCGTATTTATCCCAACCATCATCGAAGTTTGGATTTAACGATATGTCTTGAGGTCGCAAATTCCGTTCTAGACACTTGCTTACTGAAGTCCCGCCATTTTTTGGGATGTGAATAAAGATAAAATTTTTCGAGTTGCAAATGATCATGTTGGTCTCCGATTTAAATTCCAAGTTCCGTGTTCTTCTCTCCGACGAGAAAAACAAAGGTGTGCTTACCCGTGTCCAGCCTCTCGAGTAAGGCCTGTGCAGCGGGCTTGATATGTCGCGGCTAGGTCGACCTCATATTCCATGCAAGCATTAGACAGACCGTCGATGACTATCGGCCTGAACGCGCAAATCTCTCATCCTCGGCCAGCGCGTCCTGTATGTTTCGCCCAACAAAGCCAAAGCCGCCGACGAGGATCAGGGAATGTGTCATGGAGTTATGCGTCCTGTTATAAGTATCAAGTGGTTAGTCTTTTGCATCGCGCATTTTTGAGGCAGTCGGGATGCTCAACGTGATCGCTGCGGGTTATACCGGACCCCGCACAATTTTGCCATTCTCGAAATGGATGCCGCATTCGGTCTTGTCGCTGTCAGCCCAACGCCCTGAGCGCGCATCCTCGCCGGGACGCACCGCACGGGTGCAGGGTGCACATCCGATCGACGGATAGCCCCGCGCCTTGAGCGGGTGTTCAGGCAGGGAATGGGCCGCGAAATAGGCGGCCACATCGTCGAGTGTCCAGTCGATCAGTGGATTTACCTTGATCCAGCGGTCCTGTGTCTCGAAGAGCTCCATGTCGGAGCGGGTTACGGCCTGTCCCCGCTTGCGCCCAGTGATCCAGCAATCGAGACCGCGCAGCGCCTTAATCATCGGCAGTGTCTTGCGCACATGGCAGCACAGGTCGGCATTGCGCACGTACAATGTGCCATCGGGGTCCTCGGCTCGCAGGCTGTCGGGACGCGGTAGTACAGTCTGGATGTTGCACAGACCTAGATCAGCAATCAGCCGGTCACGATAGTCAAGCGTCTCGGGAAAATGCTTCCAAGTGTTTAGAAATATCACCGGCACATAGGGATCGATCCGCGCCACCATGTGTAAGAGTACTGCTGCCTCTGCGCCGAACGAGGACACAAGCCCGATCCGGCCTGGGAAGTCCCGGCGGATGACCTCCTTCAGAACCTGTTCGGCTCTCAGCCCCTCATGCCTGGCAGTCAACTCTTGCGCACGCTTGCGCATTTCCAGCCTGGCTGTGGTCTCCAAAGGTACCATTGGTTCTCCCTGCCGATGCGGGGACAGATTCCTCATCTGATCGAAATCGTTGATATTGCCGCAGTGCAGCAGGATCAATCTTAAACTGGGTCCACGGTCTTGGTGGGTGTAGATTGCCCAAAAACTGGGCAATCTGGGTCTTCAGTCTATCGGTTAGCGCCAGAGCGACACACAAGGGATCTTAGTCTTGTCGCACCGATCGGCATACTTCTGCGCAATCTCACGTACCTCGTCCATCACGCCTTCGGAGAGTTTGATTGGCTCCAGACCCATACCGAGAAAGCGGTCATTGGCCACATGCAGATCGTTTTCTGCCGCCTCATTACGGGGATTCTCAAGGTATGCGATCTCGGCACCCATCATGTCGTGAATCATCTGCGCCAGATCGCGCACCCTGTGGGTCTCGGTCATCTGGTTGAGGATGTTCACGCGCTCTCCCTTTTGCGGAGGATTCTCCAGCGCAAGTTCGATGCAGCGGCACGTATCCTGAATGTGTATGAACGCACGGGTCTGTCCACCTGTGCCATGTACTGTCATCGGATATTCCACAGCTGCCTGCATAATGAACCGGTTCAAAACAGTGCCATAATCTCCGTCATAATCGAACCGGTTGATCAGCCGCTCATCCATCCGTGTTTCTGCTGTCTGGGTGCCCCAGACGATTCCCTGGTGCAAATCGGTGATTTTGACCTGGTCATTTTTGTTGTAGAAGTGAAAGAACAGCTGATCCTGCGACTTGGTCATGTGGTAAATAGAGCCGGGGTTGGTCGGATACAGGATTTCCTGCTCAGCCTCGCCCTCGGGCGTGTCGATCTTGACCTTGAGATAACCCTCGGGGATCTTCATGCCGGCGGTGCCGTAGCCATAGACGCCCATCGTGCCCAAGTGCACAAGATGAATATCCAGATCGGATTCCACGATTGCGGCCAACACGTCATTGGTTGCATTGAGATTATTGTTGACGGTGTACCGTTTATGATAACTCGATTTCATCGAGTAGGGTGCCGCGCGCTGTTCAGCGAAATGGATTACCGCATCGGGCTGTTCTTCTTTGAATAGCGTCAGGAGTCGATGATAATTCTCGCCTACTGTGAAGTTATGAAATTTGATTTCCTTGCCGGTCAACTCTTTCCAGACACGAATCCGTTCCCCAATAGGGCGAATCGGGGTAAGGCTTTCGACCTCTAGCTCAACATCAATGTTCCGACGCGATAAATTGTCGACGATGATTACATCATGCCCTCGGTTGGAGAGATACAATGCATTGGGCCAGCCACAAAATCCGTCCCCGCCCAGAATGATCACTTTCATGTCAATTTCCCTTTTTGCAACTGCCGTCTTGGACGGGCATTAGCAAGTCAACGCTAAAAGCAAAAGCGATAAATTAAATGCAACTGCCGTACAGGCTGGCGCTAGATTTTATCTACGCAGACCGAATGGCTGCAAAAGTGAGCGCAGTTTTGATACTTGCGGTCGACAAATCCAAGGCACGAGTCGGAGTTCGAGAGGCAACCATCCGAAACGCTCATTGCGCCAGATAGTCTTGCTGCTTCATAAAAGAAAGCAATACACCGAACTAGGCTTTGACACCCAAACGAAGAGAGTAGGCAACACCATGGACAAAAACTGGACATCGTTCCTCAACAACGAAGACACTTTGTCCAGATATGGCTTTTGCATTTTTGCCAGTACTGGAACACCTGATAAGTTAATCGCCTGTACCGTATCCGAAGCGGCTTCTATTCTGCGGGAAAAGCCTGATTCAAACCTGTCAGTACTTTATCGGCCACCGGTTCAGGCTCTGGGGGCAGAGCTAAGCGCCAGCGCAAGCACGGCTGATGCTTTGACTGGTTGGACTAAGATCGTAGCAAGTTTGCTGCAACTTCAGCGAAAGTACCGCCGCCGGATGAGTTTTTTCGAAGCGCCCGACGAGGAGAATCCCAACCTTGAGGCGAAAGCGGCATTTGGCGAGGCAGTAAAATCTACAGCCCTGCCCAAGTGTCAGAATTGGTCCGCACGAGCCAAGACCTTTGAACCTCTAGCTGCACTTCTACTGGATTTGGATATTACCACTCGGGAGTTGGCCGAAGAGCTAAAGGCTGCAACCCGTGGCGGGTTTATTGACACGCCTGACAATACTGAAGCTCTAGAAGCTCTAGCGTCGGCATTGAGCGCTCAACTCATATCAGAGCGCCAGGCTCAGGAAACCATAATTCGGCTTGAGGCAGACCTTCAAGAATTGGCGACGCTGGCGGAACGGTGCCCGGAGTCGCAAGGCCAAGTAGAAGAACTTCATACCGAACTAGAGAATGAAAAACATATTGGCTCCAAGTTGCAGGAGCAGGTAGTCGATCTCGAAGCTGCCCTTCTTGCCTTAGACCGTGATCACCAGAATGCTGTGTTGGAAAGGCGGGTAATCGAGAGCGCGAAACAAGATCTTGAGACGGAGTATCAGCGCTGCGTAGAAGAACTGACTTATGCACTCCAATCAGTCTACACTTCGACCTCATGGCGTATAACCGCTCCTGCGCGCGCTATCATTAGACTTTTTAGGCGGTAGCGTGCCCCTTTGCGTTTGGTGGAGCGTTTCACGCAAATTCAGGAAAAAATCGGAAAACATTCACCCTTTCCGAGTCTTCACGAAAGCGGAAATGGATCGAAACCGGGCACACCAAGTGGCGGTGAATTTATGGCAAACATTGCGACATACAATGGTCATTGCCCCCGGATCGAACATGGCGACGAACACCGCCTTGGGGGCATAGAGCAAGCAGCCTCGCCTGAGCTCCGCTATCCTCTTGCGGATTGCTTCTGTCGGAAAATTACTTGATTCTCGGCATTAAAGCGCAGTTTTAATGCGCCTCGGCCCAATTCTTGCCATGGCCCGCATCCACCACTAGGGGCACATCGAGATGCACCGCCGGGTCCGCGGCCCCTTGCATCACGGCACGCGCGACGTCGATCAAGCGATCTACGCTGTCCTCGGCCACTTCGAAAATCAATTCGTCATGAACCTGCAACAGCATCTTGCAAGGCAACCCCTCGATCGCTTCGGGCATGCGGATCATGGCGCGGCGGATGATGTCCGCCGCCGTTCCCTGAATCGGCGCATTGATCGCGGCGCGGCGGGCGAAGCCGGCGCGCGGGCCCTTGGCGGCAATCTCGGGCGTATGGATTTTCCGCCCGAACAGTGTCTGGACATAGCCGTGATCCTTGGCAAAGGCGATGGTGGCGTCCATGTAATCCTTGATGCCCGGAAACCGTTCGAAGTAGCGGTCGATGAATCCCTGCGCCTCGCCTCTGGGGATGCGCAGATTGCGCGCAAGACCAAAGCCGGAGATGCCATAGATCACCCCGAAATTGATCGCCTTGGCCTGCCGCCGAATCTCGGGCGTCATCTGGTCAAGCGGCACGTTGAACATCTCTGACGCGGTCATGGCGTGGATGTCATGCCCGTCGCGGAACGCTTGCTTGAGTGTCTCTATTCCTGC
Organism: uncultured Roseovarius sp.; assembly: GCF_963972555.1. Lineage (NCBI taxonomy): Bacteria > Pseudomonadati > Pseudomonadota > Alphaproteobacteria > Rhodobacterales > Roseobacteraceae > Roseovarius > uncultured Roseovarius sp. Next base: position 164,067 of record NZ_CAXAUM010000002.1, read on the forward strand.
GATATGCGCCAGAATTCGAAGCTCGATCTGGCTGTAATCGAGACTGACCAGCCGGTTGCCGGGCGCGGCGACAAAGGCCTCGCGGATGCGCCGCCCCTCTTCGCTGCGCACGGGGATATTCTGCAGATTGGGATCGGATGACGAAAACCGCCCCGTGCTGGCCCCGGTTTGCAGATAGGAGGTGTGCACCCGGCCTGTGTCCGGGTCGATGTGATCCTGAAGCGCGTCGGTGTAGGTGGACTTGAGCTTGCTCAACTGCCGCCAGTCCAGCACGCGCGCCGGCAGATCATGCTCGGTTGCCAGATCCTCCAGCACGTCGGCGCCGGTGGCATAGGCGCCTGTCTTGCCCTTCTCCCCGCCCGGCAAGCCCATTTCGTCAAAGAGGATTTCGCCCAACTGTTTGGGTGATCCGACGTTGAAGCTGCGCCCCGCCAATTCGTGAATCTCGGATTCGAGCGCTGCCATCTTCTGCGCGAACTTGCCCGACATGGCGCGCAGCGTGTCGCGGTCGACCAAGACGCCGTGCCGCTCCATCCGCGCCAGAACCGGCACCAACGGGCGCTCCAGCGTCTCGTAGACGGTGGTGACCTGGGCACGGTGCAATTGCGGCTTGAACGTCAGCCAGAGGCGCAGCGTGATATCGGCATCCTCGGCGGCATATTTGACCGCCTCGGCGACCGGCACGCGGTCAAAGGTGACGGCGGATTTGCCGCTGCCCAGCAGGGATTTGATCGGAATCGGACTATGGCTCAGATAGCGCTCCGAGAGTGTGTCCATGCTATGCCCATGCAGACCGGCATGCAGCGCGTAGGACATCAGCATGGTGTCGTCGATGGGGGCCACGGTGATGCCATGGGCGGCCAGGATCTTGGCGTCATATTTCATGTTCTGCCCGATCTTGAGGATGGCCTCATCCTCGAGCACGGGTTTGAGGGCCTTCAGAACCTCCTCCAGCGGCAATTGCCCCTCGGCCCGCTTGTCCGAGCCAAAGAGGTCATCCGCCGTCCCGTCCTTGTGCGCCAGCGGGATGTAACAGGCCTGGCCCGGTGCCGTGGCCAGCGAAATTCCTACCAGTTCGGCCTGCATCTCGTTGAGCGAGGTGGTCTCGGTATCGAAGGCGACATAACCTTGGGCGCGGATGGTGGCGATCCAGGCGTCCAGCGCTGCGCGATCCGACACACAGTGGTATGTATCAGGCTCTATTGCGGGCCAATCGGCAGTTTGTTCGGGCGTGTCATCCGAGGGTCGCGCGACAGGCTCGGGAATGGTCGGAGCCTCCTTGCCCAAGGCCTCGGCAATGCGTTTCGACAGGGTGCGAAACTCCATCTGCGCCAGAAAACCCAACAAGACCTCGGGATCGGGATCGCGGACTTCGAGGTCGTCGAGCGTAAAGTCGAGCGGTGTCTTGCAATCCAGCTGCACCAGGCGCTTGGACATCTCGATCTGCGCGCGCTTTTCAATAAGTGTATCGCGCCGCTTGGGCTGTTTGATTTCTTCGGCGCGGTCGAGCAGCGCCTCAAGCGAGCCGAACTCGTTGATCAAGAGCGCCGCCGTCTTGATCCCGATCCCCGGCGCCCCGGGCACGTTGTCGACGCTGTCCCCGGCCAAGGCTTGCACATCGACCACCCGGTCCGGGGCCACGCCGAACTTCTCGCGCACGCCCTCGACATCAATGCGCCGGTTCTTCATCGCATCCAGCATCTCGACCCCGTCGCCGACAAGCTGCATCAGGTCCTTGTCAGAGCTGATGATCGTGACCCGTCCACCCAGATCGCGCGCCTGACAGGCGAGCGTGGCGATGATGTCATCGGCCTCAAATCCCTCTTTTTCCTCGCAGGCGATGTTGAAGGCGCGCGTGGCCTCACGCGTCAGTGGAATCTGCGGGCGCAGATCTTCGGGCATCGCCTCTCGGTTGGCCTTGTAATCGGGGTAGAGCTCGTTTCGGAACGTATAGCTGCCCTTGTCAAAGATCACCGCCACATGCGTGGGCGCGTCATGGCCGTTGTTGCCCTCGACATAGCGTTGCAGCATGTTGCAAAAGCCAGACACCGCCCCGATGGGCAGCCCGTCGGATTTGCGGGTGAGCGGCGGCAGCGCATGATAGGCGCGAAAGATGAACGACGAGCCGTCGATCAGATGCAGATGACAGCCTTTTCCGAATGACATGGATTGCCCTCCCGATCAGGCTTCTTCTTGGCGTAAATACTCATATCCCAACGCCCGATCCGGGCGCCCGGTCGATGGCTCAGACCTTGCCCTCGAAATCCTTGTGGACCAGCTTGGCATCGCAATAGGGACATTCGACAAATCCCGTCTCATGAGGGATCTGCAGCCAGACGCGGGGATGGCCCAAGGCACCCTCGCCCCCGTCGCAGGCGACGCGATAGCTGTCCACAATGCGGGTTTCCGGGGCCTGCGTTACCATCGGGGCGTTTCCTTTTGCCGTGCTTTCCACTAGGTGCGAATATGAGTGAACACAAGCCGAGGGGCAAGAGCAGCATGGCGTCCAATGCCATTGAAATCCGCGGATTGACCAAGACTTATGGCGGGGGGCGCAACAGCCCGGCCAAACAGGCGCTCAAAGGGATCGACCTTGACGTGCCGCAGGGGTCTGTTTTTGGCCTGTTGGGGCCGAATGGCGCGGGCAAATCGACACTGATCAACATTCTGGCGGGATTGGTGGTCAAAACCGCGGGGCAGGTGACGATCTGGGGCTTTGACCAGGACCGCAACCCGCGTCAGAGCCGCGCCTCGATCGGAGTCATGCCGCAGGAACTGAACCTCGATCCGTTCTTCACGCCACGCGGCGCGCTCGAAGTGCAGGCGGGGCTTTACGGCGTGCCCAGGCGCGAACGGCGCAGCGACGAAATTCTGCGCCTCATCGGGCTAGAGGACAAGGCCGAGGCCTATGCGCGCACGCTGTCTGGTGGCATGCGGCGCAGGCTTTTGCTGGGCAAGGCGTTGGTGCATCATCCGCATATCCTTGTTCTGGACGAACCGACCGCCGGCGTTGACATCGAATTGCGTCAGATGCTGTGGGAAAATGTGCGGCGGCTGAACCAGCAGGGCATGACCATCATTCTGACCACGCATTACCTCGAAGAGGCCGAGGAAATGTGCGACGAGATCGCAATCATCAATCTGGGCGAGGTCGTGGCGCGCGACAGCACCGCCAATCTCTTGGGCCGGCTGGATGCCAAGACGATGATCATTCAGCCCGACAAACCTACGGAGCTTCTGCCAGAGGGTGAGGGTCTTACGGTCACGCGGCGCAGCGATGGCGCGCTGGCGATTTCCTACAAATCCGGGGCGACGCCTGCCGAAGCTGTGCTTGCCGCTGTCCGTGCCGCAGGAATCACCATCCGCGATGTGAAAACCGAACAGGCGGATTTGCAGGATGTGTTTCTGGAACTGACGCGGAGCAGATAGCGCCTGTGAAGGACCCAAACGGAGGATGCCAGCCTATGCCGACACCCTCCGTTCCCCACGTGCTCCCTACGCACCACACGTGTAACTTGATCAGGTCTCGGCCATACTGGCCCTAACAATCCCATCATACGCGAAATGCGCGGCCTCTCCAAACAGAGACTGCCGCGCATTCGTTTCAAATTGTGCTCAGCGCACCCGGTGAATCGGCCGCGCTCAGGCGGCCTTTCTAGGGAGTTGCGCCACCGTGCTTTCGATCAGCGCCCGGTGCAGTGCGGTGATACCCGCCTCCATCTCTTTTGCGGCAAGGACGAATTGGACATCCACGCTGCGCGGAGTCTGATGCGCGGCGATCACCTCGATGCCAGCCTCTTCCAGCGCCGCGAGACCCCGGCTCAGCACGCGCAGACCGCTCAAATCACGCCCGATGGGCGACACGAGCGATAGCGTGCGGGCCGAGACCTTGGCCGAGGGGTAAATCTCTTCGAGATCGCGCGCCACGCGCCGGACAACCTTGAGCGATGCCTGAACATAGTGGGTGATCGTATTGGCGTTCGAAGTCTTGGACACGATCCAGACATTGTGCCGCTTGAGCGCCTCGAGAATGGCCGCGTCATAGCCTTTGACGCCCACCATATCCTGTTCGAAGAGTTCCAGCGCCACGACTTTGAGGCCAGTCACGATCTCGACACTTGGGGTATCGGTCGGCTGATCGTCGATCAGCGTTCCCGGATCGCCGGGATCAAAGGCATTCGTCACCCGAAGTGCAACATCCGCCTGCCGCAGGGTCTTGGCCGCCTTGGGATGGATCGCCTCCATCCCGAGATTCGAGAGCTGATCCGCGACGTCATAATTGGTATGGCCCAGCTTGCGCACCGCCTCTTCGCCCACCAGCTTGGGATCGGCAGAGGACAGGTGGAATTCCTTGTGGATGATCGCCTCTTTCGCGCTCGTGTAGGCAGCGATAGTGGCGAATGTCACCTCGGAATAGCCCCGGTCGAATTCGCGCATGAGCCCTTCGGTGCATTGGGCATAGCCGGTGACAATCGGCATTTCGCTGGACAGGTCCACGTCTTGTAGGCCTGCCGCGATGCGTTCGGACAGGCTGTGCTCGCTCTCGTCGCGCCAACCGCTGAGGTCGATGAACCGCGCATTCACGCCAGCCCGCTGCAACAGAAGCGTGGTGACAAAGGCCGAATGGGATTCGCCCAGACCAGACAACAATTCGCGGATGACCAGCATGTGATCGCTCAGGCGGAAATGACCGTAGGAGCACAGCCGTTGCAGATCGAAGAGGCACGAGCGCGCGCCTTCGATCCGCTCGCGCACGAACTCGTCCGCCATGCTGCGGTCGCCGGGATTGTCGAGGATGTCGCGATGCGCTTCGCGCATTGCGTGGCCCACCTCGGTCAAAGCGTCCAGCCAGCCGTGATCGTCATCCCCGTTGGCGAAGCGCGCATAGACCCCCGGCGTGCCGGATTTCTTATGCTCCAACAGCTTGTTGGTGATCCCGCCAAAGGCCGAGACCACAAAGATACGGTGATAGAGCGCATCGCCCTCACGGGAGCCGATAAAGAGTGTGTCGAGAAGCTCGTTTACACGGCTCATGGATGTGCCGCCGATCTTTTCAACGGTGTGATCTGGAAATGTCATATTCCTCTTATCCGGGCTGCTGCCCGGACCCTCTTGTCAGGCGCTTTCCAGCGCGTAAGAGCCATCGGCCTGATGCACCTCTTTGCCTGTCACCGGCGGGTTGAAGCAGCAGGCCATGACCAGCTCTTCTTCGGCGCGCAGGATGTGGCGATCATGCTTGTCGAGCGCATACATGACGCCTGGCTTGATATCATGCGTCTCGCCCGTGGCGATATCGGTGATCGAGCCTTTGCCCTGCATGCAATAGACGCTCTCAAAGTGGTTTTTGTATTCGAACGTATGTTCCGAACCGGGCTCGAGGAACGTGATGTGGAAGGAAAACCCCATCCCGTCGTCGGCCAGAAGCATCCGCACACTCGACCATTGCGCGTCCGATACGACGCGTCCGCGCTCTTCTTCGATGATCTTGTTGAAGTCTCTTACGATCATTCCTGTTACTCCGCTGCAAGTTTCTGTGTCTGTGTCACCTCACGCGCCGCCGCTTCGAGGATGTCCAATCCCTTTTTCAGGGTTGCCTCAGGCGTTGTCAGGGCGGCAAGCACTTTGACCACCTCATCATGGGCGCCCGAGGTCTCTATGATAAGCCCCTTTTCAAAGGCTCGGGCACAGATGGCCGAGGCAAGTGCGCCATCCCCCACATCGACCCCCTGCATCATGCCACGCCCCTTGGGGCGGGCGCCGGGAATACCATCGGCGATCCGTATAAGTGCATCGCGCAAGATTTCAGACTTGGCGGCGATAGATTTCTGGAACGCATCATCCGCCCAGAATTTTTCGATCGCCACACGTGCGGTGACAAAGGCATGGGTGTTGCCGCGGAAGGTGCCGTTATGCTCGGCTGGGCCCCAGATGTCATGCTCGGGCTTGATCAGCAGCGTGGCAAAGGGCAGGCCCATCCCCGAAAAGCTCTTGGCCATCGGGATGAGATCCGGCTCGATGCCCATCTCTTCAAAGCTGAAGAAGGTGCCGGTGCGCCCGCATCCGGCCTGAATGTCATCGACGATCAGCAGCGCGCCATGCTCTTTGGCCAGCCGGGCGACCCCCTGCATGAAGGCGGTGGAGGCGGCATTCAGCCCGCCCTCGCCCTGCACCGGCTCGATGATAAAGGCGGCAGGCGCATCGACGCCGCTTGATGGGTTGCCCAGCATTTCCTCGATAATACGAAGGCTGTCCACATCCGATCCAAACGCGCCCTCATAGGGCATGTGCGTGGTGCCGCAGAGCGATCCGCCGCCTGCGCCCGCGCGCTTGCCCGCGTTTCCGGTGCAGCTCAGCGCGCCCATGGTCATGCCGTGAAACCCGTTGGTAAAGGCAATGATGTTGCGCCGCCCCGTGACCTTGCGCGCCAGTTTCATTGCGGCCTCGACCGCGTTGGTGCCGGTCGGGCCGGTCATCATCACCTTATAATCCATGCCGCGTGGTTTCAGGATGATATCCTCGAACGCACGCAGGAAATCGGCCTTGGCCCCGGTGTGCATATCAAGACCATGGGTGACCCCATCGGCGGTGATATGCTCTATCAATGCCGCCTTCATGTCCGGGTCGTTGTGCCCATAGTTGAGTGACGAGCACCCGGCGAGAAAGTCGATATAGGTATTGCCCTGCGCGTCAGTCATCTCGGACCCCTGCGCCTTGACAAAGGCGGTGGGAAAGCTGCGGCAATAGCTGCGTGCCTCGCTCTCGCGGCGGGCAAAAATTTCCAGGTCGGCTGACATGTCAGTCGTCATAACGTGTTCCTTCATGTGATTGGGAAATGGGCGGGCAGGAGGCCTGAGGATCAGGCCGCCTTTTTCATCCGCTCTTTCATGGCGATCGTGACCATGTATTCGGTGTCGTGCAGATCGTTGAAATGCAGCGATTTCGAGAAATACGGCGTGCTCGACAATTCGCCGTCGTTCAGATCGCTGAACTTTCGGAAAAGCGCCCAGCTTGCGGCGTTGTCGCGGGTAATCGTGGTTTGCACCCGGGTCACATCCTTGCAGATGTCACGCGACAGCAGCCCGCGCAGCATCAGCGTGCCAAGCCCAGTGCCCCGCGCCTTTTCCGAAACGGCCACTTGCCAGACAAAGAAGGTCTCGGGGTCATCGGGCAGGATATAGCCCGACACCCAGCCGACAATCTCGCCGCCCAACTCAGCAACGATGCAGGTGTCGCGGAAATGATCGCATTGTATCAGGTTGCAATACATCGAGTTTTCATCGAGCGGCTTGCAGACCTGAATCAGCTCCCAAATGGCTGCGCCATCCTCGGACGAGGGCTTGCGCAGGGTTGGCAGGGCTTTCCGAAACATTTCCATCGCATGTCGCATCGCTGAGTGACCTCTCTATTTGCTTTGTATAACTAAATATAACAAGACCGCCCATAAATCAACCTTTCCGATCAAAATAGAGTTTACAGTGGATTTTTGATAAAAACCCTTAAATTTCTACCCTAACTGCTCTATATATTTAATTAGCGAACTAAATTAGTTTCTCAGGAGGAATGAAATTGCAATTGAGCGACAGCTTTGCGACCATTACAGCCATTACAAGAGGGGCTCGGATGGACCGCACAGACCAAAGCTTGATCGCCCTGCGTCGCATCCTGCGCGCAACCGAAATTTATGGGCGCAAGCTCGCTACCGCAGCGGGGCTGACGGCGGTGCAATTCCGCGTGCTACAGATCGTGGCTGAACGGGGCAGTTGCACTGCAACCCACATCGCGCACCAGATGCGCGTGTCTCAGGCGACCATTACGGCCCTGGTGGACAAACTGGTGAAACACGGGATGGTGACGCGGGAAAAGTCGCAGACCGACCGCCGCCAGACCAATATCGTGATCACCGATGCAGGTCATGAGACCATCCGCCGTGCGCCTGACGCGCTTCAGCAGCGTTATGTGCGCAAGTTCGAGGCGCTTGCGGATTGGGAACAGGCGCAGCTTGTGGCGTCTCTTGAGCGGGTCGCCACCCTGCTTGACGCTGAGGATATAGATGCGGCTCCGGTGCTTGATACTGGTGATTTCCGCACCCATTCCTGAACCAGAAACAAGAACACCCGCCGGGGGCGGGCGCTCTGATATCTGATTGGATCATCGTCTTAGCGATACGCGGCTTCCTTGCCGAAATGCTTGGTCAACATGTAATAGATCACCGCACGATATTTGTTGCGCTCGGATTTGCCATAGGTCTCGATCACCTGATTGATTGCATCCATCAGCGCCGGGCTGTCGGCCAGCCCCAGTTTCTTGACGAGAAAATTCGTCTTGACCGTCTCAAGCTCTGCCGGTTGGCTGCCCGCAACCGTCGAGGCATCGGCATTGTAAATCGCCGGACCGCAGCCAATCGTCACCTTGGTCAGCAGATCCATATCCGGTTCCATCCCGCATTTATTCCGCAGATCATCCGCGTATTTCGCGATCAGGTCGTCACGCTTTCCCATCACTTCTCTCCCATTTTCCGGCAAAAGGCCGGCCCATCGTTTTACCAAGCCCCACAAATGACGCTTCGGGCACGATAGCCGGGGATTTTTCGAAGACAAAGGGAAATCTTCCCTAATCCTCCCCTTGGGCGAAAACCCTGTCAAAGCAGCGATCGACCACGAAGAAGACCCTAGTTGAGCGTTACACCCTTCTTTCGGCCATGGTCGGTGGTCTTGTCGAATTTTATGTCGACGGCGTTGTATTTCTTGATGATTGCGTCGCCGCCCGCGCACCCGGCGCGCTCGATCTCTTCGGCGGCCGCAATACCATGACGCCCGTGCTGCCGTTCATGCTCGGTCAGTGCTGCCAGCATGCTATCGAATTTCTTACGAACGTCTGCGGGCATTTTAGAGGGGTTTTTGTGCTTTGGCAGGATGATGTCGACCGTGACGCTCAATTTGCAGTCGCCAGTCCACTGCACATACCACGTGGTATAGGCCCAATAGCTCTTGGGGCCTTTTTTGTCCATTTCCTGCGCCAACCCTGCAAGCGAGGTGGCCGAAACCGGGTAGGTTTTGATTGTTTCGGTGACTTTCGGCTTGGCGTGCGCCGCCGAGATGCCACCCAGGCCGAGTGTCAGGCCAAGGGCCAGGACACCGACATTAAAAAAGCTCTTCTTCAACATCGGTCTCCTGTCCAATAGCTGATTTGGTTAATATCGGTAATGCTCCGGCTTGAACGGGCCATCAGTGCCAACGCCGATGTAATCCGCCTGATCTTGCCGCAACTGCGTAAGCTTGACGCCAATGCGATCAAGATGCAAACGCGCGACTTTCTCGTCAAGATGTTTCGGCAGGACATAGACCTCGTTGCCGTATTGGTCGCCTTTGGTCCAAAGCTCGATCTGCGCCAGCACCTGATTGGTGAAAGATGCAGACATAACGAACGACGGATGGCCAGTGGCGTTGCCGAGGTTCAACAGGCGACCCTCGGACAAAAGAATGATCCGGTTGCCCGAAGGCATCTCGATCATGTCCACCTGGTCCTTGATATTGGTCCATTTGTGGTTCTTGAGGGCGGCAACCTGAATTTCGTTGTCGAAATGGCCGATGTTGCCGACGATCGCCATATCCTTCATCGCGCGCATGTGCTCGATGCGGATCACGTCCTTGTTGCCGGTGGTGGTGATGAAGATGTCGGCGCTGTCGATCACATCCTCCAGCACAACCACTTCGAACCCGTCCATCGCCGCCTGAAGGGCGCAAATCGGATCTACTTCGGTCACTTTCACGCGCGCACCGGCGCCACGCAGCGACGCGGCAGAGCCTTTGCCCACGTCGCCATAGCCGCAGACGACGGCAACCTTGCCTGCCATCATGGTGTCGGTGGCGCGGCGAATACCGTCCACAAGGCTCTCTTTGCAGCCGTATTTATTGTCGAATTTCGACTTGGTCACCGAGTCGTTGACGTTGATGGCCGGGAAGGGCAGCTGCCCCTTCTTGTGCAGGTCATAGAGACGATGAACGCCGGTTGTGGTTTCCTCGGATACGCCCTTGATCTGGTCGCGGACCTTTGTGAACCAACCGGGGCTGGCCTTCATCCGCTTGGCGATTTGCGCCTTGATCACTTCTTCCTCTTCCGAGGCGGGGACCGGGATGATGTCTTCGCCCGCTTCTGCGCGCGCGCCGAGCAGGACATAGAGCGTCGCATCGCCGCCATCGTCGAGGATCATGTTCGGGCCGTCCTCGAACATGAAGGATTTGTCGAGATAATCCCAGTGCTCCTCAAGGCTCTGCCCCTTGATCGCAAAAACCGGGGTTCCCCCTGCGGCAATCGCCGCTGCTGCGTGGTCCTGTGTCGAAAAAATGTTGCAAGACGCCCAACGAACATCTGCGCCCAGATCCACCAGCGTTTCGATCAACACGGCCGTCTGAATGGTCATGTGCAGGCTTCCGACGATCCGGGCACCCTTGAGCGGTTTGACTTCGCCGTACTCCTTGCGCAGAGCCATCAAGCCCGGCATTTCAGTTTCCGCAATGTCCAGTTCCTTGCGCCCATAAGCGGCGAGGTTGATGTCCTTGACGATGTAATCTTTTGCCATCTGGAGTGGCTCCTTGCATGATGAATTTGCAAGGCAGATAGCACTCGCATCCCCTCTGGACAATGCGCGATTAGCCCGCCACCCCCTCTGGGTGGGTTGGTGCGGCATCCTGCCAGTTCTGGCCCGTGGCGATCACACAACTCAGCCCATCAGGCCGGGTCACAAAGACGGTGAAGCTGCCTGTCTGATCCGACGCCCAGATTTCAAGCAACTGTTGCGCACTTTGCAGGCCGCCGCCTGCCAGATGCTCGGAATAGCGCTCCTCAAGGTGTTCAATCAGATCGGCGCGCGGCAGGCAGGTCATCGTTTGCACGTGGGTGAGCGGTACGAGGGCTGCGACACCAAAGATGATTGCGATGGAACAGAGACGTTTGAACATGTCTTTCTTCTCAACTCTGGCGTGCGAGTGCGCCGGGTTTCCGTGCCATCAATCGGGGGAAGCGAGGATCGCGTTGCACTAAAACTCCGCGCACAAGCGCGTGTGGCGTTTGTGTTTAGGGTTTGCACCCGGATCAGCCTTTGCCTAGGTCTGTCGCCATGATCGCCTCACCTCGCCTTACCTTCTCCAGCCCAGCCGCGCGGCTGCAATACACGCTCTTGATGGGGCTCTTTCGCCTTGCCGTTACACGCGGGCTCTATGGCCGGTTTGCGCGTGGCCTTGGGCGGCTTTTCGACTCCGAGAATGCGGTTATCCTGCATGACGGCGAGGCGGCACCCTATCGTATCCTCCTCAACGATGGCTATTGGACTCGCTTCGCGCTTTATCTTGCGCCCTATGAGCCCGAGGTTGATGCGGTGTTGCGCGCTGCCGCCGGGGCGACGCCGCTCTTTTGCGATCTCGGCGCAAACATGGGGTATTGGACAACCCGCGCCGAGCCGCTCTTTGAGCGCGTGATCGCGGTCGAGGCTTCAGCGCGGACATTCGATCGGTTGCGGGGCAATGCCTCCGCGCTGCCGGGTGTCACGCTTCACCGTGCGGCGATCCATGCGCTGTCTGGTCAGGTGCTGACTTTTGTGAATACCCATCTCAGCCATGCCTCTGCCCGCTTGATGGGCGACATCCCAGCGAGTGCGCAGGACCGGACCGAGACCGTGACGACGCTTGCCATCGACGATCTTGTCCCCCCCGGCACCGCCGCGCTGATCAAGCTTGATGTCGAAGGAGCAGAAATTGCGGCCATTTCGGGTGCCGCCCGCGCCATCGCCGAAGGATCGGTTCTGATCTACGAGGATCATGGCAGCGATCCGGACTGCACGGTGAGCGCGCATTTGCTGGCACAGCCTGGGCTTAGTGTCTACTCCAGCGAAAATGGCCTGACTGCCATGCCCGACATTGCCACAATCCGGGCTCTCAAGAGCGATCCATTCAAGGGTTACAACTTTGTTGCCGCGCGCGCTGACTCGCCTCTTCTGGCGGGGATCATGCAGGGCTTTGCAAAATCGGCCGTGCCGCGCTAGGCAGGATCGTCCAACATTTCCGGAGGCCGTATGCCCAAACCCCGCGCCTGGCAAAAGATGCTCTCGGGTCGGCGGCTTGATCTGCTTGATCCCACGCCCGTTGATATCGAGATTGAGGATATTGCCCATGGTCTCAGTTTTGTCGCCCGCTGGAATGGGCAGACCTTGGGTGACTTTGCCTATTCCGTGGCCGAGCACTCCTTGCTGGTCGAAAGGCTCTATTCCCGCCTGACGCCTGCTGCTCCCGCCAAATGGCGATTGGCCGCGCTCCTGCATGATGCGCCGGAATACGTGATCGGCGACATGATATCCCCGGTCAAGAACGCGGTCGGGCCGGGCTATGACGATCTTGACAAACGCCTTGCTGCGGCGATCCACATCCGCTTTGGCCTGCCCGCCGCGATCCCGCCTGCGATCAAGAAACAGATCAAGCAGGCCGATAAAATCAGCGCCTGGATGGAGGCCACAGAAATCGCGGGGTTCTCGGTGGCTGAGGCGGATCGTTTCTTTGGCAAACCTGATGCTGCGCTGCTGCAGGGGCTTTGCATCACCCTTCGTCCCCCGGTCGAGACGCGCAATGACTACACCGCGCGCTATCAGGCCCTTATCGCCGAGATTGGCTAATTCCAACCGCCGCGCGACATGAGCCCCATCGCCTCGAGTTGGCGCCAGCCAACCAGCCGGGTCGAACCTTCGCACCATAGATCCGGGTCTGCCTGCAACGCGTCGTAGTAGCCGTCATAGAGACTACTATTGGCAAAATGCTCTTGTCGGGCCTTTTCTTCGGCAGAGCGTTCGACCACGGTGTTGAGGAATTTGCTGTGCAGCAGGATGCCGGAGGTCAACTCGCCCCCGGTCGTGTCATAGACATGATTCAGCCGTCGGGGCAGGAGTGCATGCGCGGAACTCACATAGGCATAGCGTCGGTTCCATTTGACCAAGGGCACCTTGCCCATGGTCGGTGCACGGCGTGGATCGCTGGCAAAGAACATCCGGGCACGCGGGCCGCCTTGAATCCAAAGGTTCTGCAAATCCTGTTTTTGCCGCATTCCATAATTACCGCCATCGAACCAGCACAGCGCCGCGAACGGGTATGATCCAGCCTCATAGGGATGTTGCGATAGCGGGCCTTGCGGATACATATCCAGCATCAGCGCGCCGAAAGAGCGGCGCTTTTGCCCTTCCAGCCATTCACAAAGCGCGGGAAGGGGGCGGGTGTCGTGATAGGGATAGATCAGGCATTCATCGGCATCCAAGGTCAGGCACCAGTGGCCGTGGCCGTGTTTCATCTGCAACCAAGTCAGCCAATCGACGCCAAAGCGCGACAGCTTGTAGCTATGGTCCGTGCTCCAGAGCGAGACATCGGGTTGCGCGGCCAGATAGTCACGTGTGCCATCGTCGCTGGCATTCTCGACAATCAGGAAATGCCGCACGCCAAGGTTCCGGTGATGGTCGAGGAAATAGGGTAGTCGCACCACCTCGTTTCGGACTGTGCTGAAGCAGAGGATATCAGCGGGTTTGATCTGGGCTGTTTCGTCACGAACACAACGCAGTTGCCGCCTTTTGCGAAAGCTACGCCACAGCAGGCGCCGCCGCTTCCACCGTAGGCGATAGGTCATCGCCAGATCGCTGATCCTCTCGCCTGTGGCCATGCGGTCCCCGTGATCCCCCAAGCGGCAGAGTCAGCGCTATTTGTCGTAATGTCCAGTCTGATGCCAGCGCCACGCATCCCCGATCATTTGTGCGAGCGTAGAGCGTTTCGGCTGCCAGCCTAGTTCTGCCGCGGCGCGGGTCGATCCCGAAACAAGCCGCGTGCAATCGCCTGGCCGCCGTGCGCCTTCGACCACGGGCACGGCCCGGTTCGTCACGGCCGCAGATTGGTCGATCACCTCGCGCACGGAAAATCCGGTCCCGGTGCCAAGGTTGAATATGCGGCTGCTGTTGCCTGCCTCTAGCCATTTGAGGCCCAGAACATGCGCGTCGACCAGATCACTGACATGCACATAATCGCGGATACAGGTGCCGTCGGGCGTATCGTAATCCGTGCCAAAGATCGTCAGCGCAGCGCGCTTGCCGTCGATTGCATCCAGCATCAGCGGGATAAGGTGGGTTTCGGGTTGGTGAAATTCACCAATCTCTGCCTCTGGGTCGGCACCTGCGACGTTGAAGTAGCGGAAAATCACATGGCGCAGGCCATATGCGGCCCCGAAATCGCGGAGCATGTCCTCGATGGCGCGCTTGGAGGCACCATAGGCATTGATCGGTTGCTGCGTGCACCCCTCGTCAAGCAGTACGTTGTCCTGATCGCCATAGGTGGCGCAGGTCGAGGAAAACACAAAGTCGAGACAGTTCGCTGCCACTGCCGCCTGAATCAGCGACAGCGACCCGGCGACGTTGTTGTGCCAATAGAGACCTGGATCACGCATGCTCTCGCCCACTTGGCTGAGTGCTGCAAAATGCATCACCGCCGCGGGTCGATAGGTGGCAAATACCTCATCGAGCCGCGCGCGATCCGTCAGATCGCCTTGCTCGAAGGGGCCGAATTTCACGGCGTCCTGCCAGCCGGTGCACAGATTGTCGTAGGTGACAGGCGTATAGCCTGCTTGCGCCAATGTCTTGCAGGCGTGGCTGCCGATATAGCCCGCCCCGCCTGTGACCAGAATATGCGTCACCAGTAGTCCTTTCGTGGTGTCTTACTGAGCCGCTTTTTCAGAGTGAACCACGTCCGAAATATAATTCCAAAGTTCATCCCGCAACTCGTCGCGCGCCAGCGCAAAAGCCACGGTTGCCTGCAAGAACCCTGCTTTAGAGCCGCAATCGAACCGCTGGCCCTGAAAGCGGAAACCGTAAACCTCCTCGCCATCTTCGCGCGCGGCATCAATGGCATCGGTCAGTTGGATTTCGCCACCTGCGCCAGCCTGCTTGCGGTTGAGTTTCTGCAAGACGGTAGGGGTCAGGATATAGCGCCCGATCACCGCGAGGTTCGAGGGGGCCGTGCCTGCGGCTGGTTTTTCCACCATGCCTTTGGTCGACACGATGCTTCCCATATCCTCTTTGATATCGAGAATACCGTAAGAGCTCGTCATGGAATCTGGCACTTCCATCGCCGCCACGATATTGCCCTGCGTTTCCTCAAAGGCCTCGACCATCTGTGCAAGACAGGGTTTTTCCGCGGCAATCACGTCATCCGGCAGGATCACGGCAAAGGGTTCGTTCGAGATGAGCCGCCGCGCGCACCACACGGCATGGCCCAGACCTAGCGGCTTGTGCTGGCGCATATATGCCACTTCGCCGCTGTCCATGTTGGTGGATTTCAGGATTTCGAGCAGGTCATCCTTACCTTTGCGGCGCAGCTCGGCCTCAAGCTGAGGGGCGTAGTCGAAATAATCCTCAAGCGCACCTTTGCCGCGCGAGGTGATGAAGATGAATTCCTTGATCCCGGCGGCGCGCGCCTCATCTATGGCGTATTGCACCAAGGGACGATCAACCAGCGTCATGATTTCCTTGGGCACCGATTTCGTGGCTGGCAGGAACCGTGTTCCAAGCCCGGCGACTGGAAAGATTGCCTTGGTTACTTTGCTACGCATGGAATGCTCCTGGATAACTTTTGGTCACCTTACACAACAGCGACGTCTTTTGCATCGTGTTAAGGGGAAAATTCGCGAAATGTTGCGATTTGGCAGGGTATTGATGAGCGGTCTTTAGCCCATGCCCATTTCTTGCATCATCGCCTCGATCCGGGGCACATCCTCGGGGTTGTTCAACTCCCAGAATTGTCGTCCCTGCGCTGCGACCTCGACGCATAGCACGGCGCGCCCGCGTTCGAGAAACCGCAACTGCTCTAGCCCTTCGAGCTTTTCCAGCGGCCCGATGGGCCAGGTGGCATAGTCGCGCAGCGCTTGTGGGCGGTAGGCGTAGACACCGACATGGTGAAAGACGGGCGTCTCCTCCTCTGCCTCATAGCGACGAGGGGTGTAGGGGATCACCTCCTTGGAGAAATAGAGCGCGCGCGCGCCCTCGCCAAAGACCGCCGTTGTGCCGCCGACCCGGCCATTTGCGCGGTCGTCGAGAAAGCCGTTGAGGGCGCGACCGTCACATCGCAGCACGGGCGTTGCCACCTCTGCCCCGGAATCTGCGCGCAGGCCAGCGATCAGATCCTCGACGAACCAATGCGGGGTGAGCGGTGCGTCGCCTTGCAGGTTGACGATGATGTCATAGTCGCCGCCCATCACCTCCAGCGCCTCGGCACAGCGCTCGGTGCCGTTGCCGCAACTTTCAGAGGTCATGACAACCTCTGCACCGAATGCCTCGGAGGCTGCGCGGATACGGTCGTCATCGGTGGCCACAACAACCCGGTCGACACCCTGCACCTGACAGGCGGCCTCCCATGAGCGTTGGATCAGGCTCTTGGCCTCGCCCGTGGCCCCGGTCAGGGCCACCAGCGGTTTGCCGGGATAGCGGGTCGAGGCATAGCGCGCAGGAATGACGATGACGACGCTCATCTTATGCTCCTTTCAGAACCACGCCGGGGGCGAGGGCGATAAAGAACGGATTGGCAAAATCTGCCTTGCCATAAGTGAGCGGCTGATGATCCTCGAAGCGCACCACCTGCCCACCTGCCCCATTCAGCACAGCATGCCCGGCGGCGGTATCCCATTCCATCGTGCGCCCCAGACGGGGATAGAGATCGGCCTCGCCGGTCGCGACAAGGCAGAACTTGAGCGAGGAGCCCGCGCTCGTCATGTCCTTGACCGCGTATTTGCCGATGTAGTCGTCGGTGGCCTGATCGCGGTGCGATTTGCTCGCCACGACCATGAGCGCGGTATTGTCCGGTTGCGCCACCCGAACGGGCCGCAAGGCACCGGGTGTGTCCAATGCAAACGGCCCTTCTTCCTCGACCGAACTGCCATCGGCCAGCGTGTAGAACATGCGCCCCTTGGCTGGGGCATAGACCACGCCTCTGGTCGGCACGCCTGCCTCGACATAGGCGATATTGACTGTGAAATCACCGCGCCGGTTGATGAATTCCTTGGTGCCATCCAAGGGGTCAACGATCAAAAAGGTTTTGGCCGTCTCGCCATGGGACGTCGCCTGTTCTTCTGTGACCAGTGGAACCTCGGGGAAAGCGGCGCGCAGCCCGGCAGAGATGATCGCATCCGCCGCCTCGTCCGCCTCTGTGACGGGGCTTGCGTCGGACTTGACCTTTACCGCGAAATCATCCGCCTCGTAGATGTCCATGATCTTTGCCCCGGCTTCAAGCGCTAGGGCCCGCATCACCGAAATCAGCCTGTCATACTCCAAATCGCCACTCCTTTGCCGCCAAGACGCCACTTTGCGCCGTTAACCGATGGATTATATCTGCGCCCTTATGATACGCTCTCGCAAGGACGGCAAGAAACCCGGACCACAAAATCAGAGACCAGCGGCACCGCGCCATGTTCAAGACCACCCGCCCCAGATCAAATCTGCACTCGGCAATCACCATTGCAGAGCTGATTTATCATGCCGCCGTGCGGGATGTCCGCAAGAGCGATGGCAATGCTGTAGTGGCATTGGTCAAGAATATCATGACCGTAGTCATCATGGTGCTCGCGTTTTACTTCATGTTCTCGGTGCTTGGCCTCAAAGGCATGAAAATTCGTGGTGATTTCCTACTGTTCATGATGTCCGGCATCTTTGTTTACATCACCCATATCAAGGCGATGAGCGCGGTCATGGGGGCCGAGGGGCCAGCATCTCCCATGATGCAACACGCGCCGATGAACACGGTCATCGCGATCTGTTCGGCGGCGCTCAGCTCGCTCTACATTCAAGTTCTATCGCTTTTTGTGGTGCTTTTCGTTTACCATGTGGGTTTCGTGCCGATCACCATTTACCAGCCCATTCAGGCCTTTGGCATGATCCTGACCGCGTGGTTCACAGGTGTTGCTGTAGGTCTCGTGCTCTTGGCGATCAAGCCATGGGCACCTGGCTTCGTGACGATCTTTGCCATGATCTATCAGCGGGCCAATATGATCGCCTCAGGCAAGATGTTCGTGGTGAACACCTTGCCCACATTCATGATGAACATGTTTGACTGGAACCCACTGTTTCACATCATCGACCAGACGCGCGGTTTCGTGTTCATCAACTATTTTCCGCATCGGACCTCGCTTGAGTATCCGTATTACGTCGGTATTGCACTTCTGATGATCGGGCTGATGGCGGAATTCTACACCCGCCAGTATGCGTCGAGCAGTTGGGAAGCGCGGCGCTAAACCGCCAGTATCATTGCAGCACCTTGCCCTCGGGCCATGTCATCCGCGTGTTTACCGTGATTGTCTGCGTCTCTCGGGCAGGTAGATCAAATGTCCACGCCAAAATCCCGCGCGCGCCCTCAATGTCCCGCTCGGCGGGCATCGGTTCGGCAGTCCAGGTTATCTCCAGATCCTCTTGTTCGGATACTGGCACGCGGTCGATCAGGCGCAGCGGCCATACCTCTCCTGTCAGGTTCTCGACGGTGATCTCGACCGTCTCTGTCTGCTCATTGGATTTTGTGAGGATGCCCCGGTCTCCTTCATTGCGGTCACGCACCAGACGGGTCAGACGCAGCCCCTCGATCGGGCCAAAGGACATGTCGGCCTTGTCCCCGTCCGCGATCAGGTTGAGCCAGCGTTGCCCGACATAGCGCCCGTCGAGGTAGAACCGCGCCTCGGATGTAGGCAAGAGGATCTCGCCGGTGTCATTCGTCAGGCGCGCCATGAGGTAGGCGGTCTGATCCAGCATCGGCACCGCCTGTGCCACGACCTCGGCCTTGGTTTCCATCGGGGCCAGCATGAGGCGCACATTATCGGCCCCGGTGGTGACACTGACAGGGGCGGGATAGCTATAGCTGACCGATAGCCCGTCAAAGCTGGCAACGGCCATGTCAGAGGTTGCGGCCTCTGCCACGGGTGCGGCCATGAACACCGCTTCGGCCTTGCCGCGCGCCATCGGTTGAATCGCCTCGGGATCATCAATCCGCACGATCCAAGGCCAGATTTGTCCCGGTTCGGTCTGCTGTGACGGTCGCAGGGTCGAGAGGGTTAGCGCGATGTCTTGCCAATTCTCACCGGTGGATTGCTGCACAAACGCACCGCGTTCGATCCTGAGTGCGCCGCTGTCGCGCGCCAGGTGCAGATCATAGAGCGGCTGCCAGCCTGCATCGGGGATGGTGTAGGTTACGGTCAGCGTGCCTTGGGTGTCTGCATCCGAGGTGATCGCCACGGCGAGCATGGCGCGGGCCTCGTCCTCGGGCACGAGTGCGTTCAACGCTTGTCGCGCGGCATCGCGCGCCTTGATCTGGTCCTTGAGGGCACGTTTGGCGGCCTCGGCCCGGCGGGTTGCGGCGGCTTCGGCCTGACGGGCCAGCAGGGTCTCGCTGCCGATCATGGCGCTCAGGTCGCGCAGTTGATCCGGCGTCAGGGTTGCGGTCCCGTCCCCTTGTCCGATCTGCGCCAGAAAGGCGATACGCGCGCGCGCCGCCTCTGCCTCGATCTCTATGTCGGCGATGCCTTCGCGGGCAAGGCGCAACGCCTCTTCCAGCCGCTCGACCTCGGCACGGGCCGCGATCAGGGCCGCACTGTCGGGGGCATCGCGGGGCGGCACGTAATCGTTGCGCGTGGTGAGGCCTCCCATACGCGCGCCCTCAACCGCTACCCGCACAGAGGCGAGGGGCGTGCCTTTTGGCAAATCGGCCAATATCAGGTCATGCTGCCCCGCCGGGGCGCTAAAAGCCACTTCGCGGGTCACGGTTGCGCCTTGCGGATAGAGGGTCACGGCGCTGACGCGGCTGGAGAGGGCGATATCCTCGGCCATTGCGGGCAGGGCGAGCGACGCCAGAGGCAGAACAAGACAAAGGGCACGCATGCTAAAGCTCCTGAACAGTTTGCCCAATGTTCCCGACTTGTCGCCCGAGGTGCAAGCCTGTCGCGTGGTCATCCGAGGCGATAGGCCGGGATACGCCTATGCGACCGGGTGCCGCCGTCGTACCATACCGGGCCGCCCAGAGATCTCTAGTGTGGCATCTCCGCGTGGAGTGCGCGCAATCACCCGCCCCTTGGACACGACCGCAAGGCGCGCGGCGCGCAGGCGCACCGCCTCGATCGGATCGCCCGCGTCGAGTACGACGAGCGAAGCCACGGCACCCACATGCAGGCCATAATCCGTAAGCCCCAGAATGCGCGCGTTCTCAATCGTCACCATGTCGAAACAGCGCCGCATCTCTTCGGGGCTACTCATCTGCGCCACATGCAGCCCCATGAAGGCGACATCGAGCATGTCTGCGGTGCCGAGGCTGTACCACGGGTCGCGCACGCAATCCTGTCCCCAGCCCACGGTGATACCCTGAGCCTGCATTTCCTTCACGCGGGTGAGACCGCGCCGCTTGGGAAATGTGTCATGCCGCCCCTGCAGCATGATGTTGATCAGCGGGTTGGGGATTGCGGCGACGCCTGCCTCGGCCATCAGCGGCAGGAGTTTCGACACATAGTAATTGTCCATCGAATGCATCGAGGTGAGGTGGCTGCCCGCAACCCGCCCCTGAAGCCCGAGGCGCTGCGCCTCACAGGCCAGCGTTTCGATATGGCGACTGAGGGGGTCGTCGCTCTCGTCGCAATGCATGTCCACCATCAGGCCGCGCTTCGCCGCAATCTCGCAGAGTTCCCGGACCGAGGCTGCGCCATCCGCCATCGTGCGTTCGAAATGCGGGATGCCGCCCACCACGTCGACGCCCATGTCGAGGGCGCGGAGCGTGTTGGCGCGCGCGGTGGGATCGCGGTAGAAACCATCCTGCGGAAAGGCCACGAGTTGCAGGTCGATATAGCCTTTGACCTTGCCGCGCACCTCTAGCATCGCGGCCACGCCCTTGAGGCTGTCGTCGCAGGTATCGACATGACTGCGGATCGCCAAGAGACCCATCGAGGCGGCCCAGTCGCAATACTCGAGCGCGCGAGCGACCATTTCCTCTTGTGTGACGATCTGCTTCAACTCGCCCCAGAGACCGATCCCCTCCAACAGCGTGCCAGAGGCGTTGATGCGCGGAAGACCATAGCTCAGCGTCGCGTCAAGGTGAAAATGCGGATCGACAAAGGGTGGGCTCACGAGATCGCCGCTGGCGTCGATCACCTGGCCTGCCTCGGCCCCTTCAAGCTGCCCAATCGCCGTGATCCGGTCGCCGGCAATGCCAATATCGGCCACGGTGCCATCGGGCAGCGTGCCGCCCTTGACGATCAGATCGAACATCAGCGTTCTCCCTTGTTGAAGGCCACCATCAGGGCAGCCGGCACCTCGGCGCGGCGCGACATGACGATGAGCGCGAGGATCGAGAGGACATAGGGCGTCATCAGAAAGACCTGATAGGGAATGTCCGCGCCGAGCGGTGTCTGCTGCACCCGGATTTGCAACGCGTCGAAGGCCGCAAACAGCACTGCGCCCAACAGCGCCTTGCCCGGTTTCCAAGCGCCAAACACCACCAGCGCGATGCAGATCCAGCCGCGCCCGTTGACCATCTCGAAGAAAAAGGAGTCAAAGGCCGACATGGTCAGAAACGCACCCCCCATGGCCATCAGCCCCGATCCGACGATCACCGCGCCCATGCGCAAGCCCGTGACCGACAGGCCCTGTGCCGCCACCGCCGCCGGATTCTCGCCCGCCGCGCGCAGCGCAAGGCCAAGCGGCGTGCGATAGAGCACGAGGCTGACCACGCCCACGAGGAGGAAGGCCAGATAGGTCAGCGGGGTTTGTGAAAAGAGCGCTGGGCCGATCAGCGGAATGTCGGACAGCAGCGGGATCTCCCATGGCTGAAAGGCCGTGATTTTCGGCGGGCTTGTCACCTCTGGCAGGGCGAGGCGATAGGCGTAATAGGTCGAGGAGGTAGCAAGGAGCGTGACGCCAAGCCCCACCACATGCTGCGAGAGGCCGAAAGGCACGGTCAAGAGGCTATGCACCGCGCCAAAGCCCATGCCGACGACCATCGCCACCGCAACACCCGGCCAGAGACCCAGACCGGAATACACCGCCATCCATCCGGCAAACGCACCGGCAACCATGATCCCCTCGATGCCAAGATTGAGCACGCCCGCGCGCTCGCAGATCAACTCGCCCAGGGTGGCAAAGATCAGCGGGCTCGCAATGCGGATCGCGGCGGCCCAGAAACTGGCGGAGAGGAGGATATCAAGTATGTCCATGCGCTATTCCCTCACCACCCGGAATCGCGTGAGCAATATCGCCAGCACCATGAGCAAGAGTGCTGTCGCCAGCATGATATCGGCCAGATAGGTCGGCACGCCCACGGCGCGGCTCATGCTGTCGGCACCCACGAAGATACCCGCCACGAAGAGGGCGGCAGCGATGACGCCGAGCGGATTGAGCAGCGCCAGCATCGCCACGATGATGCCCGTATAGCCAAAGCCGGGGCTGAGATCGAGCGTGAGGCTGCCCTTGACGCCTGCCACCTCCGAGAAACCGGCGAGCGCCGCAAGGCCACCCGAAAGAACCGCTGTCTTGATCAGTACCGCGTTGACCGGAATACCCGCAAAGCGCGCCGCCTCGCGGTTCAGGCCAACGGCGCGCATCTCATAGCCCAAGGTGGTGCGGCGTTGAATAACCCAGACAAGCGCGGCGGCAATCAGCGCGAGCGCAAAGCCCCAATGCAGGCGCAAACCCTCGACGATACGCGGCAGGCGCGCCTCGGCAATCAGGCGTTCGGATTTGGGCCAGCCCATGCCCATCGGGTCCTTGAGCGGTCCTTCCAGCAGGAGTGAGATGAAGAGGAGAAAGATGAAGTTGAAGAGGAGCGTCGTGACCACCTCATCAACGCCGAACCGCACCTTGAGCAGCGCGGGGACGAGCAGAACAGCCGCGCCCGCCAACATCGACACGAGGACCAGCGTGGGCAAGAGCGCTGTGGCAGACCATGGCAACGCGCCAGTTCCAAGGACCACCGTCATCAGGGCCCCGGCATAGAGCTGTGCCTCCGCGCCGATGTTCCAGAGCCGGGCACGGAATGCCACGGCCACGGCAAGCCCGGTGAAAATGAGCGGCGTGGCGCGATTGAGTGTCTCTAACACGGCGAATTTTGATCCCGCCGCGCCTTTGAGGATCAATCCCAATACGGCAAAGGGATTGGCCCCCGCCAGCATCGCCAAGAGCGAGGCCACGATCACCGTTGCGGCAATCGCCAGCACGGGCGGCAGCGTGCTGCGCGCGAGGCTCGGGTTGGCGATGGGTTCAAGACGCATGCGCCAACCCCGCTTCAAACCCATGGCCCGCCATCCATACGCCAAGTTCGGCAGGGGTCATCGTGCCCCGCGCAAATTCGGGCGAGAGGCGACCTTCGGACATCACATGGATCACGTCCGAGAGCGCCATGATCTCGTCCAGATCCTCGGAAATCAGCAGCACCGCCGCGCCCCGGTCGCGGGCCTTGAGCAACTGTTCATGCACATAGTTGACGGCGCCGATGTCCAGTCCGCGCACGGGCTGGTTGGCGAGGATGATACGCGGATTGGCCTCGAGCACGCGGCCAAGGATCAGTTTCTGCATATTGCCGCCCGAGAGCAGGCGGATGCGTGTATCCGGCCCGGGACAGCGTACGTCGTAGCCTTTGATGATCGCCTGTGTCTCGGCCTCGGCGCGGGGCCAGCTCATCCAGCCCACGCGACTCATCGGGGGTTTGTGATAGCTCTCCAGAATGGCATTTTCGGTGAGGGAAAAATCAGCAATCGTGCCGGTTTTGTGCCGATCTTCCGGGATACGGGCGATGCCATGCTCGACAGCGGCACGTGGCGACCATGTGGCCAGTGTGTGCCCATCAAGGTTGATCTGCCCCATCGCGGGTGTGCTCAGGCCGGCAATCAAATCGGCCAACGCTGCCTGCCCGTTTCCAGAGACCCCGGCAAGCCCGGTGATCTGGCCCGCGCGCAGGCTGACAGTCACCGATTTCAATCCCGGCGCGCTGCCCCGGTCAGGTGTTCCGACCGCTTCGAGATGCATGAGCGCCTTGCCGGGTACGCCGGGGGCAACCCGTGGCGCGCTAACCGTGCTGCCGACCATAGCAGCGGCAAGTGCGTGGCGGTCGGTATCTGTCGTGGCCATTTCTGCCACCACCTTGCCATGGCGCAGGATCACGACCCGGTGGGCAATATCCATCACCTCATGCAGCTTGTGGCTGATGAACACGATCGAGAGGCCCTTGGCCACCGCCTCGCGCAGGGTAGCAAAGAGATCGTCGGTTTCCTGTGGAGTCAGAACGGCGGTCGGCTCATCCAGAATAAGAATGCGCGCCTCGCGGTAGAGCGCCTTCAGGATTTCAACGCGCTGCCGTTCCCCCACGGTGAGGCTGCCGACACGCGCGTCAGGATCGACCGCCAGGTGAAAATCGGCTGAAAGCCTTGCGATCTTGGTGCGCGCGGCGGCACGCTCCGAGCGCCAGCGCCAAAGCGGCTCGGTGCCTAGCGTGACGTTCTCCAGAACGGTGAGGTTGTCGGCCAGCGTGAAGTGCTGATGCACCATACCCACACCCGCCTCCAATGCGGCACGGGGATTGCCGGGGGGCAGGGCCTGCCCCATCACCATCACCTGTCCCTCATCGGCGGTATACTGGCCGAACAGGATGTTCATCAGCGTGGTTTTGCCCGCACCGTTTTCCCCCAGGAGGGCCACGACCTCGCCTCGATGCAGGTTGAGGCTCACCGCGTCATTCGCGGTGAGCGCGCCGAAACGCTTGGTGATCCTGTCAAGACGCAGAACGACCTGCGCCGTATCTGCGCCTGTCATTTACGAGGATTTCGGCTCTTCGTCGTTGATCTCGACGGTAAAGGTGCCCGCCTTGATCGCCGCCTCGCGTTCTGCCACCAGCGCCAGTGCCGCCTCGGGCACCTTGCCCTCGAAGGTCCCAAGCGGCGCCAGAGAGCATCCGCCTGCCTTCATGAAGGAATAGACGCCGTAGTCGGCGGCTGTGAAATTGCCCGCGTTCACAGCGGCAATCGCCGCATCAAGCGTCGGCTCGAAATGCCAGAGCGCCGAGGCGACGACCGTTTTGGGATAATCGGCTTGGGTGTCGATCACGTTGCCGATGGCCAGCACACCCTTTTCCTGCGCCGCATCCGACACGCCAAAGCGTTCGGCATAGAGCATGTCCGCGCCGCCCTCGATCATGGCAAAAGCGGTTTCCTTGGCCTTGGGCGGATCGAACCAGGACCCGATAAAGCTCACCTGGAACTTGAGCTCGGGGTTCATTTCACGGGCACCGGCCATGAAGGCGTGCATCAGGCGGTTGACCTCGGGGATCGGGAAACCGCCGACCATGCCGATATTGGCGGTCTTGGTCATCGCGCCCGCAATGATGCCCGAGAGGTAAGAGGCGTCCTGAATATAGTTGTCGAACACCGCGAAATTCGCCAGCGCCGGGTCCTCCTTGAAGCTCGACCCCATCAGGAAGGCGATATCGGGGTAATCGGCGGCCACTTCGCGCGCTTCTTGCTCGACCGCGAAGACCTCACCGATGATGAGCTTGTAGCCCTGTTCGGCATATTCGCGCATGACACGGGCGTAATCGGTGTTCGAGACATTCTCGGAATAGACATACTCGACATCGCCCCGCTCTTGCGCGGTCATGGCGGCCTTGTGAATCCGGCTGACCCATTGTTGTTCGACGGGCACCGTGTAGATACCGGCGGTCTTGATCGGTTCGGCGGCGCGCAGCGGCGAGCGCAGGCCAGAGGCCCCGGCGATGAGCGCGGCGCCGGCCGTGGTGGCCATAAAGCGACGGCGAGAAAGTGGCAGGCGTGTCATGTTGATCTCCATGTTGTCAGTGGGCAGTCTTTTTGGTTTTACCAATTGGTAAAATTTATCCGGTCAATTTTCTACAGAAATTTACCATTGGGCAAAACTAAACCGCTGAGAGGCAGACTCCCAGCGGTTTATGCTCAAAATGCAGGCAGCTCTGCAAGGGTCAGGTCGCGGGCAGCCGCGCGATGATGGGCAGTTTCCGCCATGTGCCGTCCGGTCCAGGCTGCATCGGCTCGGCCAGGAGTTTGAGGCGGGCCATCGTGTCGCCCATGTCATAGCCGTGACCCATCGAATGCCCGAGCGCGACCCGCCAACCCGGACGCGGATTGAGACCGGGTTCTGTCGGGCCAAGCCCCGCCTTCATGTGATGCGCGATGTCCCAGTCGAGCACCTCGCCGGCATGGCGGGTGACAACCCAGCAATGCATGTCATGGGTGGCGCCCCCCTTTTCCGCCGGAAAGAAGTAGCCATAGACATAGCCCGCCTCATAGCCCGCCGCGCGCAGGCTGGCGACGAGATAGGTGTTGATATCCACGCAAGAGCCGGGCGTTGTGCCGCATGAAAGGTAGGGTACTGCTTCGGCCCCATCATTGAACCGCGCCTCGGGATGATCGTAGGAGAAACGCGCCTCAGCCTCGGCGACCAATGCGTCGATGCCCGCGCGCCCGCCGCCTGCCTTGGCCGCAATGGTGCGGCTGGCCTCGGCCAGATCATCGGCAGCGACGGTATAGCGGTTGATGCGCGAAGTATAAACCGCCTCGGGATAGCCTTGGTCTTTGGGCGCGGGGGAGATGGTATGGGTGAGTGTGACAGTCTCGCTCGCAGCCTCGATCCAGAGCGCGGTAAGACCCAATTCAGGCTCGAGCGCTACGGTAACGATGTCTCCGCCAGTCACGGTTGTGGCCGAAACGGCGTTTTCGGGGCTGCACATGCCGGCCGGGGCCAGCAGGCGCGCGCCGGGCTCAAGGCCGCTCACCTCAATCTGCAACTGTCTCATGTCATGTTCCACAGTTGAAAGATCAGCCCCGCCGCAAACGCCCCGGTGAGCGACAGGGCGATGTAGAGCGCGAAAACCCGTGGTTTGACCAAGGCCCAGACTGCGATGGCCGCCGGCAAGGACGTGACGCCACCGGCCACGAGAAAGGCCAGACCGGCACCGGGGGCCATGCCCTGACCAATCAACCCACCGACCAGCGGAAGGGCGGCGTACCCATTCAGATAGGCAGGCACGCCGATCAGAGTGCCCAACAGGATCGGGATAATGCCGGTGCCCCCAAGCGCCTGCGTGATGGTCTCTGCCGGGATAAAGGCGAGCATGAGGCTCTCCAGTATAAAGGCCAGAGTGAGCCATTTCAGCAGAAACAGGGTCACATTCAGCGCCTCACGACCAAACTTGGCCCTGCGCGCCGGATCGGTCCAAAAGCGCCAGACGACAGGTTTGGGTGCGCGCAGTTTGCTGCCGCCACAACCGCCGTTGCCGATTCCATCGCGCAGCGGATCATTAAGCCCCCCGGCGCGGCCCAACAGATGCACGACCCATCCCCCCATAAGCCCCAGGCCGATTGCGGCGAGTGTTTTGGCAATGGCAAACTCCAACCCCAGAACGCCGGTGGTCAGCACGAACATTGACGGGTCCATCACCGGCGAGGCAAGCCAGAAGGCCATGACCGCCGAGAGTGGTACGCCCATTGCCAGCAGGGCGGCGATCAGCGGAATCACCCCGCACGAGCAAAAGGGCGAGAGGCCCCCCGCCAAGGCCGCAAGAAGGATCATCACGGCAGGCGCGCCGGTAAAGGCGCGGGCGATCAGATTATCCGCACCTGTCGCAGTGGCCCAGGCGGCGATGCCGATGGAGAGTAAGAGAAACGGCGCGGTGCCGAGCAGCGCCTCGGCCGTAAAGGCGAGCGTGGCGCGCGCCTGTGTCGTGTCGAAAATCGCAAGCAGGATCAGGATCAATGCCGAGATGATCCAGATGCGATGGTCTTTCCAAATGAGCCGTAGCAATACGGCAGCGCGGGGGTGAGGCTGGCTCGAGTCTGTCATGTCCATATCCCTAGAAAAGTCGTTTAATTGAGGTAAAAAATTGAAGTCAGGCAGCGTTTTCAGTCTTGGTCAGTTTTACCCCGGTGCAGCATTCCGATGTCAGGAAATTCAGTGTTCGCCTCATGGCAGCATAGTCCACGCGATTGATCACCGTGCGCCCCTGCCGCTCTTGCATCACCAAGCCAGAGTCAACCAAGGCCGACAGGTGATGCGCGAGGGTCGAGGGCGCCTGATCCAGATGCTGCCCAATCTCGCCCACGTTCAGCCCTTCTTCGCCCGCGCGCACCAACAGTCGAAAGACTGCAAGGCGCGTGTCATGGCCAAGAGCGGCAAGGGCGCGGGCGGTGGGGCTTGTCGTGCTCATGGATCTAATATAACTAATTTTCTAGTTATGTCAATCTATCTCATTCGGCCCGCGCGGCCATGGTCGCCACCCCATCGCCCATGCGCCGCACACGCAGGTCGAGGCCACCCTCAGCCTCGCGCGCCTCGATCGCTACGGGCAGGTTGCAGATGAGCGGGGTGAGGCCGCGATAGGTGAACCGCGTGGGTAGGCGGCCCAAGATATGCGTCGCCAGATTCATCATCCAGACCGCCTGCATCGGACCATGCACAACCAGCCCCTCGTATCCCTCAACCCCGGTCGCATAAGGGTGGTCATAATGGATGCGGTGGCCATTGAAAGTGAGCGACGAGAACCGGAAAAGCAGGGTCGAATCCGGCGTAATCTGCCACGCGGTTGCGTTGGTCCATTCCTCGGCGGGCTCTGGTGCCTTGGCCTGTCCCGGCTTGGGGTCCTCGCGATAGACGATATCCTGCCGCTCGGTCAGGCGCGCCGTGCCGCCTACACTGTAAACGTGCCGCTGTGTGACAAAGCCCAGCTTGCCGCTGCGCCCCTCCTTGAATGTCACATCGTCGATCGTCGTCTCTCGTGTCACCAGATCGCCGGGGGCAAAAGGCGCGTGAAACTCGATCTCTCCTCCAGCCCACATGCGGCGGGGCAGGGGCAGGGCAGGCAGGAAGATCCCCGTCTTGGGATGACAATCGCGCCCCAGCTGATCCGGCGTGACCGTATCGGGAACCAGACACCAATGCAGCCCAACCGGCATTTCTGCTTCGGCCAAAGTGCCCGCCAGCGTGGCACGGTATTCCCGTACCAAGCGCTCGGAAATTGGTTCTGACCGGCTATAGCTGCGCCCGATCCAATCCGCGTAATCGTTCATTCCGTTCCCCTATTGCCCGCGTCCCGGTCCGTAGGACTTTGGCAGGCCCAGTACCTGCTCTGCAATATGGCACAGGATCAGATTGGTCGAAATCGGCGCAATCTGATAGAGCCGCGCCTCGCGCCACTTGCGCTCGACATCATATTCCTCGGCAAAGGCAAAGCCGCCATGGGTCTGCATGCAGGCCTCGCCCGCTTCCCAGCTTGCCTCGGACGCAAGAAGCTTTGCAGTATTGGCCTCGACACCGGGATTCAGCCCTGCATCATACATTGCGGCAGCGCGATAAACGATCGCTTCGGCGGCCATCAGATGCGCATGTGCGCGGGCCAGCGGAAACTGCACGCCCTGATTGACCCCGATGGGCGCGCCAAACACCACCCGCTCGCGGGCATAGTCCGCGCCGGTCTTGAGGAACCACTTGGCATCCCCGATACATTCGGCGGCAATGAGGATGCGCTCGGAATTCATGCCCGAGAGGATGTAGCGAAACCCTTTGCCCTCCTCGCCGACCAGACAGTCCGCCGGAATACGCAGGTTGTCAAAAAACACTTCGGTGGTGGCGTGATTGATCATGGTTCGAATGGGGCGGATGTCGATGCCGTTCCCGACTTGGCCGCGCAGGTCGATCAGGAACACCGACAGGCCATCGGTTTTCGATTTCGCCTCTTCGCGCGGGGTCGTGCGCGCCAAGAGGACCATCAGGTCCGAATGTTCCACCCGAGAGGTCCAGATTTTCTGGCCGTTGATCACGTATTCATCGCCGTCCCGCCGCGCCGTGGTTTTCAGCGCCAGCGTGTCGGTGCCGCTTGTCGGCTCGGTCACGCCAAAGGCCTGAAGCCGCAAGGAACCATCGGCGATACCGGGTAAATAGGCGGCCTTCTGTGCCTCTGACCCGTGTCGCAAAACCGTGCCCATCGTGTACATCTGTGCATGACAGGCGGCGGCGTTGCAGCCAGAGCGATGAATTTCCTCGAGAATGACCGCCGCCGCTGTCAGGTTAAGACCAGATCCACCGAATTTCTCGGGAATCATCGCCGCCAGATACCCCTCGCGGATCAGCGCATCGACAAAGTCCTTGGGATAGGCGCGTCGCGCATCCAGATCGCGCCAGTAGGCGCCGGGAAACTCGGCGCAAACGCGGGCTACACCTGCGCGGATGTCGGCATAGTCTGCCGTTGGATCAAAAGATGTCATGTCCGTCTCTCACAATGCTCGGCCCCTAGGTGACAGGTTTTTGATGCCAGCGGAAATATCAATGCCCGCTTGCGGCCATTGAGCGCGCCTATAGCCGCAGCTCACCTTGCCAGATGCCTCGCCGCACCAGATCGCGCAGCACGTCGAGTGTGATCGCCTCGACCGCGCGGCTGGCGCGGCTGGTTGGAAAGGCGGGATTCGAGACAAGATAGACGGGCCGCACCATGTCGGGGTCCGTGATCGGCGCTCCGACAAGTTCGCCCCGTGCCACCGCATCATGCACCGCCGAGGGCGAAAAGATCGCATGACCCGAGCCGCGCGCCACGAGTTCCTTGATTTGTGTCATCGCGTCCATCTCAATGGGCACGTTGAGGCGCAGGCCAAGCGGTGCGGCATAGCTCTCGATCGTCTTGCGCAGGCCGTGGGCGGCCTGAGGCAGGATCATGTCAAGCGGTTCCAGTGCGCGGAGCGGTACGGGTGTGCCGGGGGGTGTGTCAAACGGCCAGTTGTCCGGGGCGGAATAGACATGCAGGCGTTCATCTAGAACATGGGTGATGCGGAAATGATCCGCGTCCTGAAGGTCATAGATCAGGCCCATGTCAACGGTGCCATCACTGACCCATGCCTTGATATAGCCGCTCATGGCCTCGACCACGCGCAGGCGAATATCGGGTAGCTCCACCCGCACGGTTTCGGCCAGGGGCACGGACAGCACCATCGACACCGAGGGCGGTAGGCCAAATCCAACCTTGCCGCGCGGTGCGCCCGAAGCATCGCGCATTTCGTCCACGCAGCGTGACATCGCTGCGCTTATCTCGCGCGCGTGGCGCAAGAGAACCTGCCCTTCCGCGGTCAGCATCGAGCCGCGCGGCGAGCGGTCGATCAGGCGCACGCCAAGCTCAGTTTCCATCCGCGCTACATGCTGCGACAGCGAGGGTTGCGCCACACCCAGCCGATGCGCCGCCGCCGAGAGGGAGGGGGCTTCGGCGATGGCAATGAAGTAGCGGAGTTGGCGAATATCCATAGGCAAAAAGCTTATCAACGCGAAATGCTAGAACGCAAGCCTATGGTTGCCCATAGTCGGGCCTTATACCCGTTCAAAAAGACGGGTATTTCCCAGACCCGGTGCAATAATGCATGGTCCCGCCAGACTGCCCCCAAAAGGAGAAGAGGCCCCGATGCGCACTGACCTTGCCGGATTATTGGTTGTTTCCGTCGAACAGGCGGTCGCCGCGCCCTATGCGTCAGGCCGTCTGGCAGAGGCCGGTGCGCGGGTGATTAAGGTCGAGCGGCCCGAAGGCGATTTCGCGCGGGGGTATGACGCCTTGGTCCATGGCGAAAGCGCCTATTTCGTCTGGCTCAACCGAGGCAAGGAATCGCTCTGCCTCGACCTGCGGCAAGAGGCGGACCGCGCGTTGATGGAGCGGATGCTCAGCAAGGCCGATGTGTTCATCCAGAATCTCGCGCCGGGTGCGATTGATCGTCTGGGATTTGCGCCCGCCCGCTTGCGTGCCGATTACCCGCGCCTGATCACGGTCTCGATCTCGGGCTATGGCGAAGAGGGGCCGCTGGCGGATCTCAAGGCCTATGATCTCTTGGTTCAGGCCGAAACCGGTCTCTCGTCGATTACCGGAAATGAGCATGGCCCGGCGCGTACCGGGGTTTCAGTATGTGACATCGCTGCGGGAATGACCGCTTATCAGGCCATTCTCGAGGCCTTGATCGGGCGTGCGACAACGGGCGAGGGCAGGCACATCGCGGTGTCACTGTTCCATGCGCTGAGCGACTGGATGAACGTGCCCTATCTGCAATATGCTTACGGCGGCAAGGTGCCACCGCGCGCCGGTCTCAATCACCCCACGATCGCCCCCTATGGCGTCTATCAGGGCAGCGATGGCAAGGCGGTTTTGATCTCGATCCAGAACGAGCGCGAATGGGCCACGTTCTGCGACACGATCCTGGGCGATGCGACGCTTGCCCGCGACCCGCGCTTTGACAGCAATTCGAACCGCGTTGCCAATCGCGAGGCCCTTGATGCGGTGCTGCGCCCGATCTTTGCCGCGCTGCCCCGCGATGCCATGGCCGAACGCCTGCGTGCCGCGCGGATCGCCTATGGGCGCGTGAGCGAGATGGAGGATCTGGTCAGCCATCCCCAGAACCGCCACGTCACGGTCGAGACACCGTCTGGCCCGGTGCGAATGCTGGCCCCCGGTGCGCAGATGGACGGTGTCGAGGCCGCCCTGGGGTCTGTGCCCGCCCTTGGGGCGAATAGCGCCGCGCTGCGCGCAGAGTTCGGCGATGACTGAAGCGCCGGATACAGCCGCGCGCCTCTTGGCGATCCTGTCTGAAATCGGCGCGCGGGCGGTGCTCGATATCGGCTGTGGTCACGGGGCGTTGGCGCGCATTCTGGTACAGGCGGGCTATGACGTGACCGGTATGGATCCGGCATCCGAAGCGGTGGCCGCCGCGCGTCTGGTTGTTCCCGATGCCCGATTCGAGCTTGGCGGGGCAGAGCAATTGCCCTTTGCCGCAGAATCCTTTGACGCCTGTATTTTCCTGAACGCGCTGCATCATGTGCCCCTGCCTCTGATGCAGAACGGCCTGCTAGAGGCGTTGCGCGTTCTGCGCCCCGGCGGAGAAGTCGTCATTGTAGAGCCCTTGGCAGAGGGCGCTTTCTTTGAGGTCATGCGCCCGGTCGAGGATGAGACAGAGATGCGCCACGCGGCGATTCGGGCGATTGATGCCATTCTGGCGGCGGGCGCGGCGACTGGGCCTGCGCCCGTGACGTATCATCGACCTACGCCGGTGGCCGATTTGGACGCCTTCATCGAGTATCTCGCCCGCGTCGACCCCTCGCGTCGCGCATTGGCCGAAGCGCAGCGCGACACGCTGGCGCGCCTGTATGCGGCGCATGTCACCGCTGGGCCAAACGGCCCTGAATTGAGCCAACCGCTCCGCCTCTGGCGCTTGCGAGCCGCAAAACCATGAGGCGCTGTCGCGTTAGGGGCTGGTGCATTGTGTCTTTTTGTGTATTTTTTCCCGAAGAGGGGAGAAATCGCACGTGTTCAGCTTTGGCGACATCATGTCCGAGGCCTTTGTTCTGATCCTCAATTGGGATCGGAACCTGAGCGAGATCGTCGGGCTGTCGCTCCATGTCACGCTTTCCGCGGTGCTTTTGTCCTGCCTGATCGGCCTGCCCTTGGGGGCGATGGTGGGTGCGTTCCGGTTTCCGGGGCGCGGGGTGATGACGGTTATCCTCAATGCCTTGATGGGATTGCCGCCGGTGGTGGTTGGGCTGTTCGTCTATCTCATGCTGTCCGCCTCCGGCCCTTTTGGCTCCCTTCAGTTGCTCTACACCCCAGCCGCGATGATCATCGCGCAGACGATACTTGTAACCCCGATCGTGGCGGCGCTCACGAAACAGGTGGTCGAGGATCTGCACGGCGAATACGCCGAGCAGTTCGCCTCGATGGGCCTGCGCGCGCATGAACGGGTTGCGGCCCTGCTTTGGGATGCACGGTATAGCCTGATGACCGTGGCGCTGGCGGGGTTTGGCCGCGCCGTGGCCGAGGTAGGCGCTGTACTGATCGTGGGCGGCAATATAAACCATGTGACCCGCGTGATGACCACGACCATTGCCCTCGAGACATCCAAGGGAAATCTTGAGCTGGCGCTGGCCCTTGGCGTGGTCTTGCTGGTTCTTGCGGTGCTCGTGAACGCGGTTGTGATGGCGCTCCGGGCCTCTGCGGTGCGGGCGGCCTATGCGTGACACGGTGATGGATATGACCACCGCTGAGGTCGCCACGCGCATTCCGCTGCTAGAGGCGCGCGGCCTGTCATTCGACGCAGGTGGCAAGCGGCTGATTCATGATCTGTCCCTTTCGATACCCGAGGGGCGGCGCATCTTGATCATGGGGGCGAATGGCGCTGGCAAGAGCCTGCTTTTGCGTTTGCTGCATGGTCTCTTGACGCCGTCCGCCGGGCAAGTGCTCTGGCAGGGGCAAACCCCTGATGAAAAAGCGCGCCGCGCGCAGGCCATGGTGTTTCAGCGCCCCGTGATGCTGCGGCGGTCGGTGCTGGCCAATCTCAACTTTGCGCTTTCGGTACATGGCGTGCGCGGTGCAGAGCGTGCGGCAGAGGCGGCGCATGCACTCGAACTGGCCGGGCTCAGCGAACTGGCGCGACATCCCGCGCGTGTCCTCTCGGGCGGCGAGCAACAGCGCCTTGCCTTGGCGCGCGCTCTGATCTGCAAGCCGCGCCTCTTGTTCCTGGATGAACCGACCAGCAGCCTCGACCCGGCCTCGACCCAACGGATCGAGGATCTGATCAACGCGGCCCATGCGCGCGGCGTGACGATTGTCATGGTCACGCATGATCTGGGACAGGCCGGGCGGCTAGGGGACGAGGTGATTTTCATGCATGCAGGTCGCGTCGCCGAAACTGGCCCGATAGAGCAGGTTCTTGGCCGTCCCCGGTCCGAGGCTGCGCGCGCCTGGACCCAAGGGCGGCTCTACACAGGCACAACTTTCTGACAGCCAAAAGACAGGGACAATTTCATGCTCAGACGTCATCTTTTCTCGCTTGCCGCAGGTGCGGCGCTTGCCTTGGGCCTGTCTGGAGCCGTGCAGGCGCAGGATCAGTTCATCGTGGTGCAATCCACCACTTCGACGCAGAACTCGGGGCTCTTTGACCATATTCTTCCGATCTTTCAGGACAAGACCGGCATAGAGGTGCGCGTCGTGGCGGTGGGCACCGGGCAGGCGATCAAGAATGCCGAGAATGGCGATGGCGACGTGCTCTTTGTCCATGCCAAGGCGGCAGAGGAGAAATTCGTGGCTGAAGGCCATGGGCTTCAACGGTCGGACGTGATGTACAACGATTTCATTCTCGTCGGACCACCCGCCGATCCAGCAGGTATTGCCGGGACCAAGGATATTACGGCCGCTCTGGCCAAGATTGCCGAAACCGGCGCGACTTTTGCCTCGCGCGGCGATGACAGCGGCACCCACAAGGCAGAATTGAAACTGTGGAAAGAGGCGGGCATTGATGCCGCCGCCGCGTCGGGAGATTGGTATCGCGAAACCGGCTCCGGGATGGGGGCCACGCTCAATACCGGCACGGCAATGGGGGCCTATGTGCTAACCGACCGTGCAACGTGGATTTCCTTTGGTAACAAGGGCGATTACCAGATAGCGGTAGAAGGCGACACGCGCCTGTTCAACCAGTATGGGATCATCCTCGTGAACCCGGCAAAGCACGAGAACGTCAAGGCCGAGGCCGGGCAGGCCTTCATCGACTGGGTGTTGTCAGCAGAGGGGCAACAGGCCATCGCGGATTACAAGATCGACGGTCAGCAGTTGTTCTTCCCGAACGCGAACGGCTGACCTTGTTCTTCAAGCGGTTTTGAAACTGGGCGGAACTTCGAGAGAGTTCCGCCCGATCCGTTTGTGACCTGTCTGAGAACGGCCGGTTCAGGCGGAAATCCAGCGCACCTCGCCCAGTCCCCTCAGATCATAACCGCCGAGCGCCGAGGCTTTGGCGACCATCGTTTCGGACCGCATGAAGGCGACAAGTCGTTGTACAGGGTCGGTGAAATAAGCGCGACGGTCGATCAAGAGGTCAAAGCGTTCTTGCACCAAGGGACGGAACACCAGCCGAAATTGCCGTGCCATGGATTCGATCCCGAGGGTCGCTTCGGCCTCGCCTGCGGCGACGGCGGCGGCGGCATCGCTTTCGGTATGGGCGGGGCTGGCAGGGGTCAGGATGTCATCCGCCGTCATACCCGCCTCGGCCATCATGCGGGCAAAGAGCGCGGTGGTACCTGCCCCCTCCTGCCGCAGGATCACGCGACGTCCGCGCAGATCGCTCACCCCCTGCACCATATCCGCCACGGCAGGTGTCAGGATCAGTCCGCGCCTCCGCTCTGCCCAGCCAATCAGAACGGCGTCGCGCAGTCCGCGCGCCTCAAGCGCGGGAATATTCCAGTCTGTATCGCCCGGAATATGAAGCCCCGCCAAAACCGCGCGGCCGTCGGCAAATACCTCTAGCCCGTCACAACTTCCATTCCAGAGGGTTGCAAGCCCTGCACCGCTCTCGCGCAGCGCCCAATCCAGAAGCGGATCGTGCGAGCCGGTCACAAGCGCCGGGCGCTCGGAGGGCAGGGTGACGCCCGTTCCCTCGATCCAGCACATCAACTCGTTGTGGGGAAACAAGAGCTTGCCGGTGATCTTGCGATGCGGAATCTCGCCAGTGGCGACCATGTCGTAAACCTTGCGCTCCTTCACCCGAAGCAGGTCTGCGACCTCCTTGGTTGTCAGATAGGCGGGAAGTTCATTGTCCATGGGCTTTGATGATCACGCATTAAGAGGTCCGATTCAGCGTTCCTACCGCATCTCTGCGCGGAAATCAGCATCAAACGCAGCCTTGTTTTGACTTGTGTTTTGACACATGTCAGAGCATCATATTCACAAATGCGAATAAATAAGGGGGAGGAAATCATGAATTTGCACCGACGCCAAATTCTGGCGGCTATGGGGGCCAGTGCCCTTGTCGGGCTGCCGCGCCCCAGCTTCGCAGCTACTGAGCTGACCCTCGGGAATTCCAGGATCACCACGCTTAGCGACGGTAATCTCGTGCTGCCAATGGAGTTTTTGTTGGGCAACCTGCCCGCTGCTGATGCCGCGCCTGTTCTGGCGCATTACGGCATCACTGGCGACACGGTCGAGCCGCCCTGCAATCTGACGCTGTTTCAGGATGCTGAGCGCACGGTGCTCTTCGATGCGGGGTCAGGGTCTGGGTTCATGCCGAGTGCTGGGAAAATCCTCGAGGCGCTTGACGCCATCGGAGTCAGCGCTGATGACATCACCCATGTTCTCTTTACCCATGCGCATCCGGATCACCTCTGGGGCGTGCTGGATGACTTTGACGATCCCGTGTTCGCCAATGCCAGCTACATGATCGGGCAGGCGGAATGGGAGTATTGGACAGACCCCGCCACGGTCGAGAGCATCGGTGCAGAGCGGGCAAGTTTTGCCGTGGGGGCTGCCCGGCGTCTGGCGGCGATTGAGGATCTGATGGAATTCATCGATGGCGGGCAAGAGGTGCTGCCGGGTATCCTCGCGCATGATACGCCCGGCCATACGCCCGGCCACATGGCGTTTGAAATCCGTCAGGGGACAGAGGCGGCATTGGTCGTGGGTGATGCCATTGGCAACGGTCATCTGGCCTTTGCCCGGCCTGATTGGGCCAGCGGATCGGATCAGGATGCCGAGACCGGGATCGCGACGCGCACGCAACTCCTCGACCAGTTGGCGACCGATCAGATGGCGATGGTCGGCTTTCATCTGCCCGGGGGCGGGTTAGGCCGGGTCGAACGGGATGGCGAAGCCTACCGCTTCGTGGCGGAGGTCTGAGATGATGCGTGTGACCCTGAGCGCCTTGTCTTTCTGCGCCGCCAGCGCCGCGGTCGCGAGCGAGGATATTCCCGATCAGTACCCGGCCTCCCTGCTTTATTCCAAACCGGTCGAGGTGATCCCGCACGTCTGGTCCGCCATCGGGGCGACCGCGCCCCCGACTTATGAAAATGCCGGACACAACAACAACCTCAGCTTCATCGTCACGGGCGACGGCGTGGTGGTGATCAATGGTGGCGCATCCTACGGGCTGGCTAGGGCCCTGCACGATGAAATCAAGATGGTTACCGATCAGCCCGTCAAGCTGGTGCTCAATGAAAACGGTCAGGGCCACGCCATGTTGGGCAATTCCTATTGGGCGGAACAGGGCGTGCCCATCGTGGCACATAGCGATGCGGCGGCCGAGTTCGAAAATCATGGCGGCGGTGATCTCGAGGCGGCGCAGCGCGTGACCAAGGAGCGCGCCGAAGGCACCAGCGTGGTGCTGCCGACCGAGACCTTCAGCGATGAATACATCGTCGAGATGGGCGATGTCCGGATCGAGGCACGCTATCTGGGGCCGGCCCATAGTCCCGGAGATATTGTTATATGGCTGCCGGAGCAAAGCCTCGTGATTTCCGGTGACATGGCGTTTCACGAACGCATGTTACCGATCTTCCCCGATACGATCACGGCGGATTGGCTGGAAACCTGGGATACAGAATTCGAGGCGCTGGGTGCCACCTATGTGATTCCCGGTCACGGCCACCCAACCAACATGGATCAGGTGCGCCGTTACACCAAGGGCTACCTGGAACATCTGCGCGCCCAGATTCGCGAGCATATCGACGCGGGCGGTGATCTGGCCGATGCCTATTACGTTGACCAATCCGCCTATACCCATCTCGACACGTTCGAGGAACTGGCCACCAAGAATGCCGGTCGGGTCTATGAACAGATGGAATGGGAATAGGGCGGAATTGCAAAAGGCCCCCACGGTCGATGGGGGCCTTCTCTGCTCAATCCTTGACGAACATCTTGCGTGGACGATTGCAAAAGGTTTCCGCCGGGCCGCTTTCCTTGATCAGAATGGACTCGGTGATTTCCAATCCCCAGTCGGACATCCAGAGCCCCGGCATGAAATGGAATGTCATGCCCGGTTCCAACACGGTTTCATCCTCGGAGCGCAGGGAAATCGTGCGCTCGCCCCAGTCGGGCGGATAGCTCAGACCGATGGGATAGCCACAGCGCGCGCCACGTTCGATGCCGGCACGCTCCAGTGGGGCGGCCAAGGCATTCGCGATGTCACAGGCGCGGTTGCCCGCCTTCGCGGCCTCCAGCCCCGCCTCTAACCCCTCGACCAGCGCCTTTTCCGCATCGAGCAGGAATTGCGGCGGCTTGCCCAGAAAGAGCGTGCGGCAGAAAGGTGCGTGATAGCGCCGGTAACAGCCCGAGATCTCAAAGAACGTGGCCTCGCCGGTCGCGAATTCTCGCCCATTCCACGTCAGGTGCGGTGCCGCGGCATCAGAGCCTGACGGCAAGAGCGGCACGATCGCGGGATAGTCGCCCCACGCGCCCTCGACCCCCCGGATGGCATCGCGAAAGATCTCTGCCACGATCTCGTTCTTGGGAATGCCCGGCTCGACCCGCTCCATCAGCCCGTCGGTGATCTTTTCCGAAATCAGCGCCGCCTTGCGCATGAACCCGAGCTCTTCTTCGGATTTTACCGTGCGCTGCCAGTTCACCAGCGCGGTGGCGTCGAGGAATGTGGCCTCTGGCAGTTCCTCGCGCAGGGTCTGCATTGCCTTGGCAGAGAAATAGTAATTGTCCATTTCCACGCCGATCCGCTTGTCGGCAAGGCCCATACCCTTGAGCCGCTCCGCCAGATCCTGCATCGGGTGGCGTTCGGTCGACTGCACGTAATTGTCGGCATAGCCGATCACGCGGTCGTCGGTCATCCAGACGGTGCGCACGCCGCCATTGGCATCCTGATTGCGGCCCCACCAGATCGGATCTGCCTCGGGAAAGACCAGAACGCCCTGGTGCACATAGAACGACCAGCCATCATAGCCGGTCAGCCAATGCTGGTTGGACGGGTCGGTGACAAAGAGCGCGTCAAGGTCAAGCCGGGCCATGGCGGCGCGGGTCTTGTCCAGCCGCCGCTGGTATTCCTGTGCCGAGAAGGGCAGGTCTTTTTCGATCATGTCGGGGATCCGTAGTTAAATTATCCTGACCATAGTTGTGGCTTTGGTTGCCGCTCGCCCCAAGAAAAACGCCGCATCCTGTCGTTTTCAGACCATCTCGCGACGCGGAGTTGACGCTAGGCTCGCCGCGACGCAAGCTGCGCGCCATCTGACAAGAGGAATACCAAGATGCGTCCCGTTCTGGCCGATGTCTATGCCGCAGCACAGGTGATCGCCGGGGTGGCGGACCGCACGCCGCTGGTGCCTTCGTCCTATATGAGCGGGATTGCGGGTGGTGAGTTCCTGCTCAAGCTGGAGAATATGCAGCCCATCGGCGCGTTCAAACTGCGTGGCGCGCTCAATGCCGTGGCGGGTGCGCAGAACGCGGCTGGCGTTACCTGTTGCTCGACCGGCAACCATGGCCGCGGCGTGGCCTATGCGGCGCGGGCACGTGGCTTGCGGGCGGTGATCTGCATGTCGGAATTGGTGCCGCAGGCCAAGGTAGACGGCATTCGGGCGCTGGGGGCCGAGGTGCGGATCATCGGCCGCTCTCAGGATGCCGCCCAGGCCGAGGCAGAGCGTCTGGTTGCCGAGGACGGGCTGACCGAAAT
Organism: uncultured Roseovarius sp.; assembly: GCF_963972555.1. Lineage (NCBI taxonomy): Bacteria > Pseudomonadati > Pseudomonadota > Alphaproteobacteria > Rhodobacterales > Roseobacteraceae > Roseovarius > uncultured Roseovarius sp. Next base: position 204,558 of record NZ_CAXAUM010000002.1, read on the forward strand.
CTCGCCCTTCGACGACCCGCTGGTGATTGCGGGCCAGGGCACCATCGGGCTGGAACTCATGGCGGCGCGCCCTGATCTGGAAGCGCTGCTCATACCCTTGTCGGGTGGCGGTCTGGCGGCAGGCGTTGCGCTGGCCGCCAAGACGATCAAACCCGACCTGCGCGTCATCGGCATCAGCATGGACCGAGGCGCCGCGATGTACGAGAGCCTGCGCGCCGGCCATCCTGTCGATGTCGAAGAGGTGCCAAGCCTGGCCGATAGTCTGGGCGGCGGCATCGGTATGGCAAATCGTCTGAGTTTTGCCATGTGCCGCGATTTGCTGGATGATGTGGTCCTCGTCACGGAAGAAGAGATTTATCGCGCGATGCAGGTGCTCTATTACGAGGACCGGATCGTGGCAGAGGGGGCCTGCGTCGTGGGTATTGCAGCGGTGCTGAGTGGCAAGGTGCTGCCGCAAGGGCCCACCGCCACCATCATCACCGGCCGCAATCTCGATATGGCGATGTTCACCAGGGTTGTGACCGGGCAGGATGTGATTTTGGGCGACAAGGTAATTGAGGGTAAGACATATGGCACATGATATTCGGATCGTGACAGAGGCGGAATTGCGCGGCGCGGTCAAGCTGGACCGTGAAACCGTCAAGGTGATCGAGAAAGCCTTTGGGGCGCTCTCGGATGGCGGCGTTGTCATGCCGCCGGTGATGTCGATGGACCTCGCGGATGTGCATGGCGAGGTGGATGTAAAGACTGCCTATATCCCCGGCTTTGACGGGTTCGCGATCAAGGTCAGTCCGGGCTTCTTTGACAATCCCAAGCTGGGACTGCCCAGTCTCAACGGGCTGATGATCCTGTTTTCCGCCAAGACCGGTCTGGTCGAGGCGGTATTCCTCGACAATGGCTATCTGACCGATTTGCGCACGGCCGCCGCCGGTGCGGTCGCGGCGCAGCATCTCGCCCCCGAGACTGTGCATACCGTAGGTATCATCGGCACGGGTGTTCAGGCGCGGCTTCAGGCGCGGGCGGCGCGGCTGGTGCGTCCGTTTGACCGACTGCTCATCTGGGGCCGGGATGCCGAGCGCGCGCGCGCCTGTGCCGCCGATCTGGCGGACCTCAAATGCGTTATCCGCGTGGTAGACTCTCCTGCCGATCTGATGCTGGCCAGCCAGTTGGTCATTACCACCACCCCGGCACAGTCCCCGGTGATCGAGGCGAAATGGTTACATCCCGAATTGCATATCACCGCCATGGGGTCGGATCAGGCGGGCAAGAACGAAATTGATCCGCAGGCCTTGATCAAGGCCGATCTTTACGTTGCCGATCGCGCGACGCAGGTTGAGCATCTGGGCGAGTTGCGCAGCGCGATCGAGGCCGGGATATGGACCAAGGGCGCGCCGGTCGAACTGGGCGATGTGATCCGGGGGCGCGCGCGCGGGCGCAAGAGCGATGCCGAGATCACCATTTGCGATCTGACCGGCACCGGCGTGCAGGATACGGCGATTGCCACGCATGTGATGGCGCGGCTCAAGGGGCGCGATCTGGGCACGGTCATCACCGCATGAAACTTGATGCGCGCGATCTCGATATCCTGCGGGTGCTGGCTGATGAGGGTCGCATCACCAAGGCTGATCTGGCGGAGCGGGTGGGTCTATCGGCCAGCCCGTGCTGGGAGCGGCTCAAACGGCTGGAAGAGGCTGGCCTGATCGAAGGGTATCATGCGCGCATCAATCTCAGGAAACTGGGGTCGCATGTGACCGTCTTTGTTGCGGTGGAATTGGCGGATCATACACCCGCCTCCTTCCGCGCCTTCGAGGACAGTATGCAGCGCTACGGCGAGGTGACGGCCTGTTGGGCGCTGGGGGGCGGGTTTGACTATCTCATGCAGATCGTGACCCGCGACATCGACACCTATCAGCGGCTCATTGACCAGATGCTTGAGGCGCGGATCGGGCTCGCGCGCTATTTTACCTATATCGTGACCAAGCCGGTCAAATCCCCGCGCTTGCCGCCGCTCGAGATGTTTTTCGAATGAATCATCTTTTTTGTGGGCGCCTGGCAGAAGATTAGTCTGCGCTTGCGGCAAACTTCAGTCTCCCTCTTTGGCAGAGCCAAGACATTCTTTGGCGCGAAGGGAGCGTCACCATGTCCGACTCAGCCATCTGGACCCGCAACGGGATCACCGACACACGCCTTGTGCGCAGCTTTGCCTATGTCGGCGGCAAATGGGTCGGCGGCGACGATACGGCAACCTTTGCCGTAACCAATCCCGCCGATGGCAGCACGCTGGGGGCCGTCGCCAGCCTCAGCGCAGATCAGGCTTGTGCCGCGGTCGATGCTGCGCAGGGTGCGTTTGGCGGCTGGGCGATGACCCTGCCGCAAGACCGCGCAGCACTTCTCCGCCGCTGGTTCGATCTGATCCTTGCGCATCGCGAAGACCTCGCGCGGATCATGGTGCTGGAGCAGGGCAAACCCCTAAGTGAAGCACGTGGCGAGATCGACTATGCCGCGAGTTTCGTGGAGTATTATGCCGAAGAGGCCAAGCGCCCCAATATCGAAGGAGTCACAAGCCACCTGCCCGATGCCGAGGTGGAGCTGTGGCTGGAGCCGGTGGGCGTGGCGGCGCTCATCACGCCGTGGAATTTTCCCTCAGCCATGCTCACACGCAAGGCGGCGGCGGCGATGGCGGCGGGTTGCACCGTGGTCGCACACCCAAGCGCCGAAACGCCGTATTCCGCGCTGGCCCTAGCCGAATTGGCTGAACGGGCGGGGTTTCCGGCGGGTGTGTTCAACGTGGTCACGGGTAATGCCGCCGTGGTGGTCGAACCTTGGACCCAAGACGCCCGCGTGCGTGTCCTTAGCTTTACCGGCTCGACCAATATCGGGCAGTTGCTTTATCGCCAATGCGCCGGGACGGTCAAGAAACTGGTGCTGGAATTGGGCGGTCATGCGCCCGTGATCGTGTTTAAGAATGCCGATCTGGACGCGGCCGTAAATGAAACGATCAAGGCAAAATTCGCTACATCCGGACAGGACTGTCTGGGGGCGAACCGCATCTATGTGGAGCGCGCGATTTACGAGGAATTCTGCCGACGGTTTACAGACGCAGTACAGAGGCTCACCATCGGGCGCGGCATGGACGATCCCGACATCGGCCCGTTGATGAACGAGAAGGCCATTCGAAAGCAGGAAGAGCATGTGGCCGATGCTCTGGCGCATGGCGCGACGCTGGCCTGCGGTGGCAAGCGCGATGCCCTAGGACCGCTTTTCTATCAACCAACTGTTCTGACGGATGTGCCTGACGCCGCCGAGATCATGCGCGATGAGACCTTTGGTCCAGTGGCCGCAATCACGCCCTTTGACACCGAAAAAGAAGTGGTCGCCCGCGCCAATGCTACTGAATATGGCCTAATCGCCTATTTGCACTGCCACGATCCGCGCCGCATCTATCGCATGACGCGGGCGCTGCAATTCGGCATGGTGGCGGTGAACCGCACCAAGGTCACGGGCGCACCGATCCCCTTTGGTGGGGTCAAGCAATCGGGGCTGGGCCGTGAAGGGGCGCGGCGCGGCATGGAGGAATTCATGGAGATCAAATATGTCTGCCGCGATTGGGCGTGAGCAGACGAAATCTTGAAAAGATTTCGGCCCGGAATTTTTTCAAAATTCCGGTGCCCCAGAACAAACGAAAGGAACAAAAATGCTGCGGAATGACCAACTCGATCAATGGGATCGCGAGAATTTCTTTCACCCCTCCACGCATCTTGCGCAGTTCGCACGCGGCGAGGCACCCAACCGCGTGATCAAGACCGGCAGCGGCAGTCATATCGAGGATCGCGACGGCAATCGCCTGCTTGATGCCTTTGCCGGGCTTTACTGCGTCAACGTGGGCTACGGCCGTCAAGAGATTGCCGAGGCGATCGCCGCGCAGGCACGGGAACTGGCCTATTATCACGCCTATGTGGGGCACGGGACCGAGGCGTCGATCACCTTGTCCAAGATGGTTCTGGACCGCGCACCGGCGCATATGTCCAAGGTCTATTTTGGCCTCTCGGGCAGTGACGCCAACGAGACCAACGTCAAGCTGATTTGGTATTACAACAACATCCTTGGACGGCCTGAAAAGAAGAAGATCATCAGCCGTTGGCGCGGTTATCACGGTTCGGGGCTGATGACCGGCTCGCTTACCGGGCTCGAACTCTTCCACAAGAAATTCGACCTGCCGCTGGCGCAGGTGATCCACACCGAGGCCCCCTATTATTACCGCCGCGCCAATCTGGATCAGACCGAGGCGCAGTTCGTCGCGCATTGCGTGGCGGAGTTGGAGGCGCTGATCGCGCGCGAGGGGGCTGATACAATCGCCGCCTTTATCGGCGAGCCGGTGCTGGGCACCGGGGGAATCGTGCCGCCGCCCGCAGGCTATTGGGCCGCCATTCAAGAGGTGCTGGCCAAGCATGACATCCTGCTCGTGGCAGATGAGGTCGTGACGGGCTTTGGACGTTTGGGCACCATGTTCGGTTCAGATCACTATGGTATGAAACCGGACCTCATCACCATCGCCAAGGGCCTTACCAGCGCCTATGCGCCGCTCTCGGGCAGCATCGTCAGTGACCGTATGTGGAAGGTGCTGGAGCAGGGCACGGATGAGAATGGCCCTATTGGCCATGGCTGGACCTATTCAGCGCATCCCATCGGTGCGGCGGCGGGGGTGGCCAACCTCAAGTTGCTAGATGATCTGAACCTGATCGCCAACAACCGTGAAGTGGGCGGCTATCTTAATCGTGGCATGGCCGAGGCTCTGGGAGCGCATGCGCATGTCGGCGAGGTGCGCGGCGAAGGGATGCTCTGCGCTGTGGAGTTCGTCAAGGATCGCGATGATCGGGTCTTCTTTGAGGCCGCCGACAAGGTGGGGCCGCAGGTTTCTGCCGCGCTGGCGGCCACGGGTGTCATTGCGCGGGCCATGCCGCAGGGCGACATCCTGGGCTTTGCGCCGCCCTTCTGCCTGACGAAATCCGAGGCGGATGAGGTGATTCACAAAACCACAAAAGCCGTGCAATCGGTGCTGGGATAAGCTTGTTTCCGGCGAAAACTCTGCCGGGGCTCGCGCTAAAGCGGAGCGTGCCTCGGCCGATTGCAGGAAAATTGACTTATCTTGCGTGACTTGCAGGCGATTTGACCTGTGTAGGTCGGTTTCGGGAAAAAAGCGCCGCAATCCGCTTGCATGTGAAGGTCCATCTTGTTTTAGTTTCTTCCGAACGCGAGGCAAACGCTTGCGATGAATAAAATAGGGAGCCGACTTTGGCAGATACCGGGAACAACGATGCGTTCGTTGCGTTTGAACGTGTCCAAAAGAGCTATGACGGCGAAACACTGGTCGTCAAGGATCTGAACCTGACCTTGCCCAAGGGCGAATTTCTGACGATGCTGGGGCCGTCGGGATCAGGCAAGACGACCTGTCTGATGATGCTTGCAGGGTTTGAAACCGCCACCCATGGCGAGATCAAATTGGACGGTGTGAGCATCAACAACATTCCGCCACACAAGCGCGGCATTGGCATGGTGTTCCAGAATTACGCGCTATTTCCACACATGACGATTGCCGAAAACCTCAGCTTTCCGCTCGAGGTGCGCAAGATTGGCAAATCCGACCGCGAGGCCAAGGTCAAGCGGGCACTTGAAATGGTGGAAATGGGTGCCTTTGGTGGGCGTCGTCCGTCGCAGCTGTCTGGGGGCCAACAACAGCGTGTGGCTCTCGCCCGGGCGCTGGTGTTCGAGCCTGAATTGGTGCTGATGGACGAACCCCTTGGCGCGCTGGACAAGCAATTGCGCGAAAAGATGCAGTTCGAAATCACCCATCTTGCGCACAACCTCGGAATTACTACTGTTTATGTGACCCATGACCAGACCGAAGCACTGACCATGTCGGATCGGGTGGCGGTCTTCAACGATGGACGCATTCAGCAGATCGCGCCGCCGGATGAGCTGTACGAGAGCCCCAAGAACAGCTTTGTTGCGCAGTTTATCGGTGAGAACAACACGCTCGAGGGTCGTGTCAAAGAGATCAAGAATGGCATCGCTGTTGTGCAGCTGGACAATGGCGACCTGATTGACGCGAAACCCGTGAATGTCGAAAAACCGGGCGACCGCACGCTGATTTCCATCCGCCCCGAACGGGTTGAGTTCAATCGTGACCGCCTCAAGCCGGATGCGCATACGCTCAAGGCTGAAGTGCTGGAATTCATCTACATGGGTGACATTTTCCGCACGCGGCTCCGGGTGGCAGGATCGGATGATTTCATCATCAAGACCCGAAACGCCCCCGATCAACGCCGTCTCCAACCCGGAGAGCAGATCGAGATCGGCTGGTTGCCAGAGGATTGCCGCGCACTGGATGCGCCCCAAGTATAAGAATACGCGCGCCGGCCACAGGACCGGTGCGGGTTGAGCAAGGCCCTCGACGTTCCGCCCGTAGCGCAGGGCCCAACCATCGAAAAACGGGATAAACTGGGAGTATGTTTATGAAACTGACGAAAACCCTGCTCGCGACCACGGCTCTGACCGTCGCTGCGGGCACCGCCGTCACCGCACAGGATATGGCCAACAGCATGACCATCGTCAGCTGGGGCGGGGCTTATCAGGCCAGCCAGGACAAGGCCTATGTTCAGCCCTATCTGGCCGCCAATCCCGGCGTGACCGCGACCTGGGACGAAAGCTCTGCCGAGGCGGTGGCCAAGCTGCGCGCGATGAACGAAGCCGGCAACATCACCTGGGATCTGGTCGATGTGGTGGCTTCTGACTCGATGCGTCTGTGCGACGAAGGTCTGGCGATGGAAATCGACCATGACGAAATGCTGGCCGCAGCACCCGATGGCACCTCCGCCAGCGATGACTTTGGCGATCTGATCGTCAGCGACTGCTTCATTCCGCAGATCGTTTACTCGACCACTTTCGGCTATCGCACCGATATGGTGCCCGCCGGCACCGAGCCGCCGAGCAGCGTTTGTGACGTGTTCGACCTTGCCAAATATCCCGGCAAGCGCTCGCTGCAAAAGCGCCCGATCGACAACATGGAATGGGCGCTCTATTGCGACGGCGTGGCCAAGGACGAGATTTACGACGTTCTGGGCACCGACGAGGGCGTCGAGCGCGCTCTTGCCAAGCTTGGCACGATCAAGGACCAGGTTGTCTGGTGGTCCGCCGGTGCGGAAACCCCGCAGCTTCTGGCAGATGGCGAAGTCTTTATCGGCTCCACGTTCAATGGTCGTCTGTTCTCGGCGATTGCAGAGCAGGGTCAGCCGATCGCGATGCTCTGGGACATGCAGTCCTTTGACCTCGACGGCTGGATCGTTCCCGCCGGTCTGCCCGCAGACCGTCTGGCGCGTGTGATGGACTTCCTCAAGTTCGGCACTGACACGCAGCGTCTGGCGGATCAGGCAGCCTATATCTCCTATGGTCCGGCGCGCGCATCTTCGGCACCACTGGTGGGCAAGCACGCAGAGCTTGGGATCGACATGGCACCGCATATGCCGACCGACCCGGCAAATGCGTCAAACGTCCATATCTATGACTACGAATGGTGGGCTGACAACCGCGATGATCTGGATGCCAAGTTCCAGTCGTGGCTGGCCCAGTAATCTAGTCTAACCACAGGTGGGGCCGCACGCGGCCTCACCGCTTCTTTGACCGGGCACAAGACCCGGGCTGAATAACCGGAACACTTCGACGGGGAAGACATGAGCGATAGCACCCACACCGGCCCGATGCTTGCCGCCGATGGCACGCCTCTGAAACGCAGCCTGCGCCGCGCCTTGCGTGCCCAGAAAATGCGGGCATTGGCGCTGATCGCCCCTCTATTGATCTTTGTCCTCCTGACCTTCATTGCACCCATCGTTGATATGCTGTTCCGTTCGGTCGAAAACCAGATCGTTGGCAACACCCTGCCCATGACGGTTGAGGAATTGCGCGATTGGGATGCAACCGAGGTTCCCGATGAACAGGTGTTTCGGGCGCTGTTCTTTGATCTCTTTTTGGCCGCCGAGGCCAAGGAACACACCAAGCTGGGAAGCCGCCTGAACTACGAGAAGAGCGGCATTTCCTCGCTCTTTCGTACCTCTGGGCGGGATATGAACGACATTGGAGAGGTGTTCCAAGACGCGCTGGAAGGGATTGATCCCGCTTTTGCAGAAGCCACGACTTGGGTCGAGATGATGTCTGGTGGTGCCGGGGCAGAGCCTAATACACGACTGATGTCCAATCAGATCGCCCGGCTTGAGGCTCTGGAGGCGACAACCTTCAGCGGTGATGCCGAATTTCTGCCCGGTGCCGCGATTTCCGATATTCTGCCCAATACCGCACGCGCCTATGCGGCCTTTGCTGCCTTTACCCAATTTGTAGATGGCAAGAGCGTCACCAAGGAAGAACCCTGGGAAGCCGTTTATGCTGCCTTGGCGCTCGATCTTGAGGATCCGGCTACGAAAACCGCGCTGGAGAATTATGCCGGACCCGGCGCAGATAGCTTGCGGGCGGCGACTGCGGCAACGTTGCCGCCGATAGCGATGCGCGAGGCCTTTTTCGAGTCGAACAAGGATTGGGCCAATACGACGTTTTGGGAAACCATCAAAACCTATTCGCCGCCCTATACTACCGGCTACTTCCTGAATGCGGTGGACATGGAAAAGACGCCGCAGGGTATCGCCCTGCGCAGCGAGGATGAACGCATCTACGGCATTCTCTTTCAGCGCACGATGTTTATGTCGCTGATGATCACCTTTTCCTGTGTCGCCCTTGGCTACCCTGTGGCGTGGATTCTGGCCAATCTGCCGTCACGCACAGCCAACCTGTTGATGATCCTCGTTCTTCTGCCATTCTGGACCTCGCTTCTGGTGCGCACCAGCGCATGGAAGGTGATGCTGCAGCAGCAGGGGGTCATCAATGACGTTCTGGTCTGGCTGGGGCTGGTCGCGGATGAGAACCGTCTGGTGATGATCAACAATCAGTTCGGCACCATCGTGGCTATGACGCATATTCTGCTGCCCTTCATGATCCTGCCGATGTATTCGGTGATGCAGACCATTCCCCCCACCTATCTGCGCGCCGCCAAATCGCTTGGGGCAAACAATTGGACGGCCTTCTGGCGCGTATACTTTCCACAATCGGTTCCGGGAATCGGTGCAGGGTCGATCCTCGTTTTCATCCTTGCCATCGGTTACTATATCACTCCCGAGATTGTGGGCGGCACCACAGGCACGTTCATTTCCAACCGGATCGCATATCATATCTCGTCCTCTCTCAACTGGGGTCTTGCGGCGGCGTTGGGCACGATCCTGCTGGGGGTGGTCCTGATCCTCTACTGGGCCTATGACAAGATCGTCGGCATCGACAACGTGAAGCTGGGGTAAGAGACATGAACGGATTCACACTGACACCGGTCGAAACCAAGCCGCTTTCCTTTTCGCTGCCAGTAATTGGCGCGGCCGGGGGCTTTGTCGGCCTCTTTGTCGGCACGGCGCATGGCTCTGGTTTGATGGGGGTTGCGATTGGGGCCGTTGCGCTCATGCTGCTGGCCTACATTGCACTGGCGGTCTTTGGGTTGGGTCAAGAAAAGATCACGCGCTGGGGTCTTGTCGCGCTCTTTATAATTGCGGGCGTACTCTTGGCTGGCGTGCCGGGGTTTGTGCTGGGGCTGCTCTTTGGTCTTTTCTTCTCTTGGTTCATCTTTTGGATTGGCGAAGGGCGCTACCGCGCCAATCTTGCGCCGTATCTGACCAGTGGACAGGTGCTCTGGCACTATACATTCCGGGTGATCTGTGGGGCGATTTTCATCTTTCTGATCACGCCCATCCTTGTGGTGATGCCGCTCAGCTTCAACGCGCAGAACTTCTTTACCTTTACGCCGGAGATGCTGCGGTTTGATCCCGCCGGCTATAGCCTCAAGCATTATCAGGATTTCTTCACCTCGAACGAATGGCAACAGGCGCTGCGCAATTCGTTGATGATCGCTCCGGCAGCCACCATTCTTTCGGTGAGCTTTGGCACGCTGGCTGCGATTGGCCTGAGTTCAGAACACGTGCCATTCCGTCGCGCGATCATGGCGATCCTCATTTCGCCGATGATCGTGCCGCTCATCATCTCGGCGGCTGGGATGTATTTCTTCTACAGCCGTATCGGGTTGCAAGGTACCTATTTCGGCGTGGTTTTGGCGCATGCGGCGCTGGGCATTCCCTTTGTGATCATCACCGTGACCGCTACATTGGTGGGTTTTGATCGCTCGCTCACGCGCGCGGCGGCGAACATGGGTGCAGACCCTGTGACCACCTTCTTTCGGGTTCAGATGCCGCTCATCCTGCCGGGCGTGATTTCGGGCGGTCTCTTCGCCTTTATCACCTCTTTCGATGAGGTGGTTGTCGTGCTTTTTGTCGGTTCGGCCAATCAGCAAACCCTGCCGTGGGAGATGTTCACCGGCCTGCGTGAACAGATCAGCCCGACCATTCTGGCGGTGGCGACGATCCTCGTGGTGATCTCGATTGCGCTGCTGACGACCATGGAGTACCTGCGCCGCCGGTCCGAGCGTTTGCGCGGCATGAGCCCAAGCTGATCCTTCGCATCTCTGACGCCACGTCGCGCTTTGGTCTGGGACGGTCCTAAGACTAGCGTGGCGGGGCAGAGGGAGGCGGGCCATGATCTATGACTACATCATCGTGGGTGGGGGATCGGCGGGCTGTGTCCTTGCGGCGCGGTTGAGCGAGGACCCCAGCATCACTGTCTGCCTGATCGAGGCGGGCGGTTCCGGGCAAGACATCTTTGTCCGCGCGCCGGGCCTCGTGGCGGCGATGGTGTCAGGCCGACCCAAGATCAACAATTGGGCGCTGAAAACCGTGCCGCAGCCGCAGCTGAACGGGCGGCGGGGATTTCAGCCGCGCGGTCGGGCGTTGGGCGGCTCGAGCGCGATCAACGCCATGCTCTACGTGCGCGGCCACCCCTCCGATTATGATGAGTGGGCCGAACTTGGCTGTGATGGTTGGGATTGGCAGAGCGTTCTGCCGTGGTTTCGTGCCGCGGAACGGAATGCGCAGCATGGCGGTGCACTGCATGGCCAGTCTGGGCCACTTCAGGTTACGGACCAGAGCGCGCCGCGTGCTATTTCCGAGGCCTTCATCGCTGCCTGCGAGAGCCTGCAAATCCCCCGGAACCCCGATTTCAACGGCACGACCCAAGAGGGTGCGGGGCATTATCAGGTTACGCAGTTCTTTGACGGTCCGCACCGCGGCGAACGCTGCTCGGCCGCGGCTGCCTATCTCTTTCCGGCAATGAGGCGGTCCAATCTGACGGTGATCAGCCGAGCCATGGCCGAGCGCGTGACCTTTGACGGCAAACGCGCCACGGGCCTCCGCTACCGCCACAAGGGGCGCGAGCAAGAGATGCGCGCGCGACGCGAAGTGATCCTGAGCGGTGGGGCCTTCGGTTCGCCGCAGCTTCTCATGCTGTCCGGGATCGGCCCTGCCGAGGCGTTGCAGGCGCAGGGTATCGCGCCTCTGCATGACCTGCCGGGTGTGGGGGAAAACCTACAGGATCATCTGGACTACATCCTGGCGGAAACCTCGAAGCGCGACGATGTCATCAGCTTGGGTCCCAAGGGCCTCTGGCATCTGGGCAATGCGGCCTTGGAATGGCGCAAGACCGGGCAGGGATCTTTCGCAACGCCCTATGCCGAATCCGGAGCATTCTTGCGCTCAGATCCCTCGGTTTCGCGTCCTGATCTGCAACTGCATTTCGTCATCGGCATTGTCGAAGATCACATGCGTCGGCTGCATTTCCGCCCCGGTTATTCCTGTCATGTCTGCGTGTTGCGGCCTCATAGCCGGGGGCGGGTGACGCTACGCTCTGCCCGTGCCACGGATGCGCCGCTGATTGATCCGGCGTTCCTGAGCGATCCGCGCGATTTGTCAGTGATGATGCAAGGTGCGCGGCAGATGGACAGGATTTTGCGTGCGCCCACGCTCGAGCCTTGGCGCAAGGAGCGGCTGCATCCGCATGATTGGTCCGATACAGGACTCGAGGCCGATATTCGCGCCCGTGCCGATACGATCTATCACCCTGTCGGTACCTGCGCGATGGGGCGCGGGGATATGGCGGTGGTCGATCCGGCCGCGCGTGTTCACGGAGTTGATGGGTTGCGCGTGGTTGACGCGTCGATCATGCCGCGCCTCGTGAGCGGGAATACCAACGCGCCCACGATCATGATGGCCGAAAAAATTGCGGCGGACATGCTGGGGCGCGGTGCCCCTGATCAGGCGCGGTAGCGGGCCAAAAACATCTCGACCGCGCCATTGACCACCCGCTCTATATCCTTCTTGGATGGCTCTGTGCACATGCCACAGAGGCTGCGGATAAAGAGATCGCCCTTGCACAGCTCGCCGAACTGATTGGCGGCCAGGTCCATGTCGTCGATCTTGAGAATCCCCGCTTCGACATAGGGTCGCAAGACCTTGCTCAGTCGTTCACGAACAAGGTCCGGGCCCGATGCATAGAATCGACGCCCCAATTCAGGAAACCGATGCGATTCCGAGACGCAGATGCGAAACACTTGCTGGCCGAAATCCGATAGAAAGAAACTCACGATCCGCGTGGCCGCTTCGTGCAACACATGCTCGATGCTCGCCCCTTTGCCGATCACTTCAAGCGCTTCTTCGGCTTGCCGGTTGCATTCGACCCGCGCCACTTCGGAAAAAAGTAGCCGTTTGTCGGGGAAATAGCTGTAGAGCGTCGCCTTGGATACCTGCGCCTCCCGCGCGATTTCATCGACGCTGGCGCCCTCAAAGCCATCGCGCATAAAGACCCGCCGCGCCCCTTCGAGCACTTGATCGAACTTGCGACCTTTCTTGATTTCAACGGCTGGTGCCGACATCCAACCCCTCCCCACAGGTCGGGACAGTGTAGTCGGCCCAACCCCGTAACCGCAAGCCCGTCTGCGCGCGGTCACGGGACGGTGTTTCTGGCGTGGCTTATCGGTTGATACCCGAATTGCCCTGCGTCACTGGCGCTGGCGCAGGTTCGGGATAGGTCAGCGTGGGTGTCAGGCTGCTGGTGTCAAAGCTGAAGGCCAAGGCAGGTGCCGCGATCAGGCTGAGTGAGAGAGTGAGAACGGTCAAGGCGCTTTTCATATCGAACTCCATAACTGAACTGTTTCGTTCAGATACATAACTAAACAGATCGGCTCAGAATTCAAGATTAAAATGAACTAAGCAGTTCACTTTTTGAACTGCACAACACCCCTTTGCCTTTGAAGCATGCAGCGCTAAACTAATTTAGAATAATTCTAATTGAGGTGCCCGATGATTCCCGGCATGACATCCCGTCGTCGCTTCCGCGACCTGAGCGAGCAGGAGATTCTCGCACTTGCTATTTCCTCGGAAGAGGATGACGCACGCATCTATCGCTCTTATGCTGAAATGCTACGACAGGATTTTCCGGATACCGCCGCGATCTTTGACGGGATGGCGACCGAAGAGGACGGCCACCGTCACCGGCTGATCGAGCTGCATCGCAGCCGCTTTGGCGAGGTGATCCCGCTGATCCGGCGCGAACATGTCGCCGGGTTCTATGCCCGCCGCCCTATCTGGTTGGTCGAAAATCTTGGGATCGAGCGTATCCGCGACGAAGCCGAGGCGATGGAGCGCGACGCTGGTGCCTTTTATCTCAAGGCGGCACAGCGCACCACCGATGCCGATACCCGTAAATTGCTTGGGGATCTCGCGGCGGCCGAGGCCGGGCACCAATCCCGCGCCGAAGAGCTGGAGGCCGAACATCTCGATGCCGACGCGCGCGATGCCGAGGATCGCACTGCGAAACGGCAATTTGTGCTGACATGGGTGCAGCCGGGGCTTGCCGGGTTGATGGATGGCTCCGTGTCCACGCTCGCACCGATCTTTGCCACGGCCTTTGCCACGCAGGACACATGGACCACCTTCCTCGTCGGCCTCGCGGCAAGTGTGGGCGCGGGCATTTCAATGGGCTTTACCGAGGCTGCCAGCGACGATGGCGAACTCTCGGGGCGTGGCAGCCCGACGAAGCGCGGTTTCGCATCTGGGATCATGACAACCGTAGGCGGTTTGGGGCACGCCCTGCCCTATCTGATCCCGGACTTTTGGACCGCGACGATCATCGCCTTTGTGGTTGTGTTCGTCGAACTCTGGGCAATCGCCTGGATTCAGAACAAATACATGGAAACGCCGTTCTTTCGGGCGGCGTTTCAGGTTGTCTTGGGCGGGGCACTGGTTTTTGCCGCCGGTGTCCTGATCGGCAGCGGATAAAGCCTAGTCGCCGTATTCAAATCCTCCTGAGGTCGCCGCAGGACTCTCAGATACAACAATGGCAGGAGAAGACGTTCTTGACGCACTAAACTCGAGAAATTGCCTAACCTCAGTTTGGCACATGGGTTCAATTGGCGAGCATCTTATACGGACCCCATCAATCGTTACGAAGTAGGACGTTGCACCTCCGGGTCCATAAGATGCTGGTTGATAGACTTCTTCGAATGGATAGCTCTTGCCATCGACAGAAATCGTTCCTTTGCTAACAACCGGCTCCAACGCACATGCGCAAAGAGCCAAACCGGCCATCAGAGCCGGTATTCTAAACTTTCCAGACATTGTTTTTCCCCCAACAAAAGATTTCCCCCGCGGAAAACGAGCGGAGACAATCCTGAGCAAGGTAATGTCAGATATCTATACCAAAATTTCTCAATACCTTGATCAGGTTATGAAACCGGAAACGAGATACGGACAGACCGTCATAATAGCAAACATTGCTAAAAAAGATAGATAGCGTCATCGCAGGGGTGCTGTCGCATTGTCGCTACAGACCACGAGGCGAGTGATCCTGGGCTCTCTTGGCTATTTGCCCTCGCATATGATGGTTGCGATTGACCCTGCCCATTTGCCTGTCTACCAAACCCGCATGCTGAGTATCTTTCTCCAGACCCTACCTTTCTTCATGATCATCGGGCTTGGGTATGGTGCCGGGCGCACCGGGTTTTTTCCCGAGGTGGCAACCGCGTGGTTGACCAAGTTTGTCTTTTATTTCGCGCTTTCGGCGATGCTCTTCCGGTTCTCGGCCAACCTTACATTGGCAGATGTGCTGGATTGGAATTTCATCCTCGCCTATCTCTGGGCCACGGCCTTTGTTTATGGCATCGCCACGGCGGTGGCGCTCTTGCGCCGCGTTAATGTGCAAGAGGTCGCCATCGAGGCACAGTGCGCCGTCATCGGAAACGTGGGGTTTCTTGGCGTGCCGATGCTTGCGATGCTGATGGGTGAGGCGGCGATTGGTTGGGTGATGATCGTGCTGGCGGTCGACCTTATC
Source organism: uncultured Roseovarius sp. (assembly GCF_963972555.1). Lineage (NCBI taxonomy): Bacteria > Pseudomonadati > Pseudomonadota > Alphaproteobacteria > Rhodobacterales > Roseobacteraceae > Roseovarius > uncultured Roseovarius sp. Next base: position 219,912 of record NZ_CAXAUM010000002.1, read on the forward strand.
GTGTTCGGTTCGCTTGTGGTTATTCTGATCACCGGCTCACGCGATGGGCGGCTTAGCTTCGGTATTCTGCGCACGGTGGGTATGGGGCTCTTGAAAAATCCGATGATTGTCTCGATCGTTCTGGGCCTGACTTGGTCTGGGCTGCGCTTGCCCATTCCGGACCCGATCAACGATTTCGTGCGTATTCTGGGCGGCGCTGCGACACCCGGCGCGCTCTTTGCCATCGGGGCTTCGCTCGCGTCGAAATCCGCAGAGAGGCCGCATATTGCGGGCTGGCTATCGTTTTGCAAACTGGTGCTGCACCCGATTTTCGTGGCCTTTGCCGTGCTCTACCTCTTCGAGGTAGACCCCTATGCCGGGGCGGTGATGATTGCGGCCTCCAGTCTGCCGGTGGCGGGCAATGTCTTTATGCTTGCACAGCATTACGGCGTCGCACCCAAGCGCGTCTCGTCCTCGATTCTGATTTCCACCGGCGCTGCCATCATCACGGTGTCGCTTGTCATCGGTTGGGTGAACCAACTTTACTGAACAGTCCTACGGACGTTAGAGGAGAATATGATGAAAACGGTTTCGGAAAACACCTGTTTCGGCGGCACTCAGGGCGTCTATACCCACGCCTCTGAGGTGTGTGGCGTAGATATGACCTTTGGCCTCTTTCTGCCTGCTGAGGCGCAGGATGGTCCGGTGCCGGTGCTATGGTATCTCTCGGGCCTGACCTGCACCCATGAAAATGCGATGGTAAAGGCCGGTGCGCAGGGCTGGGCGGCAGAGCAAGGCATTGCCCTGATTTTTCCGGACACAAGCCCGCGCGGCGATGGTGTGGCCAATGACGAGAATTTCGATCTGGGGCAGGGGGCCGGATTCTATGTGAATGCCACCCAATCCCCTTGGGCACCGCATTTTCAGATGTGGGATTATGTCGCCACGGAATTGCCAGCGTTGATCGGTGAGAATTTTGCCCTCGATATGGACCGGCAGGCAATCACCGGGCATTCCATGGGCGGACATGGTGCGCTGACGCTAGCGATGTCCCTGCCGGGGCGGTTTCGGTCCGTGTCGGCCTTTTCGCCGATCTGCAACCCGACCAACAGCGATTGGGGCCGCAAGCAGTTCACGGCCTATCTCGGCGCGGACGAGTCCGCCTGGGCAGCGCATGATGCAAGCCTCTTGATGGCAGAGCGCGGCTTTGACGGGCCGGTTCTGGTGGATACCGGCGACAAGGATCAATTTCTCGATCTGCTGCGTCCCGAAACGCTGGCTCATGCGATGACCGCCCGCCGCCAAGAGGGCACGTTCCGGATTCAAAAAGGCTATGACCACAGCTATTTCTTCATCTCGACGTTTATGGAAGATCACGTCACCTTCCATGCCGAAGCACTCTATGCGGATTAAGATATGAGCCATTATGACCTGATCATCGTTGGCAGCGGTCCTGCAGGACGGGCCGCTGCCATTCAGGCGGGCAAACTGAAACGCCGCGTGCTCGTGATCGACCGCAAGGATCGATTGGGTGGCGTGTCGGTGCATACTGGCACGATCCCGTCCAAGACACTGCGCGAAACTGTACTGAACCTCTCGGGCTGGCGCGAGCGCAGCTTTTATGGCCGCTCTTACCGGGTCAAGGACAACATTGGCGCCGATGACCTCAAGGCGCGGCTGCATATGACCTTGGACCACGAGGTTGATGTTCTGGAACATCAGTTCAACCGCAACCATGTCGATACGCTGCACGGCATGGCGCGGTTCGTGGATGACAAGACCATCGAGGTTGCGACCGAGGCGGGCGATGTCACGCGCCTGACCGCCGACCGCTTTTTGATTGCAACCGGCACCAAAACGCACCGCCCGGACAACGTGCCGTTCAACGGGCGCACCGTGGTGGACAGCGACGAGTTTCTGGAACTGGCGCAGATTCCGCGCAGTCTGATCGTCGTGGGCGCGGGCGTGATCGGGGTGGAATATGCCACGATGTTTTCCGCCCTTGACGTGCGCGTGACCCTGATCGAGCCGCGGGATACTTTTCTTGATTTCATCGATCGAGTTCTCATTCAGGATTTCGTCCATCAAATCCGCGAGAATGGTGTTGATCTGCGCCTAGGCTCTGCCATCGAGCGGATCGAGGACGCGGGCGAGCATGTCGAGGTAAGCCTTGCCAACGGCCGCCATGTGCGGGCCGAAATGCTGCTCTTTGCTGCCGGGCGTATGGGTGCAACCTCTGCGCTCAATCTGGCGGCGGCCGGGATCAAGACCGATCATCGCAATCGGATTGAGGTCAATCGCAAGACCTATCAAACGGTGGTGCCGCATATCTATGCCGCAGGCGACGTGATCGGGCATCCCAGCCTTGCCTCGACTTCGGTGCAACAGGGGCGCGTCGCGGCATGTCATGCGCTCGACATCCCGACCCTTCCCGAAAGCCCGTGGTTTCCTTATGGCATCTATTCTGTGCCCGAAATTTCCACTTGCGGCATGTCCGAAGAGGAAATGCAGACGCGCGGCATCCCCTATGAGGTGGGCGTCGCCCGGTTTCGTGAAACGTCGCGAGGGCATATCATGGGGCTGGAGCATGGCATGCTGAAAATGCTCTTTTCGCTAAAGACGCGGCGGGTTCTGGGGGTTCAGATCGTGGGCGAGGGAGCGACGGAGTTGATCCACATCGCGCAGGCGGTTTTGAACCTCAAGGGCACGGTGGACTATTTCGTGCAGAACACGTTCAACTATCCGACGCTGGCTGAGGCCTATAAAATCGCCGGTCTCGATGCCTTCAACCGCATGCCAATCCCCGAGGAATACAAGGTCAAGCGCGACGCGGCCAAGCCAAACACGGTTTGATTGCAGTTGCTTGGCGAAAAAACGCCCCGCTGATCGCTCAGAGGGGCGTTTTCGGTTTTAGTGAACCACGGCGTCCTTTGGTGGCTCTTGTATCGTGCTGCCAACCCGGTTTCCGATAATCAGACCTTCTGGCCCTGCTGTCACCGGCACCACCGCCCCATCAAGGATATCCCCAGACAAGAGCGCCTCGGCCAACGGGTCCTGCAACGCGCGTTGGATCACCCGCTTGAGCGGACGCGCGCCATAGACCGGATCATAGCCCTCGTCAGCCAGCCATTTGCGAGCGCTGTCGTCCAGTTCCAGTTGGATCTTGCGGGCTGCCAGCCGCTTGAGCAGGCGCGCCATCTGGATATCGACGATACCGTCCATCTGCGGCCGTGTGAGGCGGTCGAACACCACGATCTCATCCAGCCGGTTCAGGAACTCGGGCCGGAAATGCGACCGAACGGCGTCCATCACATCGCGCTTGGCGGTGGCGGCATCTGCCCCCTCGGGCAATTGGCTGAGCGCCTGAGAGCCAAGGTTCGACGTGAGGATGATCAGCGTCTGCTTGAAATCCACGGTGCGACCCTGACCGTCGGTCAGCACGCCGTCATCAAGCACCTGCAAGAGCACGTTGAACACCTCAGGATGGGCCTTTTCGACCTCGTCGAACAGGACCACCTGATAGGGCCTGCGGCGCACGGCCTCGGTCAACACGCCACCCTCGTCATAGCCGACATAGCCCGGAGGCGCACCGATCAGACGCGAGACAGAATGCTTTTCCATGAATTCGCTCATGTCGATCCGAACCATGGCGCTGTCATCGTCAAAGAGGAACTCGGCGACGGCCTTGGTCAATTCGGTCTTGCCCACGCCGGTTGGCCCAAGGAACAGGAAGCTGCCCAAGGGGCGCCCCTCGTCGTTCAGCCCGGCGCGTGCGCGGCGCACGGCATTGGCCACGGCCTTGACGGCGGTGTTCTGGCCGATCACCCGGCGGTGGAGGTTGTCCTCCATGCCCAGGAGCTTGTCGCGCTCGCCTTCCAGCATCTTGGCGGTGGGGATGCCGGTCCAGCGTTCCACCACCTGTGCGATCTGCTCGGGGCGCACGGCCTCTTCCACCATAACGCCATCGTCGCCTTGGGTTTCGGCCTCGGCCAGTTGCTTTTCCAGCCCAGGAATGACACCATAGCTCAGCTCGCCGGCGCGGGCGAGATTACCTTCGCGCTTGGCGATGTCCAACTCGGCGCGGGCGCGGTCAAGCTGTTCCTTGAGGTCGCGCGCGCCGGCCAGCTTGTCACGCTCGGCTTGCCATTTGGCGGTCATTTCGGACGAGCGCTCTTGCAGGTCGCCCAGCTCCTTTTCCAGCTTTTCGAGACGGTCGCGAGAGGCGGCATCGTCCTCTTTCTTGAGCGCTTCTGCCTCAATCTGCTTTTGCAGGATTTCGCGGTCGAGCGCGTCCAACTCTTCGGGCTTGCTATCCACTTCCATGCGCAGACGGCTCGCGGCCTCGTCCATCAGGTCGATCGCCTTGTCGGGCAAGAACCGGTCGGTAATGTAACGGTGCGAGAGCGTGGCAGCAGCGACAAGCGCGGAGTCAGAGATGCGCACGCCGTGGTGCAGCTCGTATTTCTCCTTGATCCCGCGCAGGATCGAGATCGTGTCCTCGACTGTCGGTTCTTCGACCACGAGCGGCTGGAACCGGCGGGCGAGCGCCGCGTCCTTTTCCACATGCTTGCGATATTCATCGAGCGTGGTCGCGCCGATACAGTGCAATTCGCCGCGCGCGAGTGCCGGTTTGATGAGGTTTGCGGCATCCATGGCGCCATCGGCCTTGCCGGCGCCCACGAGCGTGTGCATCTCGTCGATAAAGAGAATAATCTCTCCTGCGGCCTGAGTCACTTCGTTCAGCACACCCTTGAGCCGTTCCTCGAATTCACCGCGATACTTGGCCCCCGCAATCAGCGCGCCCATGTCGAGCGACAAAAGTCGCTTGTTGCGCAGGGACTCGGGCACGTCGCCATTGACGATGCGCAGGGCCAGGCCCTCGGCGATGGCGGTTTTACCCACCCCCGGTTCCCCGATCAGAACCGGGTTGTTCTTGGTGCGGCGGCTGAGCACCTGCATGGCGCGGCGGATTTCATCATCACGGCCGATGATGGGATCAATCTTGCCCTCGCGCGCGGCCTTGGTCAGGTCGCGGGCATATTTTTCCAACGCCTCATAGGTGTCCTCTGCCGAGGCGCTATCGGCCGTGCGACCTTTGCGAATGTCGTTGATCGCCTCGTTCAGTTTCTGCGCGGACACCGCGCCAGCCTCCAGCGCATCCTTGGCGGGGGATTTCACCAGCGCAAGCGCGGTCAATATACGCTCGACCGGAACAAAGCTGTCGCCTGCCTTTTGCGCCAGTTTCTCGGCCTCGGCCAGGACCTTGCCGGTCTGCTGGTCCATATAGGTCTGCCCGGCGTCGCCAGAGACACGCGGAATTTTGGCCAGTGCGATATCATTGGCCTGTGTCACGCGTTCCGGCGCGCCACCGGCGCGTTTGATCAAGTTGCTGGCCAGCCCCTCGGGGTCATCAAGCAGAGCCTTGAGAATATGTTCGGGGGATAGTTTCTGATGGCTTTCGCGCATCGCGATGGTCTGTGCCGCCTGAATAAAACCACGCGACCGTTCCGTGAACTTGTTGAAGTCCATGGGCTTTCTCCTTTTGACAAGCGTTCCCCCGGTGGCGCACCCAGCATTAGGCATGCGGCGGTCGGGGACCTCTCTCCATAAATGGGTAACGGCGCCGTGAGGTTCAAGACAGATCGTGCCGGATTCGCATGAGCGCCACGTTTTCGTGACAGGGACTTGGCAGAACCTAATGCGATACCGATCTTTTTCGGAGTTATCCACAGGGCCATATCGCCCTTCAAAGAGGTCAGAAGCAATGACAGAGCAGGCAGTGAGACTTGAAGCGGTTGGATACAATCCGGAATGGGCGGCCTTTGTCGCGCGGGCAGAAATGATCGACGGGCAAGAGCGGCTGGTTTATCCTGTGTTCTTCCGGGCACCGCTGACCGCGGAATTCGCAAGGGTGATGCGTGGCCTCGTCGAGCGGGCGCGGTATCTGCACCGCTCTGGCCGGTCAGACATTCGGCTACGCCGGGTGATTGGGCACCCTGTGCCTGCCTTTGTGGCCTAAGCGATAGTCCGGAGGCTCATCCAGAAAAAGATGCAAAAGGGTCGTGATTTTACCATGAGATTGCGCAAGTCTATCGTTAGTATCAAGGCTGTAAATTGCCAGCTGTGTTGGTCGTTTGTGTTGTAAACAGTGACAGGGTTCTCATGATGCATATCATCAAGGTGCGCGCGCGCGATCTGCGCCAGGACAGTCAGGCCGACCGCCTGAGCGGCGTGTTGCTGCTGGAAACGGAAACCGGACAGATCAGTCTGAACGTCACGGCCCCTGCAGAAGAGGCAAGCCATGATGCCCTCTGGCGCGATGCGTTGCGGCAATTGAAGCGTTTGCCCGAGTTTCGCCGGAATGTGAACCGCATCACCTGGGCGGACTCTGCCCTTGACGGAATGTTCGCAGAGGCTTGACGCCGCGCATCCCCCCCGCGACAAGGGCGTTATCCGACAGCAGAGGACCGCGCCCCATGACCGACGACCGCCTGATCGTAGCTCTCGATGTACCCGACGCGCTGGCGGGACTGAAACTGACCGAGCAATTGGGCGACGCTGTTGGGTTTTACAAGATCGGCCTCGGAATGCTCACCGGCGGCGGGCTGGCCCTTGCCAATGAGCTAAAAACCGAACAGGGCAAGCGCATTTTCCTCGACATGAAGCTCTTTGACATCGGTGCCACGATCGAGGCGGCTGTGCGGGGGCTGGCGCAATTTGATCTGGATTTCCTGACCGTGCATGGTGATCCGCATGTGGTGCGCGCGGCGAAAGAGGGGGCCTCGGGCAAGCCGATGAAAATCCTCGCGGTGACCATCCTGACCTCGCTGGACCGGGCCGATCTGGATGCCGGGATGATCAAGCAAGGGGATATGCCCGATCTGGTGGCCGAGCGTGCGGGTCGCGCCTTTGACGCCGGAGCGGATGGTGTGATTGCCAGCCCGCAAGAGGCCGCGATGATCCGCGCGTTGCCCGAGGCGGCAGGCCGCCTGATCGTCACCCCCGGTGTGCGCCCTGCGGGTAGCGCCCTCGGCGACCAAAAAAGAGTGGCGACTCCCGCGCAGGCCATCGCAGATGGGGCCGATCACATCGTCGTCGGTCGCCCCATCTGGTCTGCCCAAGACCCACGCGTGGCGGCCGAAGCGATTTTGACGGAATTGCGCGGCTAAAAAGTCATGAATTTCTGGAGCGGGTAACGGGAATCGAACCCGTAACTGAAGCTTGGGAAGCTTTCGTGATACCTTTTCACCATACCCGCCGCGGCGCTCTGGATAGCACCGTCGCTTGGACTGCTTCAAGCGAAAACTTGTGGGCCTCACGATCGCGTTGTGAATAAACCGCCCGGATCAAGAGCCAAACCGGATGACGTTTTGACCTTTGGGGGTCGTGCTGCGATAGACCACCGTTTCGGGCAGGTGCAGCGTGAGCGGTGCGCGTGCCTGATCCGCGCGCCAAGGCGTGCCAAGGTCGAGGCAGGTTGCCTCAGCGCCAGCGAAATCGCGGCGCGGCGTCACCCATCGCAGATTGCCAAGGTCGCGGGCAATCTCTTGGCCTGATTGCGTCACGCGGCTGCGGCGCAACATTTCGCGGCCCAGCCCCTCGGTGCGGGGGTCCTGCCCCGGCAGATCAGACCAGACCCCGCAAAGATGCGCGCGTCCGCCAACGGGGCGCAGTTCTGCTGCAAGGCGCAGACCGCCGCCGCTGCTATAGCGTCCTTCGACCATCTGCGCCGCGCTCGAGAGGGGCACGGTGCGGCTGTTGCGGATCAGGAGCGGGATCACTTGGAGAGAGGAACTCATCGCGCCGGTGCCGGTCTGGGTGAAATCGATCTGTGGATCGCTGCCGCCGCCATTCCTGCGGCTGATCTGTTTGCGCGGCACGAAAACCTCGGGCACGCGGCCCGGCTTCCATGCCAGAGAGGTGAGAAGGCAGCCTGCGGGCGCGCCGGCATAATCGAGCCTTGGGTCGATCTGTGGCAATTCTCCGAGGTTCTGGGCGACGCGCTGACCGTCTACATAAACCGTCGCCAAACGCACGAGTTCGCGGGCGGCACCTATGGTATAGCTCGACTGGTGTTCGCTCTCGGACCAGACGCCGCAGAGCGCGGTGCGTCCGTCCGTCGTCGGGCGCAGTTCGGTGGCAATCGTGAGGCCGCCGCCACTGCTGAAAGTGCCATGCGTGAGGCTAACCCGTTCGCTCAGCGCGGTTTGCGCCGCGGCGCCCCCAGCCAGTCCAAGGATCAGAGCAAAAGACAGGGGCAAACGCAGCATGAGGGTCTCCGTGAGTGTTTTGCACAGTGTAACAGGCCGGAAACCCCGGCTCAATTCACGTTGGTAGAGAGGCGTCAGACTGCTACCTGCAAAAGTTGTTCCTCGACCAGTCGGTCGGCGATCATTGCGGGGCTTACGCCTTCGCCCGATGCGCGCGCGAGAACATGCGCCATGCGCGCCTGCATTGCGTCCAGCCTCTCGTCGACCCAGGGGGCGCGCGGCGCGATGCGCAGGATTTCTGCTGCGACGTTGATGATCCCGCCACCATTGGCGACGTAGTCGGGCAGGTAGAGGATGTCGCGTGCGCGCAGGCGCTCGGCATCTTCGGGGCTTGCCAGTTGGTTATTGGCGGCACCGCAGACCATCTGTGCCCTTATCTCGGGGATGCTGCGGGGATTGAGAACGCCACCGATGGCGCAGGGGGCAAATATGTCGGCATCAACGGCATGGATGCTGCGCGGATCGACCATGGTCGCGCCAAACTCTCGCACAGTGCTGGCCACGTGGGCGGGATTCATATCCGCCACGCTCAGCCTTGCCCCCGCCTCGTGCAGCAGGTGGCACAGATGCCAGCCGACATGGCCCAACCCCTGCACCGCCACATGCCGACCGCTGAGGTTCTCCGTGCCCCAGAGCTGCGCCGCCCCGGCACGCATTGCGCCCAGAACGCCCCGCGCGGTTACCGGCGAGGGATCGCCGCTGGCATGTGTGCCGCTGTTCAGACCGGCGACAAAACGTGTCTCGCGGGAAAGCTCGGCCATATCCTCGGGGGACATGCCCATATCTTCGGCGGTCCAATAGCGCCCCTGAAGCCTGTTGATCGCGCGCCCCATGGCGCGCAGCAGTGCCGGTGTCTTGGCGTGGTCGGGATCGCCCAGGATGACGGCCTTGCCCCCGCCCAGGGGCAGTCCGGCGGCCGCGTTCTTGTAGCTCATGCCGCGCGAGAGGTTGAGCACATCCTCAAGGGCGGCGTCGTCGCCCTCGTAGGTGCGCATGCGCAGGCCGCCCGCAGCCGGGCCGAGCCGCGTGGAATGCAGCGCGATAAACCCGCGCAGGCCGCTCTCGCGATCCTCGACGCGGTAAACTTCTTCATGTGTGGATATCGCCAGACGTGTGAGCATGTTGGACTCCTCCTTGCCCACAAGGTAAGAGCGGTCAGGCGCGATAAAACAGCAAACTCTTGTCAATTGCGCGTGACCTTTGGGTGATATCCCCAAAAAACGGGGAAAGAGTAGGGAAAATGGATCGCATCGACCGTCAGATCATCGCTGCCCTGCAACGCGACGGACGCCAGAAGCTTGCCGATCTGTCGGCGGCGGTGGGGCTTTCGCCCACGCCTCTGGCGCGGCGCATTGCGCGGCTTGAAACAGAGGGGGTCATCACCGGCTATGCGGCACGGGTGAACCAGGAAAAGCTCGGCCTGCCGCTCAACGCCTTTATCTTTGTCGAGTTGGAGCATCACACAAGGGATGCGATTTCGGCCTTTGAGACGCGCCTTAGGCGGTTCGACGAGGTGATGGAATGTTACCTGATGACCGGCACACGGGATGTGCTCTTGCGGGTGGTGGCGGCCGATCTGAGGGATTTCGACCGCTTTCTGGAAGAGGGGTTGATGCAGACCCCGGGCATCCGCTCGATGCGGTCAAGTTTCGCGCTGCGCACCATGATCCGGCGCGATGCCCTGCCAGAGGTCTGAGAGGTGGACCGCTTCGATGTGATCGTGATCGGGGCCGGGCCCGCAGGTGCCTCTGCTGCCTTTGTGGCGGCGCAGGCCGGGTTGCGTGTGGCTCTGATCGACCGCAGGACCTTTCCGCGCGACAAGCTCTGCGGCGGCCTCGTTACCGGGCGTGCGCGGCGCCACTATGCTGATATTTTCGGGCATGAGATGCCGTTTGGTCCGCAGGACCGCAAGACCACGGTCGATTTCCGCTATCGTGGTCAGCCGGTGGGGATCATCGAGGATGCGCCAGCCCTTTGCGCCACGATGCGGTGGGATATGGATGCCATGCTGTGCGGTCATGCGTTGGCTGCGGGTGCGCAGGATTTCACCGGGCAGGCGGTGGCAGAGATCGACCGTGACAGCGGAACGGTGACGCTCAAAGGCGGCGCGATGCTTGGCTATGGCGTGCTGATCGGTGCGGACGGGGTCAATAGCCAAGTGGCGCGGGAGCTTTTTGACCAGCCGTTTGACCGCGCGCGCATCGGCTTTGGCCTCGAGATCGAGGCGGACGGCGCGCATGTGGATCCTGCCGCGCCGATCCGCATTGATTTGGGGGCGGCGCAGTGGGGCTATGGTTGGGTCTTTCCCAAGCGCTGTTCGACCACGGTGGGCGTGGGTGGGGTCTTGGCCAGGAACCCCGAGATGAAACGCGCCATGTCCGCCTATTGCGAGATGCTGGGGATCGACGCGGCTGAGGCGTCTTTCAAAGGGCAGTTCCTGCCCTTTGGGGATTTCCGCACCGTGCCGGGGCAAGGTGCCGTGCTGCTAGCGGGGGATGCGGCGGGGCTGGTCGATCCAATCACGGGCGAAGGCATCGGCTATGCGATGCAGAGCGGACAGTTGGCGGCCAAGGCGGCGCTTGCGGCGTTGAGTGCCGGGCAACCAGAGACCGCATTACCCCATTACTGCCGTGCCTTGCGCCCTGTGCATCGCGCATTGCTTATGGCGCGGTTGATCCGTCCGGTCATCTTCCTGCCCGCGCTAGAGCCGGGCTTTGCTCGCGCCTTTCAACGCTCCTCCAGCCTGCGGCGCGATTATCTGCGCCTGATGGCGGGCGAGGTGGAGTATGAGCAGATTTTGGCACGGTTGGTGCTGCGCCTGCCGCGCTTCGGGCTGATGGCACTGCGCGCCCGCCTCTGACGGGGTGGAGGGATGGGGGACATTGTCCCCCAAACCTTCAGAGTGCCGCCTTGAAAAGCGCGGTCAGATTGGCCTCGGTCAGTGTCACCGGGTTGCCGCCACAGCTCGGATCGGTCAGCGCATCGCGGACGAGGTCGGGGATCGCGGCCTCGGTCACGCCCAGGTCGCTCAGGCGGCGCGGGATGCCGAGGCTGTCGTTGAAGTCCTGCACGAAGGCGCGGAATCCATCATAGCCGCGCTCAATTCCAAGATACCCTGCCGCCCGGTCAAACCGGTCGCGGATCACATCGGCGTTGAGGTCGAGAACGGCGGGCATGCAGACCGCATTGGTGGTGCCGTGGTGGGTGTTGAAATGCGCTCCGATCGGGTGGCTCATGGCGTGGATGGCACCGAGACCTTTTTGAAACGCGGTGGCCCCCATGGCGGCGGCGCTCATCATCTGCGCGCGCGCTTCGATGTCCGTTCCATCGGCATAGGCGCGCGGCAGGTAGTCAATCACAAGGCGCATGCCCTCTAGCGCGATGCCCTGCGACATTGGGTGGTAATGCGGGCTAGAGAACGCCTCGACGCAATGCGCAAAGGCGTCAAGCCCGGTGCCTGCGGTGATGAATTTCGGCATACCGACGGTCAGTTCGGGATCGCAGATCACGACCGTCGGCAGAACCTTGGGGTGAAAGATGATCTTTTTCGCATGGGTCACGGAATTGGTGATCACGCTGGCGCGCCCCACCTCCGATCCGGTCCCGGCGGTGGTGGGCACGGCGATGATCGGTGCGATGGCATCGGCATTCGCGCGCGTCCACCAATCGCCGATATCCTCGAAATCCCAGATGGGCCGCGTCTGCCCGGCCATGAAGGCGACCATCTTGCCCAGGTCGAGACCCGAACCGCCGCCAAAGGCGATCACGCCGTCATGCCCGCCCGCCTTGTAGGCGGCAACCCCGGCCTCGAGGTTGATCTCGTTGGGGTTGGGATCGACCTCTGAGAACATCGCGCGGCCAAGGCCTGCGGCGTCGAGAATGTCGAGCGTGCGGGCCGTCACCGGCAAGCCCGCAAGACCCTTGTCGGTCACGAGAAGCGGGCGTTTGATCCCGGCCTGCGCACAGGCGGCGGGCAGTTCGGCAATCCGGCCAGCGCCGAATTTGATCGCGGTCGGATAGGACCAATTGGCAGTCAGGGTCATTTCGTCACCTTCTTGAGATGGTAGGATTTGGGGCGCGTGAGGTTGTGATAGCCGATCACCGAGAGACCGCCGCCGCGCCCGGTGTTCTTGCAGCCGGTCCAGCAGAGACCGGGATCGAGATAATCGGCACGGTTGAGGAATACGGTGCCGGTCTCGATCCGGTCGCCCACCGCCTGCGCGCGGGCGACGTCGGCGGTCCAGAGGCTGGCGGTCAGGCCAAATTCGCTGTCATTCATCAGCGCGATGGCTTCGTCATCCGAGGCGACGGGCATGATGCCCACGACGGGGCCAAAGCTTTCGTCGCGCATGACGCGCATCTTGTGGGTTACATTCGTCAGGATTTGCGGCGTGAGATACGCCGCACCGTCATCCTCGGGCATGGTGGCGATATGCGCCTTGGCCCCCATTTCGAGCGCCTCGGCCACCTGCGCGCGCACCTCTGCGGCAAAGCGCACATTCGCCATCGGCCCAATGGTGGTTTCAGCATTCATCGGATTGCCCAACTTGTAGGTGTTCACCAGCGCCACGGATTTCTCGACAAAGGCATCATAGAGGCTCTGGTGCACATAAATGCGTTCGATCCCGCAACAGCATTGCCCGGAATTGAACATCGCCCCGTCGATCAGCGTCTCAACCGCTGCGTCCAGATCGGCATCTTCCATCACATAGCCGGGGTCTTTGCCGCCAAGTTCCAGACCAAGCCCGGTAAAGGTGCCCGCTGCCGCCCGCTCCATCGCGCGCCCGCCACCGACCGAGCCGGTGAAGTTGACGAAGTTGAAGGCACCGCCTGCGATCAACGCTGACGTGGTGTCGTGATCGAGAAAGACGTTCTGGAACACATCTTCGGGCACGCCTGCCTCGTGGAATGCGCGCGCCATGCGCTCGCCCACGAGGAGGGTTTGCGTCGCGTGTTTCAGCACCACGGTGTTGCCCGCGATGAGCGCGGGCGCCACGGTGTTGATCGCGGTCATATAGGGATAGTTCCACGGCGCCACGACAAAGACCACGCCATGCGGCACACGTTTGATATAGCGCAGGAAGGTGGCATCTTCGCCCACGGCGATGTCGGCCAACGCGCCTTGGGCAATCGTTGCCATATGGCTGGCGCGTTCGTTAAAGCCGCGGAATTCCCCACCATAGCGCACCGGGCGACCCATCATATGCGCCAGTTCCGGCACTATGTCGTCATTCATCGCCCCCACGGTGGCGACACCGGCCATCACCAGTTGGATGCGCTCTTGCAAGGGGCGCGCCGCCCATGCCGACTGCGCTGTGCGTGCCCGTTCAGCCGCCGCTTGCGCCGCAGCCAAGGACAGCACGGGACGCTCGGCATAGACCGATCCGTCGATGGGTGAGATACATTTCAATGTCTGCATGATCGCATCCTTGATCGCGGGCGTGACGCCCGTCCTTTCATCGTTCAACAAGTACTCAAGTCCGAGCGCGCGGTGCTCAGGCCCGCTCGAAACCGCGCGCCACCTCGTAATCCGTGACAACGCGGTCGAAGTCCTCGATCTCGACCTCCGCGGCGCGGGCATAGTGATCTATGACCTCATCACCAAAGGTGTCGCGCAGGAATTGCGAGTCTTTCAGCGTGCGATAGGCATCGCGCAGCGTTTCGGGAATGCGGCCGCTCTCGCCGCTATAGGCATCCCCGGTCGCGGGCGGGGCCAGTTCCAGCTTGTCCTCGATGCCCTTGATGCCCGCCGCCAGCATCGCTGCCATCGCGAGGTAGGGGTTGAGGTCCGAACCGCCCACGCGGCATTCCACGCGCACCGCTTTGGACCCTTCGCCGCAAAGGCGGAACCCTGCGGTGCGATTGTCCACCGACCACAGGATGCGCGTGGGCGCAAAGGTGCCCTTCTGGAACCGCTTGTAGCTGTTGATATAGGGGGCGAGGAAATAGGTGTAATCGGGCGCGTATTTCAGCAGGCCAGCCATGTAATGTTTCATCAGTTGCGACATCCCGAGACTGTCCTCGGGATTGAAGAACGCCGGTTTGCCATCCTGCCAGAGCGACTGATGCACATGGCTGGATGAGCCGACGCGCCGGTGATCCCATTTCGGCAGAAAGCTGGCCGCGTGCCCCTGTTGCCACGCAATCTCCTTGATCGCGTGTTTGGCGATGGTGTGGTAGTCGGCGGTATCGAGCGCCGGGGCGTATTTGATGTTGAGCTCTTCTTGCCCTGCCTCTGCCTCGCCCTTGGTGTTTTCGATGGGCAGACCGGCGGCATAGAGATGATTGCGGATGGGCCGCATTACATGCTCTTCCTTGGTGGTCTGGAAGATATTGTAATCCTCGTTATAGCCCGCCAGAGGTGTGAGGTCGCGATAGCCGGATTTGCGGATTTCGTCATAGCTCTTCTCAAACAGGAAGAACTCGAGTTCCGTTGCCATCATCGCGTCAAAGCCCATGGCATCAAGCCGCGCCAATTGCCCCTTGAGCATGGCGCGGGGGCTGTGGGGGACGGGTGCATGGGTGTGGTGATCGAGCACATCGCAGAGCACCATAACCGTGCCTTCGAGCCACGGCATCGGGCGCAGCGTGCTCAGATCGGGCTTCATCACATAGTCGCCATAGCCGCGCTCCCAGCTTGTGGCGGCAAAGCCCTCGGGCGTGGTCATCTCCAGATCGGTGGCCAGCAAGTAATTACAGCAATGGGTTTCTTCCCAAGCGCTGTTGACAAAATGGCTTGCGTGAAATCGTTTGCCCATGAGCCGCCCCTGCATGTCCACGAGACAAACGAGCACGGTATCGACCGTGCCGGCGGCAACCTTCGATTTGAGATCTTCGAGACTGAGGGCCATGGCGGCGTCCTTGTTTTTCATGCGGTATCGCGTCGGTATTACATCGGTATTCGGCGGGTGTCTTTACGTGACCCGGCCCCGCGTCTGAACGGGGCCGGGCGGTGTCATCGTGGGGCGATCAGCCGTTGGTATAGGGAGGACCGGCCTTGTTGATCACCTCGTTATACTCGCGGAAGATGCCGACGATCTTTGCCTCGATCTCGCCTTCTGCGGCGATCTCGGTCCAGAACTCCTTGGCGGCATTCTCGACTTCGGCCCATTCATCGGCGGGCACCGTGCGCAGTTCCAGCTTGTCGCCGCGCGCGCGCAGGCGCGCTTCGCCGCCCCAATACCACTGATTGCGATAGGTGTGGCTGGCGTCGGTCGCGGCCATCACCAACTGCTTGAGGTGATCTGGCAGATCGGCCCACTGCCTCTGGTTCACGAACCAAGATCCGATCCACGCCCCCGAGATGTTGTTGGTCAGGAAATAGTCGGTCACGTTGGCCCAACCGACGGTGTAATCCTCGGTGATCCCGGACCATGCCATGCCGTCCAACTCGCCGGTCTGCACCGCCACCTCGGCATCCGCATAGGGAATGTTGACCGGCACGACGCCAAACTTGGCCAGGAACCGCCCGGCCGTGGGGAAGGTATAAAGCTTGAGCCCGTCAAGATCGGCGACAGACTTGATCTCTTTCTTGGTGTTGAAGTTGCACGGATCCTGTCCTGCCGAGGAAATCCACTGCACGCCAACCTTGGCGTATTCGTCGCGCCAGATGTCTGCGAGGCCGTATTGGTTAAAGAGCACCGGCACATCGAGGATATGCTTGGTGGCAAAGGGGAAATAGCCGCCGAACTGCCGCAGCGGTGTGGGCGATGCCATTGAATCGTCATCGGAATGGACCGCGTCGATGGTGCCGCGCTGGAGGGCCTGAAACAGCTCTCCGGTGGGCACGATCTGATCGGCATAGAACAGCTCGATCTCCATTTCACCATTGGCAGCACTGTTGACGAAATCGACCATCGGCTTGGTCACATGCTCGCCCAAGGCGCCGCCTGCATAGGTCTGCATCCGCCACTTGATCGGGGCTTGTGCCTTGACGATGGCGGGGCTGGCCAGCGTCGCCGCAGCACCTACCCCGGCGGTGGTGAGAAATTTTCTTCTGGTGGTCATGTCTTGATACTCCTGTTGGTTGCACTGTTTGGTTTGCTCCGTTGGCGGAGTTCTCGGGTTATTCCATCATCCATAAACAAGCTGCGGCAGCCAGAGCGCGATCTGCGGAAAGATGATCACAAGGGCCAGTGCCAGCATCATGACAAGCACGAAGGGCAGGATCGAGCGATAGATGTCGCGCAGGGTGATTTCGGGCGGGGCCATGGCCCGCATCAGAAACAGGTTATAGCCAAAGGGCGGCGTCATATAGGCGATCTGCGTGGTGATCGTGTAGAGCACGCCATACCATATAAGATCAAACCCGAGCGCGCCGACCAGCGGCACATAGAGCGGGGCCACGATCACCAGCATTGCTGTATCGTCGAGAAAAGTGCCCATGACGATAAAGCTGAGCTGCATCAGGATAAGGATCACCCATGGATCAAGCCCCAGCTTTTCGGTGAACAGGCTCTCGATCGCCTTGACCGCGCCCAGCCCGTCGAACACCGCGCCAAAGGCGAGGGCGGCAAGGATGATCCACATGAACATGCAGGAAATGCCGAGCGTCATGCGGACCGAGGTTTCAAACACGGTCTTCGTCATCCGCCCCTTGAGCACGGCAGCCATAAAGGCAGTCATCGCACCGATGGCCGAGCTTTCGACGAGGCTGGTCCAGCCGTTGACGAAGGGCACCATCATCGCCACGAAGATGAACAGCGGCAGCAGACCGGCGCGCAGCAGTCTCAGCTTTTCGCCGAGAGGCATGGTGCGCTCGTCCGGTGGCAGGACCGGACCAAGATGCGGCTGCATGCGGCAGCGTACATAGATGTAGAGGATAAAGAGCGCGGCCATCAGCAGCCCTGGCATGATCCCCGCGAGCCAAAGTTGACCCACGGGCTGTCGTGCGATCATCGCATAGAGCACCAGCACGACAGAGGGCGGCACGAGGATGCCAAGGCTCGATCCCGCCTGAATGACCCCTGTCACCATGATCTTGTCATAGCCGCGCCGCAGCAATTCCGGCAGGGCAATCGTGGCCCCAATCGCCATGCCTGCCACGCTGAGGCCGTTCATGGCCGACACCAGCACCATGAGGCCGATCGTGCCGATGGCAAGCCCGCCGCGCACTGGTCCCATCCAGACGTGGAACATCTTGTAGAGGTCGTCGGCGATGCGGCTCTCGCTCATCACGTAGCCCATGAAGATGAACATCGGCAGCGTCAGCAGCGGATACCAGTTCATCAGCTTGATCGCCGAGGCAAAGGCGATATCGAACCCACCCCGGTCGCCCCAGAGCAACAGCGCCGCGATCACCGCAACAAAGCCGATGGCACCAAAGACGCGCTGCCCGGTGAAGAGCATCACCATCATGGTCGCGAACATGAAGAGCGCGATCATTTCATAGGACACTTGGTACCTCCTCGCCGCGCAGCCGCAGAATGTCGCGACACAGCTCTGCCAGTGTCTGCAACAGCATCAGGAAAACACCGAAGACGAGGATCGTCTTGATCGGCCAGATCACGGGGCGCCAGACGGTCGAGCTGCGCTCGAGCACGCCGATCTTGGCGCGCGCGGCCTCGGCACCTTCTGTCACAAGCGTTCGCAGGAGGTCCCCGAAAAACACCATGGGTTCGGTACCGAAGTAGCCTAGGGAATAAGCGGTCGAGCTGATCCCGCCATAGAGCAGGACGCCAAGGTAGAAGAGCAGAAAGAACACTGTGATCACGTCGACCATGGCGCGCGTGCGGTTCGACCAATCGCCGTAAAACAGGTCCATCCGCACATTGCTTCCCATTTGGATCGAATAAGGCCCGCCCAGAACGTAATAGGCGACCATCACGAATTGCGCTGTCTCCAGCGTCCAGAGTGCGGGGCTAAAGAATGTCTTGGAGACCGAGGACCACAAGAGCACCCCGACCAGCGCGAAAATCAGATACATCGCGATCCGCCCGATAAATCGGTTCATCGCGTCGATGATGCGGATATAGGCGCGCATGGTTCTAAGCATGTGCGCCCCCTTGTATCGTTGCGCCTAGGGCACTGAGCGCTGGGCGCAGCAAGGTCAGCACCTCGTCTGCCAGGCGCGCCTCTGACGCGGCATCACGCAAGAGGTCATTGCGGATCTCGATCATCACATTGGGCAGGTCATGCGCCAGCCCGTGCAGTTTCAAGGAGTGGGTCACGCCATCCTCGGGGCCATAGGGATCGTTGCGTCGGATCATCCGATGGGGCAGGCGGTGCGCCTCGGCCAGCATGGCATCGGCGAGCCGCGTGTCACTGTCATGCAGGATGCCGATTTCGCAGGCGCGGGGTGTGCCGAACCAGACCGGGGTAAAGCTGTGAATGGTGATCAGCGCGGTGGCCAGCCCCGCCGCCTTGCGCGCGGCGATCACCTGGCCGACAGCGCGGCAGAACGGCGCGTAGACCTGCGCGGCCCGGTCGGCGCGCTCTGCCTCGGTCAGGTTGCGATTGCCGGGCACCTCAATCAGTTCAGAGCGGTCCGGCATGGCGCTTGCCGCCTCGGGAGGACGGTTGCAGTCGTAGACAAGGCGCGACACCCTGGCCGCCACCATCGGCGCATTGAGCGCGCTGGCCAGGGTCAGCGCCACGGCCCGCGCACCGGGGTCCCAGGCGGCATGGCTTTGCTGCGCCTCGGCGCTCAGCCCAAGGCCCTGATACTGCGCTGGAATGAAATTCGACGCATGTTCGCACAGGATCAGTGCCGGGCCTTTGGCCTGCGCGCCGATCACTTCGACCACGTCAGAATCATCCCGGTGCAGATCGTTTGTCATGCGCCCCCCTGCGGCATTTGTAAAAATGTTTCCACATGAGGAAAATTGTGTCAATATATTTCCAGCGGGCATCACCGGAATAAGATCCGGCCTGCCTGTTTCGACAGCACCCGTTCAGGAGCCGCGATGTGACCAAGCCTCCGCCAACCGTGCGCGACCTGATCCGCGCGCATTACAGCGCCCTCACCCAATCAGAGCGCAAGTTCGCGCAGGCGCTCTTGGACAGTTATCCGGCGGCTGGTCTCGCCTCGATCACCATCGTCGCGGCGAATGCGGGTGTCTCTACGCCGACGATCGCGCGCATGGTGCAGAAGCTGGGCTTCAAGGGGTATCCGCAATTCCATCAGGCGCTGTTGAAAGAGTTGGAGGCCAAGGTCTCTGG
Source organism: uncultured Roseovarius sp. (assembly GCF_963972555.1). Lineage (NCBI taxonomy): Bacteria > Pseudomonadati > Pseudomonadota > Alphaproteobacteria > Rhodobacterales > Roseobacteraceae > Roseovarius > uncultured Roseovarius sp. The sequence goes on from NZ_CAXAUM010000002.1 coordinate 239,321, forward strand.
CCCGACCCAACGCCGCGCCAATTGGGCCTCCGAGGCGCCTGCCACCCATTCGCTCAATCGCTTTGCGCAGGCGGTGACGCAGAACATCGAACAGACCTTTGCCAATATCGACAGCGCGCAGTTCGACGCGGCCGCGCGCCTTTTGGCCGATACCGATGGGCGGCTCTATCTGGTGGGGGGGCGAATCACACGGGCCTTGGCCGATTACGCCTTTACCCATTTTCAGGCGGTGCGCGGTCGGGTCACGCATATGACCTCGTCTTCGGCGACATGGCCGCATTACGTGCTCGACATGGTCAAGGGTGACACCCTGCTGATGTTCGATATTCGTCGCTATGAAACCAGCCTGATGCGGCTGGCCGAGATCGCCACCGAACGCGGCGTGCGCGTGGTGCTCATCACCGATCAGTGGATGAGCCCGATTTCAGAGCTTGCCACGCATACCTTCAACTGTTGGGTCGAAATCCCGTCGGCATGGGATTCCAACATCTCGACCATGATGCTGTTGGAGGCGCTGATTGCCGCCGTGCAGGAAGAACGCTGGCCCGCCACCCGCGAGCGTTATGAACAGTTGGACGAGTTGTTCAATGCGACCCGGCTGTTTCAGAAATAGCCATGACCTTGCCTGCAATCAGATGGGTGATCTGGGCCGCCGCCTGTGCCACGGCCGCGCCGAATTCCGAAATCTGCGCATCATGGAACCGGCTGCTGGGGCCAGAGATGGACACCCCGGCGCAGGGTTCGCCACGGTCGTTGAATATCGCGGCCCCGATGCAGGACATGCCGTCGTACCGCTCGTTGCGGTCAAACGACCAACCGCGCGCGCGGGTTTCAGCCAGATCGTCGAAAAGCGCGCGCGGGGTGATCAAAGTTTCTTCGGTAAACCCCTTGAGGCCTGCGCCCTTGAGCAAGGCCATCAGCCGATCCTCGGGCAGTGCGGCCAGAATCGCCTTGCCGGTGCCGGATGCATGCATCGGCGTGCGTGATCCGGGCGGAAAGAACGCGCGGATCGGATTCTGAGTCTCGACCTGGCCGATAAAGACCACTTCGGCCCCGTCCGGTACCGCGAGATTCGCGGTTTCGCCGGTCTGCTCCATCAATCGGCGCATCACGGGCCGGCCCGCATCGGCCAGATTGGTGCGTTTGAGATAGGCCACCCCGGTGCGGTAGGCCTCGATGCCGATGGTCCAATCCTGCCGCTCTTCGTCGAAGCGCACGAAATCGCGCTTTTGCAGGGTGGTCAATATCCGGTGCGTCGTGGCGGTGGGGATGCCAAGGCTGAGCGACAGATCGGTCAGGTTCACCCCCTCTTGCCGGGCCACGGCGGTCAGCACCGATAGCGCGCGATCCAGCGCTTGCATGGTCCCGGCGCTGCTATCGGCAAACTGCGATTTCGGACGGCCGCGCGCGCGCTTGGTCTGGGTCATGGTCGTGATTCCCTTGCTGGTTCACTCGGTAGGCGATTGTATGCAGAATAAAAAATATTTTCACGCATTTCCTTAAATTGGATTTGGAAAAATGAAAATCAAATAAAAACATATGCTTGCTTATTTAATTAATAAAATGAAAATGCCTTTCAAGAAAATTGCAAAGTGGGGCCGTCTTCACCATATTGGTGCTATCTCAGAGGAGGATGGTGCAATGTCAGATCAAAACCCGGTTTTCATCCCCGGTCCTACGAATATCCCCGACCGGTTGCGTCGCGCCATGCAGGTGCAGACACAGGATCACCGCTCGCCCGCTTTCGTCAACACGCTTGCCCCGGTTCTCAAGGGCTGCAAGACGGTCTTTGGCACGGCCAAGGGTGAGATCATCACCTTTCCCGCGTCGGGCACAGGTGGCTGGGAGGCGGCGATCACCAACACGCTCAGCCCCGGCGACAAGGTTCTAGTGGCGCGTTATGGCATGTTCAGCCATCGCTGGATCGACATGTGTCAGCGGCATGGGCTGGATGTTCAGATCATCGAATGCCCATGGGGCAGCGGCGCACCCGCGGACCGTTTCCAAGAGGCGCTGACGGCCGACAAGGACCACAGCATCAAGGCCGTTCTCGTCACCCATAACGAGACCGCGACCGGCGTCGTGTCCAACATTGCCGCCGTTCGGGCCGCGATGAAGGCTGCCAAGCACCCGGCGCTGCTGATGGTCGATTGCGTCAGTTCCTTGGGCTCGATGCCCTTCGAGATGGACACCTGGGGCGTGGATATCGCTGTCTCCGGGTCGCAAAAGGGCTTCATGCTCAACACCGGCATGGCTATTCTCGCCGTCAGCCCCAAGGCGCTGGCGATGATGGAAACCGCGAAATTGCCGCGCACCTTCTTTGATTTCCGTGATATGATGGGTGCAAATGCCAAGGGCGGCTTTCCCTATACCCCGCCGCTGCAGCTGATCTACGGTATGGCCGAGAGCCTGAACATGCTGTTCGAGGAAGGGTTGGACAATGTCTATGCCCGTCACACCCGGATTGCTGAGGGTGTGCGCCGCGCGGTTGCGGCTTGGGGCTTGAAACTGGTGGCGCAGACGCCAGATCTGTATTCTGACACGGTCAGCGCGGTTTTCGTCCCCGAAGGCTTTGACAGCAACCGTCTGACCGAGCGCGTGTTCTCGACCTATGGCATGAGCTTTGGTGTGGGTCTGGGTGAAATGAACGGCCGCGCCTTCCGCATCGGCCACCTCGGCAGCCTGACCGAGTCGATGATGCTCTCGGGTCTCGCTACGCTCGAAATGGCCATGGCGGATCTAAATTACCCCGTTAAGATGGGGTCTGGCGTGATCGCGGCGCAGGAATACTACCGCTCGACCGCCAAGCCTGTTTTGGCCGAAAAAGCCGCGTGAAAGGAAGACCAAATGCTGGATCAACGTAGTCCGAGCGACCTGACGATCGACGATGTGCGCGCCGCGCACGAGCGGATCAAACCCTATATCCACCGCACGCCCGTGCTGACCTCGTCTTATCTGAATGAGCTGACCGGGGCGGAATTGTTCTTCAAATGCGAGAACTTCCAAAAGGCGGGTGCCTTCAAGGTGCGCGGTGCCTCGAACGCGGTGTTCGGGTTGACCGACGAGATGGCCAAGATGGGCGTGGCGACCCACAGCTCTGGCAATCACGCGCTGTCGCTCAGCTATGCCGCCGGGCGGCGGGGCATTCCCTGTCATGTGGTCATGCCCCGCACCGCGCCGCAGGCGAAAAAGGATGCGGTGCGCGGCTATGGCGGGATCATCACGGAATGCGAGCCGTCAACGACCAGCCGCGAAGAGGTGTTCGCCAAGGTGCAGGCAGAAACCGGAGCGGAGTTCGTGCATCCCTACAATGATCTGCGCGTCATCACCGGGCAGGCGACCTGTTCGCTCGAATTGATGGAGCAGGTTGAGGGGCTGAACGCCGTGATCGCCCCCATCGGCGGGGGTGGCATGGTGTCGGGCACCTGTCTGACGCTGTCGAACATCGCGCCGCATGTCGAGATCTATGCAGCAGAGCCCGAGCAGGCCGATGACGCCTATCGCAGTTTCAAGGCGGGCCATATCATCGCCGATGACGCGCCCAATACCGTGGCCGATGGTCTCAAGGTGCCTCTCAAGGAAAACACCTGGCATTTCGTGAGCCATAATGTGACCGACATCCTGACCGCCAGCGAAGAGGAAATCATCGACGCGATGAAGCTCACGTGGAAGCGGATGAAGATCGTGATCGAGGCAAGTTGCGCGGTGCCTCTTGCCACCATCCTCAAGAACCGCGAGGTTTTCGCGGGCAAGCGCGTCGGCGTGATCATCACGGGTGGCAATGTCGATCTCGACACGCTGCCGTGGATCAAGTGACCAATTCCAAGCGGCGCGCGACCCCCGCGCGCCGTAACTGAAAAACCCGAATTCTGGGAGGACCTCTGATGAAAGACACGATCAATCTCGACGCCTACGAGGTAGGCTATGACATTCCCGCATTGCCGGGCATGGACGAATCCGAAATTCAGACCCCTTGCTTGGTGCTTGATCTCGACGCTCTCGAGCGCAACATCAAGAAAATGGGCGATTGGGCCCGCGATCATGGCATGCGCCACCGCGTCCACGGCAAGATGCACAAATCCGTTGACGTGGCAAAGCTGCAGGAGAGCCTTGGCGGTGCCTGCGGCGTTTGCTGTCAAAAGGTCAGCGAGGCCGAAGTCTTTGCCCGTGGCGGGATCAAGGACGTTCTGGTCTCGAACCAGGTTCGCGACCCGGCCAAGATCGACCGTCTGGCCCGCATGCCGAAACTTGGCGCGCGCACCATCTGCTGCGTTGATGATCTGGCCAACGTCGCCGACCTCTCGGCGGCGGCGCAAAAGCATGGCACCGAAATCGAATGTCTCGTTGAAATCGACTGTGGCGCTGGGCGCTGCGGTGTGACGACAACCCCCGCCGTGGTGGAGATCGCCAAGGCGATTGACGCCGCACCCGGCCTCAAGTTCGCGGGCATTCAAGCCTATCAGGGCGCGATGCAGCACATGGACAAATACGAGGACCGCAAGGCCAAGATCGACCTCGCCGTGGCGCAGGTCAAGGATGCCGTTGACACGCTCAAGGCCGAGGGGCTGGAGTGCGACATCGTAGGTGGCGGCGGCACTGGCAGCTACTATTTCGAAGGTAACTCGGGCGTCTATAACGAGCTTCAGTGTGGCTCTTACGCCTTTATGGACGCCGATTATGGCCGCATCCTCGACAAGGACGGCAAGCGTATTGACCAAGGCGAATGGGAAAATGCGCTGTTCATCCTGACCTCTGTCATGAGCCATGCCAAGGCCGACAAGGCCATCGTTGACGCGGGCCTCAAGGCACAGTCGGTCGACTCGGGCTTGCCCTTCGTCTTTGGCCGCACAGATGTGCAATATGTCAAATGCTCGGACGAGCATGGCGTTGTGTCCGATCCCGATGGCGTGCTCAAGGTGAACGAAAAGCTGCGCCTTGTACCCGGTCACTGCGATCCGACCTGCAACGTGCATGATTGGTATGTCGGCGTCCGCAACGGCAAGGTTGAAACCGTATGGCCGGTTTCAGCACGCGGCCGGGCCTACTAAGGGCTGGCATGATGAATACCCAACAACAGGTGGCCGCCGACGGTTTCGTGATCGTCGGCGAGGAAATCTGCCAGAAAATCATCAGCCGGGCGGACGCCTTTGGCGCGGTCGAGGCGGTGTTTGCCGCAATGGCAAGCGGCGATGCCTATAACTTTCCGGTGGTTCGCGAGGCGATCGGTCATGCCGATGCGCTCTATGGCTTCAAGGGTGGGTTTGACCGCTCTGGCCTGGCGCTGGGCCTCAAGGCCGGGGGTTATTGGCCGGGCAATATGGACAAGGGGCTGACCAACCATCAGTCCACCGTGTTCCTGTTTGATCCCGATACCGGGCGTCTTTCGGCGCTGGTGGGCGGCAATTACCTGACCGCCATTCGCACGGCGGCCTCGTCCTCGGTCTCCATCGCCCATCTCGCGCGCAAGGACGCGAAGGTTCTGGGCATGGTCGGTGCAGGTCATCAATCCACCTTCCAATTGCGTGCCGCCGTCGAGCAGCGCGCGTTTGAAAAGGTCGTTGCCTGGAACCCGCATCCCGACATGCTGCCGCGCCTTGGCGCTGTGGCAAAAGAGCTGGGGCTGGAGTTCGAGGCGGTAACGCAAGAAGAGCTGGGCGCGCAGGCCGATGTGATCATCACGATCACCTCAGCCTTTGAGCCGCTGATGATGGCAGACTGGGTCAAGCCCGGCACGCATATCGCCTGCATGGGCACCGACACCAAGGGCAAGCAAGAGGTCGATCCGGCGCTCTTTACCCGTGCCACGGTCTTTGCTGATGAGATCGCGCAGTCGATCACCATCGGTGAGGCACAGCATGCGGTGGGCAAGGGCCTGATTGCCGAAGGCGACATTACCCCCATCGGCGCTGTTATCAACGGCACCCATGGCGGGCGCGCGTCGGAGACGGAAATCACGCTCTTTGATGGCACGGGCGTCGGGCTTCAGGATCTTGCCGTGGCCTCGGTCGCGGCCAAACTGGCGCGTGAACAAGGGCTGGTGACACCCATCACCCTGGGCTGATCCGGTTCATAACAGTTTGGTGAAATTTGCACAGGCAGCCGTTACTACGGTTGCCTGTTCGCGTTTTACGTGTAGCTTGACCGCGCAAGACGCGGCTGGACGGGATGATCCGGGCACGCGTTCCACAGGGAGGATCAGATGTCTAAATTCGCTTTTGGCGCCATTCTTGCGGCCACCACGGCCCTTGCACCACTCACCGCCGCCGCGCAGACCGAGATTCAATTCTGGCACGCCTTCACGGGGCGGCTGGCCGAATTGCTCGATGAACAGGTTGCTGGCTTTAACGCCGGGCAGAGCGATTACAAGGTCACGGCCACGCCCAAAGGCAATTATTCCGAGGCGCTGAATGCCGGGATCGCCGCGTTCCGCGCGGGCGAACAGCCGCAAATCCTCCAGGTCTTCGAGGTTGGCACCGCAAGCATGATGGCCGCCAAAGGGGCAATCAAGCCGGTCTACGAGGTCATGGACGAGTCGGGTCTGCCCTTTGATCCCAATGCCTACCTCTCTGCCGTTACCGGCTATTACACCACCGCCGAGGGGCAAATGCTCTCGCTGCCCTACAACTCTTCGACGCAGGTTCTCTATGTGAATCGCGACGCGCTGGAAGGGGCGGGGATCGACCCCGACACGGACCTCAGCACATGGCAAAACGTTGACACGGTGCTGGGCCAACTCAAAGAGGCGGGCCATGCCTGCCCCTACACCACCTCCTGGCAGAGCTGGGTCCATCTCGAGAGCTTCTCGGCCTATCACAATGTGCCATTTGCCACGCAGGCCAATGGCTTTGGCGGTCTGGACACGGAACTTGTGTTCAACGGACCGCTCCAGGTGCAGCATATTTCCAAGCTGGGGGAATGGGCGCAGGACGGCAAATTCATCTATGCCGGTCGCCGCAACGAAGCCGGGGCCAATTTCCGCGCCGGAAACTGTGCCCTCTTCACCGAAAGCTCGGCAGGCTATGCCGGTGTGAAGGCCGAAGCGCAGTTCGACTTCCAGATCCGCCCCTTGCCCTATTGGGACGGGGTTGAGGGTGCGCCGCAGAATACCATCATCGGCGGCGCCTCACTCTGGGTGCTGGCCGGGCATGAGCCCGAGGAATACAAGGCCACCGCCGCGTTCCTCAACTACCTCTCCTCGCCCGAGGTGCAGGCGCAATGGCACCAGAACACCGGCTATCTGCCCATCACCTCTGCCGCTGCCGAGGTGACGCGCGCGGCGGGGTTCTACGAGGCCAACCCCGGCACGGATGTTGCCGTGATCCAGATGACCAGCAAGGAACCGACCGAGAATTCCAAGGGGTTGCGTCTTGGGTCCTTTGATCAGATCCGCGCGATCATCGACGAAGAGCTGGAGGCCGTCTGGTCCGGCGACAAGGACGCGCAGGCGGCGCTGGATACGGCGGTGGAACGCGGCAATCAACTGCTGCGCCGCTTCGAGCAAGCCAATCGCTGATTTAGGGCGGGGCCGGGCAACCGGCCCCTGACCGCGCATGGAAAAACGTGTCACCTTCAAGGGCTGGCTCTTGCCGCTCTGCCTGATCGCTCCGCAGGTGTTCATCTCTGCGGTGTTCTTCTTTTATCCGGCGGGGCAGGCGGTCTGGCAGTCGCTCTTTATTCCTGATCCTTTCGGCCTGTCGTCGCAATTCGTGGGGCTGGGGAATTTCGAATACCTGCTTGGCGATCCCTATTACCGCGCGTCTTTTGTCACCACGGCGGTGTTTTCCACGCTGGTCACGCTGGCGTCGATGATCCCGGCGCTCTTTCTGGCGGTCATGGCCGACCGGCTGGTGAAATCGGCGGGCACATACCGGACGCTGCTCATCTGGCCCTATGCCGTGGCCCCGGCCATCGCGGGGGTGCTGTGGATGTTCATGTTCAACACCCGCGTGGGCGTGGTGTCGTGGTATCTGGGGCAACTGGGCTATGATTGGAACCATGTGCTGAACGGAACCGAGGCGATGGGGCTGGTCGTCGCCGCCTCTGCCTGGGGGCGGATCAGCTATAATTTCCTGTTCTTCTTTGCCGCGCTTCAGGCCGTGCCCCGCTCGATCATCGAGGCGGCTGCCATCGACGGCGCGCGGTTCTGGCGGCGGTTCTTTACCATCGTGCTGCCGCTCCTGTCGCCCACCACGTTTTTCCTGCTCGTGGTCAATATCGTCTATGCGTTCTTCGAGACCTTTGGTGTGATCCACACCATCACCGCCGGGGGGCCGCAGCAATCCACGACAATCCTCGTCTACAAGGTGTTTTCCGATGGCTTTGTCAGTCAGGATCTGGGGTCTAGCGCCGCGCAATCGGTGATCCTGTTGGTGGTCGTGGGCCTGCTCACGGTGCTGCAATTCAAATACATCGAGAAACGGGTGCACTACTGATGGCGCGCGAGATCACAGGCATGGTGGAGCGGCGCGGTGCGGGTCTTTGGCTCACGCATCTGTGCATGATCGCGGGCGTGCTCGTGATTTTCTTTCCGATCTGGCTGGCTTTCGTTGCCTCGACTGTGACGCAGCCGGAAATCGTGCGCCCGCCGATGCCGCTCTGGCCCGGCGACCAACTGATCGAGAATTACACCGCAGCCCTTTTCTCGGGCGTCAACGTGCCGGTGCTGAGCATGTTGGGCAACTCGCTGATCATGGCGGTGGGGATTGCCGTGGGCAAGATCATCATCTCGCTCACCTCGGCCTTTGCCATCGTCTATTTCCGCTTTCCGGGGCGCAATATGTTCTTCTGGCTGATCTTCCTCACCTTGATGCTGCCTGTCGAGGTGCGGATCGTGCCGACCTATGAGGTGATCGCGGGCTTTGGCATGCTCAACAGTTATCAGGGTCTGATCTTTCCGCTTGTCGCGTCGGCCACTGCAACCTTTCTCTTTCGTCAATTCTTCCTCACTATTCCCGATGAGTTGGCCGAAGCGGCGCGCGTCGACGGGGCGAGCCCGATGCAGTTCTTTCGCGATATCCTCTTGCCGATGAGCCGCACCAATATCGCGGCGCTTTTCGTGATCCTCTTCATCTATGGCTGGAACCAATATCTCTGGCCGCTTCTGATCACCACGGATCCGTCGATGAACACGATCGTCATGGGCATCCGCCAGATGTTTCCATCGGGCGATGACGTGGCCGATTGGCCGGTGATCATGGCCACCTCGATCCTTGCGATGATCCCGCCGGTGGTGGTGGTCATCTCGATGCAGAAACTCTTTATCCGCGGCCTCGTGGACAGCGAGAAATAGACCCAATGGCAACCGTAACCTTCGACAATATCAAGAAACGCTTTGGACCGACCGAGGTGATCAAGGGTGTCAGCCTCGACGTGGCGGATGGCGAATTTATTGTCATTGTCGGCCCCTCGGGCTGTGGCAAATCCACCCTGTTGCGCATGGTCGCGGGGCTAGAGACGATCACCGAGGGCGAGTTGCGCATCGGCAATCGCCGCGCCAATGATCTGGAGCCGATGGACCGTGACATCGCCATGGTGTTCCAGAATTACGCGCTCTATCCGCATATGAGCGTTGCGCAGAACATGGGCTATGGCCTCAAGATCGCGGGACTGCCCAAGGCCGAGATTGCGGCCAAGGTGCAGGATGCGGCCAAACTCCTGCAACTGACCGAGTTGCTGGATCGCAAGCCCCGGCAGCTTTCGGGCGGTCAGCGCCAGCGTGTCGCCATGGGGCGTGCCATCGTGCGCGCGCCGTCGGTCTTTCTCTTTGACGAACCCTTGTCCAACCTCGATGCCAAGCTGCGGGTTCAGATGCGTCTGGAGATCCGCGAGTTGCAGGCCAAGCTCGGCATCACATCGCTCTATGTCACCCATGATCAGGTCGAGGCGATGACCATGGCGGACCGCATGATCGTGATGAATGCAGGCCGCGCCGAACAGATCGGCACGCCTCTGGATGTCTACGAGCGTCCTGCCACGCTCTTTGCGGCGCAGTTCATTGGCAGCCCGTCGATGAATGTGCTGGAAGGTGAGGGGCGGGAGGGCGCGCTCTGGCTGGGGGCGACCCGGCTGCCCAATCCGACGGGTCATCGGGGGCCTGTGATGCTGGGGCTCAGGCCAGAGCATCTTGTGCCCGATCCCGAGGGGCCGATTGCGATGCAGGTGCAGCTTGCCGAGCCCCTGGGGGCCAACACGCTGTTGCACGGCAAGCTGGAAACGGGCCAAGGGTTTACCGCAAGCCTGCCTGGCGTCCATACGGTTGCGCATGGTGGAGAGATCCTGCGCCTCGGTATCAAGCCCGAGAACATGCACCTTTTCGACCGCGCCACAGGCCGGCGATTGGGGTGATCGGTCGACAGGTGGCGGGGCTTATCCGTCCTTGAGAATGGCCTGCGCGACCTCTCGCCCCGTCAAAACCGCGCCATGCGCCGTGCCGAAATGCCCGACCGAGCAGGCCTCGCCGGCAAACCAGAGTTGCCCGTTCCAGTCCGAACCCGCCAAGGCGCGCCGCGTCGTGGGCCCGGTGCCAACCGCGTTGTAGCTATAGCTGCCTCTGCTCAGCGGTTCTTGCCCCCAGCGGGTGATCTGCGAATCCAGAGGTGCCGGAAACCCGGTGCCGAACATCGCGCGCAGCGCATCCTGCGCGGCGGTGCGGGTGTCACGATCACTCATGCCTTCGATCTCGGTGGCCGGATCGGCGGCGTTGAAGCCGATCAAAACAGGCACCGCCATCGTATGCGCCAGTGAGACCCATTCCCCCCAGAAGCCCGGACGCGGACCCAGCCAGCCGATCCAGTCCACATCCCCGGGCCAATGAATGCGATCAAAGCGCAGCACGCATTTGTTCAAGAGGCCCATCCGCAGGCTGTCGATGGCCGCCTGTCGCGCGCGCGTGAGGGCCGCGCCAAAGCGCACCCGCCCCGATTTCAGAACGCCAAGCGGCAGGGTGCAGATTACCCGCTCTGCCGCAATCCGGCTGCCATCGGCCAGACGGACCTCGCCAGGAGCAATCTCCTGCACGGGGGAAGAGAGCCGGATGTCCAATCCTTGCGCAAGCCGGGTTGTGATCTGGTCGAACCCCAGCGGAAAGAGCACCTCCGCGCCGCCGAAGTCCTCGCCCTCATCGCCATACCACGCCGACAAGAGGCGCGCGGGGCTTCCGTATTCCTGCTCCAGCGTGCTGTTGACCAGATAGAGCACCAGACGCCGCAGGTCTGCATCGGCGCTTTGCCATTCAGGCGCGGCCTCGAGCGCCTGCATCACGGAAATGTCGCGCGAGCGCCTCTCTGTGGCGGCAAGGGCGCGGCGCAAAAGGGTGTTGGCTGGGCGCATGTCCGGGTCAATCTCCGATCCGTCCTGCGCCAAGAGGATTGCTGCATTGTAGCTCGTCGCAACCATCCGTGCGCCGCTCTGCCGCGCCAGATCCGTCAGGGGATTGTCGCGCTGTCCGTGTATCCAGCTTGCGCCAAGGTCGATCGGCAGGTCGGGCCAATGGCGCGATGTCCGGATGCGCCCGCCAACCCGTGGGCTGGCCTCTAGTATCGTCACGGCATGCCCTGCGTCGTGAAGCGCGCGCGCCGCCGAGAGCCCCGCCAGACCCGCGCCAATAACGACGGTGCGTTTGCCCTGTTGTGCCGCGGCACTGCCCGCTGCACAGGCGACCGCGCCCAATCCCGCCAGAACCGTGCGTCGGCCCACCCCCCGGCTCATCGCATCTGCCGCGGGCGGGCCTGTGAGCTCGCCCACTGGCGCGCAGGCCTTTGAATTGGTGATGTGTGATAGAGGTCCATGCGCATTACCTCCATGTCAGGCGTTAGACGATAACCTCGAACTCTTCCTGTGCGCCCACACCAAAGACGCGCTGGTAGCGGGCGATCTGATCGGCGGGTCCCATCGCCTTGCGCGGGTTGTCCGACAGCTTGACCGTGGGTCGCCCATTGGCGGCCACCGCCTTGCACACCAGTGAAAACGGGGCCAACGCATCATCCGGCGTCAATCCCCTGAAATCGTTGGTCAAGAGCGTACCCCAGCCGAATGAGCAACGCACCCGTCCTGAAAAACGCTGATGCAACGCGATGATGCGGTCCACATCGAGACCATCGGAAAAGATCACCATCTTTTGCCGCGGATCCTCGCCGCGTGATTTCCACCAGTTTATCGCGGTTTCCGCCCCTTCTTCGGGCGCACCGGAATCGATGCGTATGCCGGTCCACCCCGCCAGCCAGTCGGGCGCATTGTCGAGAAAACCCTTGGTCCCATAGGTGTCGGGCAGGATGATGCGCAGGTTGCCATCATGCTCTTCATGCCAGTCCGAGAGCACCTCGTAGGGCGCGCGCGCCAGCGCCGCATCATCCTCGGCCAGGGCGGCATAGACCATGGGCAATTCATGGGCATTGGTCCCGATCGCCTCCAGATCGCGGTTCTTGGCGATCAGGCAATTCGATGTGCCGACAAAGCGGTTGCCCAACCGCTCGCTCATCGCCTGCACGCACCAATCCTGCCACAGAAATGAATGCCGCCGCCTTGTGCCGAAGTCGGCGATGCGCAGCCCCTCGATGGGGCGCAGATGTTCGACCTTTTCCCACAGCTTGGTCATGGCACGGGCATAAAGCACCTGAAGCTCGAACTTCTTGAGGTGATGCAGCACCGCGCGCGACCGCAATTCCATCAGCACGGCCAGCGCCGGGATTTCCCAGAGCATCACCTCGGGCCACTTGCCCTCGAATGTTAGTTCGTATTGCCCGTCGCGTTTTTCCAGATGATAGGGCGGCAGGCGCAGAGCCTCGAACCAATCCATAAATTCGGGCGTGAACATGCTGCGCTTGCCATAGAACATGTTGCCGCGCATCCAGGTGCTCTCGCCGCGCGACAGCGACAGGGACCGGATGTGATCCAGTTGCTCGCGCAGCTCGCCCTCATCCACGAGATCGGCCAGACGGATCGCGCTGCTGCGGTTGATCAGCGAAAAGGTGACGGTTGTATCGGGACGCCGGCGAAACACCGATTGGCACATCAAGAGTTTGTAGAAATCGGTGTCGATCAGGGATCGGACAATCGGGTCGATCTTCCATTTGTGATTATGCACACGGGTGGCGATATCGACCATGGGTGGCCTCCGGCGGGACAATTGCAGCGGTTAAATCAAAGCAAGAGGGGGCGCGCAAGGCGCATCGGCGCGCGTGGTCCATGGGCTGGCCCGCAAAACTGTCGTCTGGAACAGGAAATCAAGCCAATTTGGTAAATTAATCTTACCAGAATGCTTGCCTTTACTCACATAAGCGTTACGATTGCCCGCGTGTGGCGGAAACAGGGCTTCGAATCGCCCGTGGGGGTTATGCTTTGCCCGCCATCCGATGCGAACAGACGCAACAGATTTAAGGGAGGACTAAAATGACAAACAAGTCGAAGATGGACCGGCGCTCGTTCCTGCGCCGCGCGGCGGTTGGGGCGCCGGCGGTTGCTGCGGGCGCGCTCGCGGCTCCGGCGGTGTTGGCACAAGCGCCCTTGGTGCTCAAGATGCAGACATCCTGGGGATCGGGTAATATCTGGCAAGAATTTGCACAGGATTACGCCGACCGGGTTGAGGCGATGTCTGGTGGCCGCCTGAAGATCGACGTGCTGCCCGCGGGTGCGGTCGTGGCTGCTTTCCAGGTGCTCGATGCCGTGAACGACGGCGTGCTCGACATCGCCCATTCGGTGCCGGTGTATTGGTATGGCAAGAACAAGGCGGCCTCGCTCTTTGGTACCGGGCCCGTGTTCGGCGGCTCGGCCACAACGATGCTGAGCTGGTTCTATGAGGGTGGCGGCAAGGCGCTTTATGACGAGCTGGTGAACGATATCCTCGGCATGGAGGTTGATGGTTATCTCGGCTTCCCGATGTTCGCGCAGCCCTTTGGCTGGTTCAAGGGTGAGGTGAACACCGTCGCTGACCTGCAAGGCTTCAAGTATCGCACCGTGGGTCTTGCGGCGGATCTGTTGCAGTCCATGGGCATGTCCGTGGCACAGCTTCCGGGCGGCGAGATCGTGCCGGCAATGGAGCGCGGCGTGATTGACGCGTTCGAGTTCAACAACCCGTCGTCGGACAAGGACTTCGGTGCGCATGACGTGGCCAAGAACTACTACCTGTCCTCGTACCACCAGGCGTCCGAGAGCTTTGAATTCCTGTTCAACAAGCTCACCATGGAAGACCTTGATCCCGATCTGCGCGCGATCCTGAAATATGGTGTGGAGGCCGCTTCGACCGCCAACACCGCCAAGGCGATGCGTCGTTACTCGGCCGACCTCAAGTGGCTTCAGGAAGAGGCAGGTGTCACCGTGCACCGCACGTCCACGGACATCCTGAACGGCCAGATCGAGGCGTGGGACAAGCTGATCCCCGTTCTCGAAGAAGACCCGTTCATGAAGAAGTGCCTCGACAGCCAGCGGGCATGGGTTCAGGATGTGACGTTCTACGAATTGATGAACTCACCCGATTACGCGCTTGCTTACGATCATTACTTCCCCGGCAAGCTCAAGTTGTAATCCCGGTGTAACAACCGAAAAATCCAGGGCCCCGGCGCAGGAAACGCCGGGGCCACTTTCAAAATAGAGGGGGCTCCGTGTGATCGGTTTCATACGTTTCGCCGACAACCTGTCGGCCTGGTTCGGCAAGGCGTTTGCCTGGCTGATTGTGCTGATGGCCTTTGGCACCGGCTATGAAGTGGTGGTGCGATATGTCTTCAACAACCCGACCGCGTGGTCGTTGGATGTGTCTTTCATCATGTATGGCACGCTCTTCATGATGGGCGGAGCCTATACCTTGTCGCGCGGCGGACATGTGCGGGGTGATTTTCTCTATCGCCTCTGGCAGCCACGCAATCAGGCCAAGGTCGATCTGGTTCTCTACATTCTGTTCTTCTTTCCGGGGATCATCGCGCTCATCGCTGCGGGCTGGAAATATGCCGCGCGGTCATGGTCCTATGCCGAGGTGTCCGTGAACAGCCCCGCAGGCATCCCGATCTATCAGTTCAAGACCGTGATCGTCGCCGCCGGAATTCTTCTCTTCATCCAGGGCATTGCCCAAGTGTGCCGCTGCATTCACTGCATGCGCACGAATGAATGGCTCAAGGCCGATGAAGACGTCTTCGAGACCGAAGACCTGCTGATGCAAAAGGCCGCCGAGGCCGAAAAGGACGCACATCCATGACCGATCCGCAAATCGCCCTGATGATGCTGGGCCTTTTCCTTATCTTCGTATTTCTGGGCTTTCCCATCGCCTTTACCCTCATGGCCATGGGGATCGGCTTTGGTTACTACGCCTATTTCGACGCTGGTCGCATGTGGCGCAGCTTTAACCGGCTAGGCGAGGATGCCGGCACCTGGGACCAATGGAGCTTGTGGCTCGAGGGGTTCTTCAACAACCGAATATTCGACCTCTTCGTCAATCAGACCTATACCGTGATGTCGAACGAGGTTCTCACCGCCGTGCCGCTGTTCCTGTTCATGGGCTACATCGTTGAGCGGGCGAATATTGTGGACCGTCTTTTCTCGACGCTCAACGTCGCCGCCAAGAACATGCCGGGCTCGATGGGCGTGGCGGCTCTTGTGACCTGTGCGCTCTTTGCCACGGCCACCGGCATCGTGGGGGCTGTGGTGACGCTGATGGGTCTTCTGGCGCTGCCTGCCATGCTCAAGGCGCGGTATGATCCGTCATTCGCAAGCGGGATTATTTGCGCTGGTGGCACGCTGGGTATTCTCATCCCGCCCTCGATCATGCTGATTGTCTATGCGGCTGCGTCCAACGTCTCTATCGTCAAGCTCTATGCAGCGGCGCTCCTGCCGGGGCTTACGCTCGTCGGGCTCTATCTGGTCTATGTGATCGGTCGGGCGATCATTCAGCCGTCCGTGGCACCCAAGCCCAGCAAAGAGGAAATTCCTGACATCCCCAAGATGCAGCTTTTCCTTATGATCGTAACGTCCTTTGTGCCGCTGGCGTTTCTTATTCTCGCGGTGCTTGGCTCGATCCTGCTCGGTCTTGCAACCCCGACCGAAGCGGCGTCAATTGGCGCACTGGGTGGCATCTTCCTCGCCTTCGTCTACCGCGCGATGACATGGCAACGGATGCGAGAGAGTGTCTATCTCACCGTGCGGACAACGGCGATGGTTTGCTGGCTCTTTGTCGGCTCCTACACGTTCTCGGCGGTGTTTTCCTATCTCGGTGGCGAGCACATTATTTCGGATTTCGTCCAGAGCATGAACCTCAGCCCGCTGATGTTCCTTCTCTTGGCGCAGCTCATCATCTTTCTGCTGGGCTGGCCGCTGGAATGGTCCGAGATCATCATCATCTTCGTGCCGATTTTCCTGCCACTCTTGGCGTTCTTCGAAGTGGATCCGCTCTTCTTCGGCATTCTGGTGGCGCTCAACCTGCAAACCAGTTTCTTGACCCCACCTATGGCGATGTCGGCCTATTACCTCAAAGGGATCGCCCCGCCAGAGATCAAGCTTACGCAGATTTTCTCGGGCGTCATGCCGTTTCTCTTCTGCGTCTTTATCGCGATGGCCCTGATGTATATCTTCCCGCAGATCGTGTTCTATCTGCCGGAGCTGATGTATGGCAAATAAGGCCGATATCCTGATGCTGGATGCGTGCGCCCTGCGTGCGCGTCTGGCCTCGGGGGCGCTGAGCGTGCTCGATCTGGTCGAGGCCTGCATCGCCCGCATCGAGGCGCGAGAACCTGAGATCAGGGCCTGGGCGTGGTTTGACGCCGATTTTGCCCGTCAACAGGCAAAGGCGCTTGATGCGCAACGACAGGCCGGGCGCCCTATCGGGCCGCTGCATGGCCTGCCGGTGGCACTCAAGGACATTATCGACACCGCGAAAATTCCGACGGAAAATGGCTGTCCGCTGGATGCGGGGCGCATCCCCATCAAGGACGCTGCCATCGTTGCGCGGCTCAAGGCAGCGGGTGCGGTGATCATGGGCAAGACGATCACGACAGAACTGGCCTATATGCACGCCGGGCCCACCCGCAATCCGCTCAACCCCGCCCATACGCCCGGCGGTTCGTCCTCGGGCTCTGCTGCGGCAGTGGCGGATGGCATGGTGCCGCTCGCGGTTGGCACGCAGACTGGCGGCTCGGTGATCCGCCCGGCGTCCTATTGCGGTGTGACAGGGTTCAAGCCCAGCTTTGGCGCGATCCCGCGCACAGGCGTTCTGATGCAATCGCCCACGCTTGATACGCTTGGGGTGTTTGCCCGCACGCCCGCCGATGCGGCGCTTCTGGCTGAGGTTCTCATGGGCCATGACGCGGGCGACCCTGCGACCACGCCTGCCCCTGTGCCCCCGCTCTTGTCGGTGGCCACGTCAGCGCCGCCGCTCAAGCCGGTATTTGCCTTTGTCCGCCCGCCGGGCTGGGACAAGGCCGATCCGCAGTTGCACGCGGCCTTTGACGAACTGATCGAGGCGTTGGGCGAACAGGTGTTCGAAGCGCCCCTGCCCAATGCCTTTGATGAGGCGGCAGAGGTGCGGGCGCGGATCAATTTCGCGGAAATGGCGAAATACTATTACCGCTATGGCAAATCCATCGACGCGCTTGGGCCGCGCACGCAAGAGGCGTTGAAAACGGGCAATGCCACGCTCGCCCGCGACTATCTTGCGGCACTCGACTGGGCCGATGTGCTCTATGCCGGGCTGGACGAGATTTTTGAGCGCTGTGATGCGATCCTCTGTCCCGCCGCCACGGGCCCCGCACCTGAGGGGCTGGAGTATACCGGCGATGCCATTTTCAACGGGCTTTGGACGTTGACCGGCACGCCGGCGATCACGGTGCCTGCCTTTACGGCGGAGAATGGCCTTCCGATGGGCGTGCAATTTGTTGCCGCGCGCGGCAATGACGCGCGGCTCTTGCGCAACGCAAACTGGTTCACGGGCTGGCTGTCCGAGGCCACAGCATGAGAAAAGGATGACGACATGAACAGAATTATGGCGATGTTTGCCTTCGCGGTCTTTGCCGCTTTTCTCTATATCCTTGCGGAGAAGGTCGGCACGTTCGACCTTTGGGTCGTTGTTGGCCTGACTGCAGCGCTTGCCGCGTATGATTTTGTGACCTCGAGCAAGAACAAAAGCTGACATGCCGGACAAGAAAGTCCTCTGGATTCCGCGCCGCCTCTCCGACGCCACGCTTGCCCGCGCCCGCCGCGATTATGAGGTGATCGTGAATGAAGCGGACACCCCCGGCACCGCCGCAGAGATCATCGCCATTAGCGCCAAGGTTGACGGGATGATCCCGTGCCACTCCGAGCATTTCAGCGCCGACGTGGTGGCGCAGCTTGATCCGAGGCTCAAGATCGTTGCCAACCACTCGGTCGGGGTCGATCATTGCGATCTGGCGGCGCTCAAGGCCGCTGGAATCGTCGTCACCAACACGCCAGATGTGCTGTCCGACGCCACCGCCGAGATTGCCATGCTCTTGATGCTGGGGGCTGCACGGCACGCGGTCGCAGGAGACCGGATCGTGCGGCAGGGGCAATGGGATAGCTGGTCGCCCTCTTTCATGGTGGGCAAGCAGATGACCGGCGCACGGCTGGGGATCATCGGCATGGGGCGTGTGGGCCGTGCCTTTGCCGCCAAGGCGCGCGGCTTTGACATGGAAATCCATTATCACAACCGCACGCGGCTTGCGCCTGACGAGGAACACGGTGCCGTTTTTCATGCCGATGTGGAGAGTTTGCTTGAAGTGGCGGACTTCCTGTCGCTGCATTGCCCGGCCACGCCCGACACGACCAATCTGCTGAACGCTGAGCGCCTTGCGCTGTTGCCTGCGGGGGCTGTTGTGGTCAACACCGCCCGCGGCGCGCTGATTGACGAGGATGCGCTCTTGGCGGCTCTGAAATCCGGCCATGTTGCCGCCGCCGGTCTCGATTGCTTCAAGGTAGAGCCGGGTGGCAACCCGGCGTTTGCGGCGCATGAGAATGTCTTCATGCTGCCTCATATCGGCAGCGCGACCCGCGCCACGCGCGATGCCATGGGCTTTCGCGCGCTCGACAATCTCGATGCATTTTTCGCGGGAAAAGAACCGGGCGACCGGCTGGTCTGAGGGCGGCCGTTCGCCCGAGACAGGCGTCAGGCGGCTTGCACCGCCTGCGCCTCGGTGACGATGGTGTAGAGCGTCAAGGGATCGGTGTTGGAGCGCAGCTTGGCGCGCAGCCCCGGGTCGCGCAGGGTGCGCGACACCAGCGCCAGCGCCTTGAGATGCTCAACGCCCGCATCAATTGGTGCAAAGAGCGCAAAGGCCAAATCCACCGGCTGCCGATCCACCGAGTCGAAGTCGATCGGTTTTTCCAACAAAGTCAGAACGCCCACCACCTGATCCAATCCATCCAAGCGGGCATGCGGGAGTGCAACGCCGTGGCCGACACCCGTCGGACCCAGGCTCTCACGCTCCAAGAGGGCCTCGACAGCTGCGGAATGGGACACGCCATAGGCGGCTTCGGCAATATTGCCGAGTTCATGTATCAGACGCTTCTTGCTGGTTGCCCCTGACAAAACGCGCACCGCCTCTGGCTTGAGGATCATCGGAAGTTCCATGAATTGAGCCGCTCAGACAAGCGTGTCACCGCCTGCCACCCTCTCGTTATGGGTCAATCCAGCCGATGTTGCCGTCCTCACGACGATACACGACATTGACCGTATCCTTGCCTTGTTTGCGGAAAACTAAAACAGGTGCACCCGCCAGTTCCATCTGCATGACCGCTTCACCAACCGAGAGCGATGGAATCTTGGTCTCCATCTCGGCGACGATGATCGGTTGCAGGCTGTCGGGCTCTGATTCCGTTTCCGCGCTATCTGCGGCGAGGATATAAGTGGACGCTCCAAAGAGTTCAACCGGTTCCGCCCGGTCACGGTGATGGTCCTTGAGCCGTCGTTTGTAGCGGCGCAATTGCTTTTCCATCTTCTCGCAACAGGCATCGAAGGCGGCGTAGATTTCGTGCGCCTTGGCGCTGGCCTGCGCCGTCAGGCCCGTAGAAAGATGCACGATGGTTTCGCAGGCGAATTCGCTAGCGCTCTTGGAAAAGACGACCATCGCATCGGTCGGACGTTCGGCGTATTTTGCAACAGCCGTGCCCAATTCCTCTTTCACATGCGTTTGCAGGGCCTCGCCGATGTCGATCTGCTTTCCACTGATTTGATACCGCATCTCATCTCCTTCGATTGACAAGCCGGGGCCATACGCGGCGATTACTCCGCGGGTCTGGTTAATCCCGGATGCTGAAAACTGACAGGTGGTGAAATTGTCCCAAGACAGGCCCTTGTCGCGGGGGCCATTCAGGGAACAGCGCGAGATCAACACATGTCATAGCTCAATTGACGCGCTTTCCGCGCATCTTGTCAATCTGATTTGAAGGAGAGGGGCGCGGATTTGCCGCCTATGTCGCAGTCAGGAAATGCGAAAGCTGTCGCCCAGATAGACGCGGCGCACATTCTCGTTTTCCACCACATCGCGAGGGCTGCCCGACATCAGCACTTTGCCATCATGCAAGATATACGCGCGGTCAACGATTTCGAGCGTTTCGCGAACATTGTGATCGGTGATCAGCACGCCGATGCCCCGTTTCTTGAGGTCGGCCACCAGATGCCGGATGTCGCCCACCGAAATCGGATCGACCCCAGCAAAGGGTTCGTCCAGCAAGAGGTAACGCGGATTGGCGGCCAGACAGCGGGCGATTTCGACCCGCCGCCGCTCGCCCCCCGACAGGGCAAGAGCGGGTGCGCGGCGGAGATGCTCGATCGAGAAATCCGACAGCAACTCTTCCAAGCGCTCGCGCCGCTTGTGCCGGTCCTTTTCGGCAATATCGAGGATCGCCAGAATGTTATCCTCGACCGACAGGCCGCGGAAAATCGACATTTCCTGCGGCAGATACCCGATCCCTAGCTTGGCCCGGCGATACATCGGCAGTCCGGTCACGTCGCGCCCGTCGATCCGGATGTGCCCGCCCTCTGGATAGATCAGCCCGGCGATGGCGTAGAATGTCGTGGTCTTGCCCGATCCGTTCGGCCCCAGGAGTGCCACGACCTCGCCTTGGCGCAGGGTGAGCGTGACATCGCGAATGACCAAGCGCTTGCGATAGCTCTTGCGCAGGTTCTCGACCACCAGACCGGTGCTCTCATGCGCCAGTGTCAACGCCGGGCGGCTCATGGGGTGGTCCCCGGCTGCAGAATGGTCTTGACCCGACCGCTGACCTGCGCCGTGCCTCCTGCGGTATCGACCAGCACGGTCTCGCCGGTGATGGCATTCGTCCCCTGCACCAAGAGCACATTGCCGCGCAACTCGATCATGCCGGTTGAGATGTTGTAATCGGCGCGCTCGGCCTCGGCGGCATCCTCGCCGCTGACCAGTGTCACGCCGCCGGTGGCCTCCAGGCTCTCAATTCCGGTACGGTCGGGAAGGTAGACCACCAGCACCCGAGGGGCCGCAAGCCGCATTTCGCCCTGACCGATCACCACATTGCCGGTGAATGTGGCGGTATTGTCGGCCTGATTGACGCTGAGGTTGTCTGAGGTCACTTCGACCGGCAGATTGCGATCCGCTTGGGTTTTGCCAAAGGCGACCTGCCCGGCCTGCGCCCATCCGACCACAGGCAAAAGGGCCAATGCGATGGCCGCGATCATTCCGGAAACTCTTGGCACTGGTTTCATTCCCCCGCTTCCCCCGGCTGGTATATCAGCTTGACACCCTCGGTGAAAAGCAATTCCGGCGCACCGCTCTCGGCATTGTTATGCAGCAGCATCCGCCCGGCGGTCAGCGCGCCAACCGGGCCGGTTGCCGTGACCTGTCCCGGCGTTTCAGCATAGACCTCATCCAGTCGGGAATTCAGGCGCTCTGTGTCGATGACATAGCCGGTCGAGGTGGTGATCTGCACCTCTCCCATCAGGCTCGCGGTCATTTGCCCCTGCTGCATCTGCGCCTGACCCGATGTTATGTCGATCACCGTGCCGGCGCTCAACCGTATCTGCGCCGTCACCCCGTCCGCGATCAGATGCTCGGGCGTGTCCCGATCCGGGCGCGCGAATTCAGCGGCGAAACGGATTTCGTCGCCCTCTCGTGTGACCCCAGCAAAGCGTGGGTTGGTCGCGCCGAGATCCTGCGCCCGCTGCTCAAGGTCGATCTGCGACGAGGGCACAGAGAGCGTGGGATCTACCGTGCGCGAGAACAGAAACAGCGTCGACAGCAGCCCAAGCGCGCTGAGTGGCAGGATGATCTTGATCCAAGCCACGATCCGCGAATAGGTGTTCTGCGCGCGGGCCATCCGTCAATGTGCGAAAATGTCGATCTCGGGCCAGCCCGCAAGATCGAGCAGCGCCCGCTGCGGCAGAAAATCGAAACAGGCCTGTGCCAGATCCATCCGACCCTCGCGGATCAGCCGCGCGTTCAATTCTTCGCGCAAGCGGTGCAAGTAAAGCACGTCGGACGCGGCATAGTCGAGCTGCGCGGCGCTGAGGCTCTCTGCCCCCCAATCCGAGCTTTGCTGCTGCTTGGAGATGTCGACGCCCAGCAACTCTTGCAACAGATATTTAAGGCCATGACGGTCCGTGTAGGTGCGGATCAGCTTCGAGGCGATCTTGGTGCAATAGACCGGGGCGGCCAACGCGCCGAAGGCATTGTGCATCGCGGCAATATCGAACCGGCCAAAGTGAAAGAGTTTGAGCACGTCGGGATTTTCCAGCAACCTTGCCAGATTGGGCGCGTGGATCTGCCCCTTGGCCACCTGCACCAGATGCGCATGCCCATCCCCGCCCGAAAGCTGCACAACACAGAGCCGGTCGCGGTGCGGGTGCAGCCCCATGGTTTCGCAGTCAATCGCAACGACAGGGCCAAGGTCCAGCCCATCGGGCAGGTCGTTCTGATAGAGATGATTTGCCATTGGAATTCCTTGTGGCCGGTGCGAGGCAGCCCGGTGAACCTATGTGAATGGCCTCGTGATTAGGCGCTTTTGTGCAGTCCCTCAACCCGGATTTAGGGTGGGGCAGGGGGAAAAACCAGTGTTCCCCCGGTCTTTGCGCCGCGAACCGGGCTTGCGGTCGCCCGACCGCTCCGCCACAAAGTCCGCAGAACGACAGAGGAGTCCGCCCCGTGACTGATAGCCGACAGACCAAAGACCGCGCCGCCGACTATCTTGCACGGCGTCTTTACGAGGCGGGGTGTCGCCATGCGTTTGGCATGCCGGGCGGTGAGGTTCTGACCGTGATGGATGCGCTGGCGAAAGCCGGAATCGAGGTCACGTTGGCGCGCCATGAGAATGCCGCCGCCTTCATGGCCGAGGGGGTTTGGCATCGCACCGGCGCGCCCGGCATCCTGATTGCCACTTTGGGACCGGGGGTTTTGAATGGGGTCAACGCCATCGCCAACGCCCATCAGGACCGTGTTCCGCTGATCGTCCTCTCCGGCTGCGTCGATGCCGATGAGGCGCTGACATATACCCACCAGATCCTCGACCACGAGGCGGTGTTGGCCCCAATCACCAAGGCCACATTCCGCCTGACCGCCCAAGGGGCCGACATTATTGCCGACAAGGCCATCGGCATCGCGACCGAGGGCCGCCCCGGCCCCGTGCATATCGACGTGCCGATTTCAGTGGCGGATATGCGCGTGACCCCGCCCCGCCTGCGCCGACGCCCCGATGCCGTGCCGATGCAGCCCGCCGCGCCGCAAGCGGCCCGCGATTGGCTGGCGGCGGCCGAGCGCCCGTTGATGATCGTGGGCCTTGATGCGGTCAATGAAGGGGCGAGCGCCACAATCCTCGAGGCCGCCGAGCGCCTGAACATCCCCGTCATCACCACGTACAAGGCCAAGGGGATCATCCCCGAAACCCACCCGCTCTGTCTGGGCGGCGCGGGTCTGTCGCCTTTGGCAGACGGCATCCTCGTGCCGCTGGTGCAAGAGGCCGATCTGATCCTCTGCGTGGGCTATGACCCCATTGAAATGCGCCCCGGCTGGCGCGAGATCTGGCACCCGGCAGAGGTCAATGTGATCGACATCGCCGCCGTGCCGAACGATCAGTACATGCATCAAGCCACGATGAATATCGTCGGGGCCTGCGCGCCCTCTCTTGCGGCCATCACCGAGGGCGTCAGTCCCCGTGCGACGTGGACGGGGGGACAGGTGACCGCGGCCCGCGTGTCGCTGGCGGGTGCCTTTCCAACGGATGACGAATGGGGGGCCGCTGGTGTCATCGCCGAGGCACGCGCGGTGCTGCCGCAGGATGCCATCGCCACCGTCGATAGCGGTGCGCATCGCATCCTCTTGTCGCAAATGTGGACGAGCTACATCCCTCGCGCCTTGCTGCAATCCACCGCGCTGTGCACGATGGGCTGTGCCGTGCCGTTGGCGATGGGGGCCAAGCTGGCATCGCCCGACGCCACTGTTGTCAGCTTTTCGGGGGATGCCGGGTTTCTCATGGTCGCCGGCGAACTCTCGACCGTGGCCGAACTCAAACTGCCAGTAATCTTCGTCGTCTTCGTCGATGCGAGCCTTGCTCTCATCGAAAAGAAGCAGCGCGAGCGGCAGATGGTCAATCTGGCGGTCGATTTCGGCCATCACGATTTTGCCGCCATCGGGCGCGCCTTTGGCGGGCATGGCGTGCGCGTGACCAACCGCGCCGAATTGCGCGCCGCGTTGCAGGCCGCGCAAGAGGCCGACACCTTTACCGTCATCGCCGCCGAGATAGATCGCGGCTCCTACGACAACCGTATCTGAGGAGATGCCCATGCCCGGCCCGTTGGATGGTCTCGTTATCCTCGACCTCAGCCGTATTCTGGCGGGTCCCACCTGTACGCAGCTCCTGGGCGACCTCGGGGCAGAGGTGATCAAGATCGAGAGCCTAGAAGGCGACGATACCCGCCAGTGGGGGCCGCCCTTTGCGCTGGATGCCGAGGGCAATCCCACCGATCTCTCGGCCTATTTCATGTCGTCCAACCGCAACAAGAAATCCGTGGCGGTGGACCTGACCGACCCCGAGGTGCAGCGCCTGCTGCATGACCTCGCTGGCCGCGCCGATGTGGTGATCGAGAATTTCAAACCCGGCGGTTTGCGCAAATACGGTCTTGATCACGAAACGCTCTGCGCTGCCTATCCCGGCCTCGTCTATTGCTCGATTTCCGGTTTCGGCCAGACCGGCCCGAACCGTGAGAAGCCGGGTTATGACCTCATGGCGCAAGGCTATGGCGGCATCATGTCGATCACCGGCGAGGCCGGGGGAGAGCCGATGAAGGTGGGCGTGGGCGTGGCAGATGTGGTCTGCGGCCTCTATGCGGCGACCGGGATTCTGGCGGCGCTGCGTCACCGTGACGTCACCGGCGAGGGCCAGCATATCGATATCGCCCTGGTTGATGCCACGATGGCGTGGCTGGTCAATCAAGGGCTGAATTATCTCACCTCCGGGGTCTCGCCCACGCGCGCGGGCAATGCCCATCCCAATATCGTGCCCTATCAGGTCTTTGCCACCGCCGATGGCCATGTGATCGTGGCCGTGGGCAATGACAGCCAATATGCCCGCTTTTGCGATTATCTGGGCCGTCCTGATTGGGCCACCGATCCGCACTATGCCAACAATACCGCGCGGCTTGCGCATCGCGATACTCTTGTGCCGATGATCGCCGAGGTGTTGGCCACGCGCACCACCGCGCATGTCATCGACGGGCTTGAGGTGCGCAAGGTGCCTGTGGGGCCGGTCAACACGATTGGGCAGGCGCTGGAAACCGAGCAGGCACAGGCGCGCGGCATGACCATCACCATGCCTGCGCCGGATACCGCCAAAGGCACGGTGCGTCTCATTGGTAATCCGCTGAAGTTTTCGCGCACACCGGTCAGTTACCGTTCTGCTCCGCCTGCGACCGGGGCGGATACCGAGGCGGTGCTCTCAACACTGAGGCGCGATCTGTAACCTCGCCTCGCGGCCACGTGATTTGCTGCGACTCGGGCGATGCCTTACCCCTCCGGGTGCAGCCGGAGGGCCATTTCATGCAACGATTTCTGACAATTCTGACCGCCTTTCTGTTCCTGTCTGGCGCGGCACAAGCACTGGAACCGCGTGAAGGCTGGGTCATCCACGACACCGACAAAGGCTTTGACGCGTTGGTCGAGGCTGTGCGCGAAGCGGTCAAGACTGCGCCCATCGCGATTGTCACACAGGCGAGCGCCTCGGATGGCGCGCGCGGGCAGGGGATCACCATCCCGGGCAACCGTATCTTTGGCCTTTACCGCAACGACTATGCGCGCCGCATGCTGGCCGCCAGTGTCGCGGCGGGAATCGAGGCCCCGATCCGTCTTTATGTGACCGAAGATTCCGACGGCACCGCAACCCTCAGCTACAAGACGCCGACTGTGGTTTTTACACCCTATTTCGACGAGGGCGGCGATGACCTCCGGGCGCTTGCGTCCGAACTGGATGATGTTTTCAAAACCGTCGCCGAAACCGCCATCGCTGAATGATTTTGAGGCGGGGTGGTCGCCAGCGATACCCGTCTAAGCGAAATTGCGCCTATTTTCCGGTGCATTACACCTATTGCCCTGCCACTTGGCGGTCACAATCGTTAAGCTGGCGATAACGACTTGGTGAGGTGGGGGGCGGATGTGTTGCCGCTTTCATATTTTGCCGAAATAGCTGTGGTGAGAGCTAGAAAAAGGATTTCGGGTCATGCGTTCAGATCAATTCGGGTATGAGTTGACCATATCATCCCCTACCGCCGCTGAGGCGTGGGACAAGATGGTATTGGCCTTTCTCGCCCATGCCGCCAAGACCCCTGAATATCTGGGGGCTGTTCTTAGCCAAGAGCCGGATTTTGCCATGGCCCATGCCACCAAGGGGCTATTTTTCCTTATGCTGGGGCGGCGCGAATTGAACGAAACCGCGCAGGAGGCACATCGTTCTGCCGTCGATGCCGCACAACGCAGCGTTCCAACCGCGCGTGAGGCGGGCTATGTCCGCGCGCTTGGGGCATGGCTCGATGGTCGTCCGTCCGAGACCGTGCGCGAGATGGAAGCGATCCTCACGCGCTGGCCCGAGGACGCGCTGGCGATGAAGATCAGCCATGCCACCCGGTTCATCCTTGGCGATGGCAAGGGCATGCGCGCCTCGATTGAGGCACTTTTGCCCGCCTATGATGCCAAGAATCCGGCGCGCGGTTATCTCTTTGGCTGTCATGCCTTCTCGCTCGAAGAAACCGGCGACTATGCGCGCGCGGAGACCGCTGGTCGTCTTGGCCTCAGCCTGTCGCCCGATGATGCCTGGGGTCTGCATGCGGTTGCGCATGTCTTTGACATGACCGCCAATGCGCGCGCCGGGCTCAACTGGCTCGAAGGGCGCGAGCATGCCTGGGCGCATTGCAACAATTTTCGCTATCATGTCTGGTGGCACAAGGCGCTGATGCATCTCGATCAAGGGGAGATTGACGCGGTTTTCGACCTCTATGACACAGAGATTCGCCGCGACAAGACCGACGATTTCCGCGACATTTCTAACGGCACCTCTCTCTTGATGCGGCTCGAACTCGAGGGGCATGACGTCGGCGACCGTTGGGAGGAATTGGCCGAGATTTCCGAGCGGCGCAGCGAAGATGCCTGCCTGCTCTTTGCCGACCTGCATTATTTGCTGGCGCTTGTTGGTGACAACCGTGACATGGCCGTCAAGGGGATGTTGGCGCGGATGCACCGCGACGCAAAACAGACCAATGCGGGCGAACTGATGGCGCGCATGGCCAATCCCGGTCTGTCGGCGGCCACTGGGCTCGAGGCCTTTGGTGAAGGCGATTACAAGACTGCCTTTCTAAACCTTGGCCGCGCGCGGCGCTCGATGCAGCTTGCGGGTGGAAGTCACGCGCAACGCGATGTGTTTGAACGTCTGACCATCGACGCTGCCATTCGCGGCGGATTTCTCGATGAGGCAGAAAATATCTTGCAAGAGCGCGCCACACAGCGCGCGGGCCGTCTTGATTCCTATGCCAATACCCGTCTGGAACTTATCTCGCGCTCGCGCGTTGACTGGGACGACGCGGACCGTTTGCCGGCGGAATAGGTCTCGACAGATTTACGAAGAGGAGTCGGCACCGTTATGACGAGTGTTGCAGATCCGTCCATGACGCATGGCCAAACCACCCATGCAGCCGTCAAGCCGGTCGCCAGCACGCGCGACATCCGGCTGGATTTCTTTCGCGGGCTTGCGATGTTCATCATCCTGTGTGCCCACACCCCGCGCAATTTCTTCACAAGCTGGATTCCGGCGCGTTGGGGTTTTTCGGATGCCACCGAAATCTTTGTGTTCTGCTCGGGCATGGCCTCTGCCATTGCCTTTGGGCGCACCTTTGACCGCGCGGGCTGGGCGCTGGGCACCGGGCGCGTGGGCTATCGCGTCTGGCAGGTTTATTGGGCGCATATCGGGATGTTCTTTGTCATCGCGACGATGCTTGCAGCTTTCGACATCCTCGGCGGTTTTGACAAAAGCTATGTCAATGGCCTGAACCTCCAGAGGTTCTTTGCCGATCCCGGCCCGCAGCTTCTGGGTCTGTTCACGCTTACCTATGTCCCCAACTATTTCGACATTCTGCCGATGTATATGGTCATCCTCGTGATGATGCCGGTCATCGTGGCGCTCAGCCGCATCAGCCTATGGGCCGTGGCGGCGGCGATGGGTCTGACCTGGCTCATGGCGCAGGAGTTTCTTCTCGACTCACTGGGCCTCGGCCAATGGCACCTGGCCTTTCCGGCAGAGCCTTGGTCGAATCGCGAATGGTTCTTCAACCCGTTCGGCTGGCAGTTGATCTTTTTCACCGGCTTTGCCTTCATGCGCGGCTGGCTGCCCAAACCGCCGGTAAACCGCGTGTTGATCGGCATCGCGGCAGCGCTTGTCATCGCGAATATCCCGCTTTCCAACATCGGCGTGCGCGAATTCGGCTTTGATTGGGCCCGCGACTGGCGCGGCGCAAACAACGGGCTGTTCAACAAATCCGATTTCGGAATCCTGCGCTATGTACATTTTCTGGCACTTGCATATCTGTGCTGGGCAGCGGCCGGAGAAGGTGGTATGCGCCTGCGCGCCACTGGCACTGGCGTCATCTCATATGTGTGGGGAGTTCTGCTCAAAATGATTCTGAAGGTCGGGCAGCAATCGCTGGCGGTCTTCGTCTTCTCCATGGTGTTCGCCCGCTTTTCGGGCTTTGTCATGGACCAGATCGGACGCACTACCTGGAACATAACGCTCGCGAATTTCATCGGGTTCGGGGCATTGATCGCGGTGGCTTACATCGCGGCCTGGTTTAAATCTCATCCATGGCGGGTCGCGAAATGATCCGCCGAGATGTTCTGAAATCCATCGCGGCACTTGCGCTTTGGCCCGGCGTGGCCCGGGCCGAGGGGGGCGTGGCCTTTTCCGAAGCAATGCTGCACGAGTTGGCCCGCCAGATCGCGGCCAATCCCTATGCAGAGCGCCCGTTCGTGCCCGACGCATGGCGGGAACTGACCTATGATCAGTATCGCGGTATTCGCTACGATACCGACAAGGCGATCTGGGCGGGCACTGACACCACGCTTGAATTCGACATGTTCCCGCCGGGCCTCTACTTTCCGCATGCGGTAGAGGTGAACATGGTCGAAAATGGCATCTCTCGCAAATTGCCATTTGATTTTGCGCTCTATGACCTGCACGAAATCGTGCCGGATTTGCCCGTGGACGACGCCTTGGGCTATTCCGGGATCCGCTTGCGGGCAGAGATTGAAAAGCCGGGCTTCTTTCAGGAATACGCCGTGTTCCAAGGGGCGAGCTATTTCCGCGTGATCGCGCGAGATCTGGCCTATGGTCTCTCGGCGCGCGGCCTGGCGCTCAATACCGCCTCGCCCGATGGCGAGGAGTTTCCGGATTTCACGCGCTTCTGGATCGAGAAGCCGGCACCGGGGGTCACCGAGCACAAGGTCCACGCCCTGCTCGAGAGCCCCTCTGTCACAGGCATCTATCACTTCACCTTGCGGCCCAGTGGCACCACGACAGAGGTCGATGTGCGCTGCACCCTCTGGCCGCGCACGGAGCTTGCGAATGTCGGCATCGCGCCGCTGACCTCGATGTTCTATTTCGACGAAACCAACCGTGGCCGGTTCGATGATTTCCGCCCCGCCGTGCATGACAGCGACGGGCTCAGCATCCACAACGGCAATGGCGAGTTGATCTGGCGGCCTTTGGCCAACCCGACCTTTATTCAGATTTCCAGTTTCGTCGATGATAACCCCAAGGGTTTCGGCCTGGCACAGCGCGA
The DNA here is from genome assembly GCF_963972555.1 of uncultured Roseovarius sp. NCBI lineage: Bacteria > Pseudomonadati > Pseudomonadota > Alphaproteobacteria > Rhodobacterales > Roseobacteraceae > Roseovarius > uncultured Roseovarius sp. The sequence goes on from NZ_CAXAUM010000002.1 coordinate 269,592, forward strand.
GCGCGCTTTTTCCAACTTTGAGGATCTCGAGGCGCATTACCATGAGCGTCCCAGCCTCTGGATCACGCCCGGCGAAGATTGGGGACAGGGCGCGGTGACGCTGGTCGAAATCCCGACGGATAAGGAAATCTACGACAATATCGTTGTCTATTGGAAACCCCGGACACCTCTTGCGGAGGGGTCTGAACACGCGTTCAGCTATCGCATGACCTGGACCGACCAGATCGAGGTGACCAAGCCGGTGACGCCGGTGCTGAATACCCGGCTGGGCAAGGGCTTTGCTCATAATGATCACAAGGTCGTGGTCATCGACTTTGCCCCGCATCCCGCCTTGCCCGATGATTATGAGGAGTTGGTCGCTTACGTCAGGGCCAACACCTTTGAAACGTCTGTCCCCCAAATTCAGCGCAATCCGGAAACAGACGGACCGCGGCTGGTGTTTTCCTTTGATCCCGGCGATGTCGAGGCGTCGGAAATGCGTGCGCAACTCTATCACCAAGGACAGGCCGTGTCCGAAGTCTGGCTTTACCGATGGACAGTCTGACCCCCTTTCCCGGCACCGGGCTGATGCCCGCGCCTGCGCCTCTGGCCCATCCGGTCCAGAGCCTGCGTCACGCCTATCGAGACCCCAGTGCGCCGGTCTGGCACCCCGCCGCCGTGTTTCAATGGCGGCGTGTGGCGGCCTTTGTGCCCGCCGTTCTGACCACTGGCGTTCTGGCTTGGGCCTTTGGCGATTGGTTGTCGACAAATGGCATCTGGTGGCTGGAATGGGTGCTGCTGGCCTTTGTTGTTGCCACCTTCTTTTGGATTGCTCTGGCGATGGGCACGGCGACGCTTGGCCTTGCCGTACACCGCAATCAGCAAACCGCCCGCGCCGGCGCGACCCCCGAAGCGCTACGAGTGGCGCTGCTTGTTCCGATCTATAATGAGGATACGGCCGAGGTTTTCGGTAATGCCAGCGCCATGATGAGCGCACTGCGCGCCGCGCGCAGTGCGCATCGGTTCGAACTCTTTATCCTGTCCGACACGCAGGACAGTGACATCGCCGTGGCCGAGCAACGCGCCTACGCCACGCTGCGCGCCACCATGCCGCCCGATGCCCCCGTTTGGTATCGCAGGCGGCTGCAGAACACCGAACGCAAGGTGGGCAACATCGCGCAATGGCTGGAAAACTGGGGCGGTGCCTATGAGGCGATGCTTGTGCTCGACGCCGATAGCCTGATGAGCCCCGAGGCGGTCATCGCCCTCTCTGACGAGATGTCGCTTGATCCGACCGCAGGGCTTATTCAGTCGGCCCCGCTGGTGGTGGGCTCTGACACGCTCTTTGGCCGGATGCAGCAATTCTCGGCCTCCGTCTACGGGATGCTTCTGTCTCAGGGGCTGGCGGGTTGGACAGGCTCCGAAGGCAATTATTGGGGCCATAACGCCATCCTGCGCACCCGCGCCTTTGCGGATTGCGCGGGCCTGCCGCGCATGCCGTCGCTGCGCGGCAAGGGCGGTCTGATCCTCAGTCATGATTTCGTCGAGGCGGGGCTTTTGCGCCGTGCCGGCTGGGCGGTACGGTTCCTTCCCTCCATTCCCGGCAGCTTTGAAGAGCCGCCTGCCACCCTGATCGACTATGCGCTGCGTGATCGCCGCTGGTGCCATGGCAATCTTCAACACCTCAGCCTTCTGGCGACGCGCGGCCTACATCCGGTCTCTCGCTTTCATCTTTTCCACGGCGCGATGAGCTATCTGCTCTCGCCCGCGTGGTTCGGCCTTCTGGTGATCTGGGCGATCCTGGGGAATGGCCAAGACAGCGTCATCACCTATTTCTCGATGGAAAACCCGCTCTATCCGGTCTGGCCAGAAATGAGCCGGGTCAGTTCCGTGCTCATCCTGCTGTTCATGTATGGGATGCTGCTTGCGCCCAAGATGCTGGGCGCGCTGTCGCTCGGCCTCACCGAGCAGAAAATGCAGCGCTATGGCGGCGGGGCACGATTTGCCATCTCGCTGCTGGTCGAAGTGTTGCTGTCGATCCTCTTTTCGCCGATCATGATGGTGCAACAGGTGGTTGCGGTGCTGCGCACCGTGATCGGCATTCGTCCCACTTGGTCGCCGCAGGCGCGCAAAGGCGGCGATTACAGCCCGCGCACCGTGCTCAAGTTTCATGCGCTCGAAACCGTCAGCGGTGCGCTTCTGGTGCTCGGTATGGCGGCGGGGGTGGTGTCGCTCTGGCTTTTGCCGATTGCGGTGAGCCTGGTTGCCGCCGTGCCGCTCTCGATGGTGTCGGGCCTGCGGCTGGATCAACGACGTGGCCTTGCGTCCCTGATGGCCACGCCCGAGATGGTCGATACCCCGCCGATCCTGCAATTGGCCCGCAATCACCGGATGATGTTCCGCCATCCCGAGAGCCCGCCCATCGCCGCCGAGTAACCGCTACTGGCCGGGTCCCTTGAGCGTCTCGAACCAGTCGAGCGCCATGGTGGACCAGCCTTTCGGCACGCTATGCCCCCCGTCGAACAGCACGAACTCTAGCGCGGAACCGGGGGCGCAGCGGGTCCAACTTCGGCGCAGGAAATCGCCCGAGGTCTCGAACCTGTCGGCGCGGTAATTGTCACAGCCATTGGCCGCGCGCCACAGGCTCATGGCATGAAACACGTCACCCTGGGCAAAATCACGCCCCATGACCTGACGGATCACGCGCCCCTCGAGCGGCACCACTTCGTCGCGCCAGCCATGCGTATGCAAAAGCCGCACAGGCCCGGCGCAGCCAGTCGGATGCGGTCGCCAAAAGCTGCCGGACACCGGGGCATAGGCGCTGAAGGCGTCCGGTGTGGCGCAGGCGATATAGCTGGTGAGAGACCCGCCGATCGAAAACCCAGCCAGGAGACTGCGCTTTGGGTCGATGTCAAAGCGTGCGGCGGCATCCTGCATCACCTCTTGCAGGAACGCCGCCTCATCGCGCTGTCCCGGAAAATCCGGGTGGAAATTCCAGCTGGGGCGCGTGCGCCCCATACGGATCAGCCCGTTAGGCGCGATATAGGCATAGCCGCGCGCGGTGGCCTCCCGTGCGGTGGCACCCTCAACCATTGGCCCGCCGCGCCCGCCGTGCCCATGCAAAAAGATCATCACCGGATGCGGCCCGGTTCCTTTGGGCAGGGCGATGTGATAGCTGCCATTCGGCGTCTCGCAGGGCGTCTCAGGATTACCGCAGAGCGGTGCGGCCCTCAGCGGCACAGCAAGAGCCAGACAGAGGGCAAGAACAGAGACAAGGCGCATATGAGGCTCCGGTCAGAGGACAGTTGCCCCAAACTCTCCCACATTCCGCCGCCCCTGCACAGACTGCCCGCGTCACCCTTGCGTGAGGCACGGCGCTGTCACGCCCAATCGCCAAAGCCAAAGGTCATGTAGTCGCGTAAATAGGCGTCGCGCGTCAGAGCCTCGATTTCGGCATCGTAGATCTCGGCCAGTGGAAAGGGTGCGGTGTCGCGCGCGTTGGCCGGGGAAGGAGCCTTGGAATAGCCCACCTGCCGGGCCAAGGCGGTCAGATACCCCGCCATTTCACTTTCCCGCACCACCATGTCGGGCGGGGCGAAGTCCGCCAATCCCTCAAGTACGGCGGCCTGCGTCGCCCAATGGGCATCCACCCTTATGCCGGTCTGTCCCGCGAGATTTGCCTTGAGAAACCGCAGAAAGGCGGCAAACGCCTCTCGATGCGCGGCGCGATCATAACTCGCATCCAAATCCCCTTGGGGAATCGGCAGTTTGTGAAAATTGCGCAGCGTGCGGCGAATGTCGCGATAGCATCCCGGTCCCTTGATCAGGATTTTGTCGCAAAAGGCAGCATGCGCGCGTGCCACCGGGTGTCGCAACACGGTAAAGCGTCGATGCCCTCCCTTGCGCCGCATCCATTGCCGCAGCGCCTTTTGATTGAGCTTGGTGGGCAAGGTGTCTACCGGCACATTGTCCAGTGACGCGAGCCACGCACAAACCTCTGCCTCGGGACCGGAGCGCACCGGCATATAGAGCAAGGGCGCGCGTGCCGCGCTGACGAATCCGGGCACGGCCGCGCCGCGTCGCGGCTCGAAATTGGGGGTGCGCGTCAGGTTGAACGGATCGAGCCCCGCCAGCGCCCGCTCCATCTCCGTGAAATTCTCGACCTTGCTTTCCAGTGGTTCAGGGTTCTGCTTCTTGAGCGAAGCATCGAGCGCCTCGAGCCGCGTCTCGCAGCCCAGGTAGCGCGCCAGACCGTTCATCACCTCGAGGTTTTGCAGATCCTCGTAGGCCACGTAAAACGCCGTCTGCCCCGCGGCCTGTAGCCGGTTCAGCAGCAACACCTGAAACGCCTGCAGCCGGCCCACATGCAGCTCGAACTCTTCTGGATCAAAGGTGATCTTGCTGTCGCGCCGGCGTTTGACATTGGTCAGCTTCCATTGTCCCGTGGCCTGCGCAATCTTCCACGACACATAGCTCTCGACGGGGTTGCGTGTCAGGATGATCTTGGCGCAGCGCGGATCGTCGAGCATCAGATCCAGAATACGCGGGTCGTGGTCGTGGAAATAGCGAAACCCGCCGATGCCTTGTGATTGCCCCTTGATTGCGCCGATCAACCGCTCTGGCACCTCGTCCCGCTCAGCTTGGGTCAACCCCAAGAGCTCTGTCTTGTTGGGATAGCCGATGAAATGCGGATTGAACGCCTCGCCATGGCATTCGATCCCGTCAAAGGCATTCAGGTTGCTTTCAAGAAAATTGGACCCGGTGCGCATCTCTGCGAACACCACGAAATAATCAAAATTGCCTGTCATTCGGCCTTATCGCACAAGATAGGGTTTGCGGGGATTGTTCTGCGGTTCGTTTATCCCCTGCTCCACCGGAAAATCCCCCATCACATAGGGGTGCATCCCTTGATTCTTGAGGTTTTGCAGGAATTGACCAAAGCCGGTCAGATCGGCCATGCGCGGCACCTCGGCCAAACCGCGCAGGTTCTGCTGGCCAATTTCGTCGATGATTGTTTGCAATGGCTCCATCGGGGCCTCGATGAATTCGGCCATGGTCCAGATGCGCACCCGTGCCTTGATCCATTGCGAGCGCAGCACCTCCAGATGCTTGCTCTCTATCCGCTGCAACTGTGCCGCCTCGCGCCGGATGTCCGAGAAATTGGCGTTGGATTTGAAGAGTGGAACCGCCCAAGCCCCCGAAATCACCGAAACCTGCGCGTTGGGGTCGCGGACAATATCCCACTCGATATCCGTCAGCACATCGCGTGGTCCCATCTGGAAACATTGCCGCTCGCCGCGCGTGTTCCAGATCAGATTGGCCAGAAAGGCGCGCGGGTTGTAATCGCGCAGCGCGGCACTGTCTGACAGCGCCCCGTTCATCACCATCTGCCCGTCGGAAAATTCGGCCCGTTCCGGCGCAAAGAGATGGCCATGCACCCGCATGCCGGTCATCCGTGCCAGCCACGGCTCGAAATTCTCGAAAAGATCGCTGAAACCCTCGAACACCGAATAGGGTGCGCAGGTTAGTCCGTTCTCGCGCCCCTCGACCGGAAACCGGCTCTGCATATAGAGACCGGGGCGCCCGCGCGTGCGCCGCTCCACCGCCTTGGCGAAAATGCGGTCGATCTTGCCGGGGTTCGGCTCTGTCCGCTTCATCGCACTGGCCTGATCGGTCAAGAACGCCTCATAAAGACGGTCGGCAAAGGGCCAGATCTTGCGCGCGACAAAGCAGTCGGAGCGCCGCAAGAGTTGCAGGTGATCATCATAGAAAATATGCGGCTTGCCCTGATAGTCGAATTTCGACAGCGTCAGTGACCGGCTCTCGATTTGGCGGGAATATTGCCGCGCCAGGGTCTGAAAATAGCTCTCGTCGGGAATCCACACCTTGGAGAAATAACGGTCATAGATCCGCCTCTCCGGGTCTTCCAGAATGGCGGATAGCGTTTGCCGCGTCAGACACCACCACTGGCTTCCCATATGCGGCACGATACCGTTGGGAATGCGCCGCTTGAACCGCACCAGCCTTTGAAGCGCGACGTATTTGTCAAAGAGAAAGCGGTTCTTACGCCAGGAAAACGGAAACCTCAGCGTGAATCGCTCTTGATCCAAGCCGCCGATGGTCCAAGGCACGTCCGCCGTTGTGGCACTCTCGATGAAATCGGTATGTGGCCGCTTTCCCAGATAATCGATCAACTCTTGCACCGGGCGCAACGGGAGGCACGAACCAGAGGCAAGATACACATGCCGCACCGCTTTGAAGTCGCGCAGCATGATCTCAGCGGCCCCCTGTGTTGCCGCGACCAGCCCCCAGGTGCCCCACTCACACCGATGGCGCGGGGCAAAGCGCACATCGCTCATGTCCGAGAGCGCCTGCACAAAGGCATTGTAGGTCTTGCGTGGGACTGCCTTATCGACGTGGATAACCAGCGGACAGCCTGAGGCCGCCCAGTGGCGCGCCACCTGTTCGGCGCGACCAAAGGCCGTATGAACCAGCATGATGATGCCGACGCTCATTCTGTCCCTGTTCCCGTCCCCGTGCTCATGCCCAGTTCCCCTTGGACATCAACCCGAGAATTTCTAATTGTCGCCAGTTTATATATTTTTCCGACCATTTGCACCAAAGTTCGGGATTGTCCTTCACCAACTCTGCATAGGCCTTGTATTCGACGCTGCCGGAATAATGCTGGCGGCGGGTCAGTTCCTCTGCCGCCTTGACGGTAAAGGTGTCCAGAAACTTGGCATGGAGCAGGATGCCACTCGCCTTTTCCCCGCCCCATTCGTCATAGGTCAGGTTCAGACCGCGCGGCAGGATCATATGGGTCGAGCTTTCATAGGCATAGCGCCGGTCCCACCGCACCAGCGGTGTCTTGTTCAGCGCCGGCGCCTTTTTGGGGTTGTCCGGGAAAAACACCCGCGCCCGCGGCCCGCCCTGAATCCAGAGATTGCCGTAAAACTTATTCTTTTCGATGATGTAATTACCGGGATCGAACCATGCGGCAATCTCTATCGGGTTTTGCCCCGGCTGATAGGGAACCGCATCAATCCGCCCCTTGGGATACATATCGAGCAGCATCGCGCCAAAGGATTTGACCTGAGAGGTATCCAGCCAATCGGTCAGCGCCCGAATGGGGCGCGTATCGCAGAACGGATAGATGAAGAATTCATCAGGATCGACGACCAGCGTCCAATGACCATGGCCATATTTGCCCTGTAACCAGTTGAGCCAATCCACCCCGAACCGCGCGCGCTTGTAGCTCGATTTGGTTGACCATAGCGACACATCCTCTTGCGCCGCCAGATATTCCGCGCCACCATCGGTGCTGTCATTATCCACGATCAGAAAGTGCGAAATCCCCAATTCGCGGTAATAGCGCAGGAAATAGGGCAGGCGAATATGCTCGTCACGCATGGTTGAAAATAACAACACATCGCCCGGCTTGATCCGATCGGTGCGGTTGATCACCGGATTAAGCGAAAAATGCTTGCGAAACGCGCGAATCTTCGCCCGTTTGCGCCGCAACCGCATCCGATATGACTGCCATGCCCCCAAAAATCACGTCCTGTTGCCTGCCCGGAACGGCCTTACATTATTCCTCAATGTTTAATACGGGCTTTTGAGAAACAATCTTAGCTAAAAATATAGTCTGTTGACGCTAAATGATCAAATCGCACCCCGGCGCGGTGCAAACTTACTTGGGCGACCGCTTGGCGAGGATGCGCTGCAAGGTGCGGCGGTGCATATTGAGGCGACGAGCGGTTTCGCTCACGTTGCGATCACAAAGTTCATAGACCCGCTGGATATGCTCCCATCGCACCCGATCGGCGCTCATCGGGTTCTCGGGGGGCGGCGGCAGGTCGGCGCCATTGGCCAAGAGGGCGTTGGTGATGTCGGTGGCATCCGCTGGCTTGGACAGGTAATCCGTGGCCCCGATTTTGACCGCCGCAACAGCGGTTGCAATCGCGCCATAGCCCGTCAGCACCACGATCCGGCTGTCGGGGCGTTTTTCGCGGATCACCTCGACCACGTCGAGCCCGTTGCCATCCTCGAGCCGCAAATCGCAAACCGCGTAGGCGGGGGGGCGCGCCGTGGCAATCGCGCGCCCGGCCGCGACCGATCCTGCCGTTTCAACCTCGAAACCGCGCTTTTCCATCGCCTTGGCCAGACGTTTCAGAAACGCCTCGTCATCATCCACAAGCAGAAGAGACCTATCTTCACCGATATCCTGTATCTCGTCGGTCATGCCGTCCCTCCCGCTCCGCCATTCTGACACAGGTTCTAGCCCGCAGCCTGACCTGCGTCAAACAAACGCGCTATTCTAACGAGCGTCAAGAAAACATTGAACGCGATCAGCCATTTGCTCTGCGGTCACGTCACGGCGGAAAAACTCGACAAAGCCATGCTCGGGAAGGGACAGATAGGTCATCGTGGAATGGTCCACGAGATAGAAATCCTCTTCGCCCTCGGTTGGCTGATGCGCCTGGAAAAACGTACGATAGGCCTTTGAGGCGGCACGCACCTGTTCTTCGCTGCCGGTCAGGCCAAGCAGGCGGGGGTGCACATAGTCGGTGTATTCCGCCATCACCTCGGGCGTGTCCCGCTTGGGATCAATCGAGATGAACACCGGCTTGACCATTTCACCACGGTCCTCGAGCAGATCGACCGCCTCGGCATTGCGCGTATTGTCGAGCGGGCAGACATCAGGGCAGAACGTATAGCCGAAATAGATCAGCGCCGGCTGGTCGATCACCTCTTTGTCGGTCACGGTCTCGCCGGTCTCGCTGACAAGTGTAAACGCACCGCCGATCTGCGACACCCCGCCAGCGACATTCGACGCCCGGCACTGCGCAAACTGGTCGTCGTCTCCCTTCATCATGGTCATGGCATAGGTGATCCCCAGCCCGAGGATGGCGGCTAATCCAGCGGCAATGGCGATCAATCGGGTCATGGGATGTCCTTGCGTTCGTGGGGTCAGAGTGCGACGCTGCCTATGTATCATCCCACCTCTCGCATGCAATGGGACGCAGGCGCACATATGGTTGAACTCTCGCCAGAACCCTTGAAATCCCCGCAACGCGGCAACTGGATTCGCCTGCGCACGCTGGTGCTTTTGCGTTGGTGGGCCATCGTGGGGCAGGCGACCGCCCTCATCATCGCCGAGCGGGTCTATGGGCTCGATCTCGAAATCGGCCTGTGTTTTCTGGTGATCGGTGTTTCCATCGTCAGCAATCTGGTGGCTTCCTTCGTCTTTGCCGAGAACAAGCGCCTGTCGGAACAGGATACTTTTCAGGTCGTGCTCTTCGACATGCTGCAACTGGGGCTATTGCTCTATCTCACGGGCGGGCTGCACAATCCCTTTTCGATCCTGATTGTGGGGCCGGTCACGGTGTCGGCCTCCGCGCTCTCGGGGCGCTCCACCGCTTTTCTCGGCGCGATGGCGATCATGATCGTCACGCTCTTGATGCAATTCTACTTGCCACTGCGGCTTCAGGACGGTTTCGTTCTGGCGATGCCGGATGTATTCCGCTTTGGCAACTGGGTGGCGATTGTTATCGCGGTGCTTTTCCTCGGGGTCTATTCGCGATGGATCGTGCAGGAAATGCGCGCCATGTCCGACGCCCTGCAAGCGACGCAAATGGCCTTGGCGCGCGAACAGAAACTGACCGATCTGGGCGGCGTGGTGGCCGCCGCCGCGCATGAGCTGGGCACGCCGCTGGCCACGATCAAACTGGCCAGTGCCGAATTGGCCGAGGAACTCGCTGACTACCCGGACCTGCGCGAGGATGCTCTGCTTATCGTGCAGCAGACCGATCGCTGCCGCGACATCCTGCGTTCCATGGGGCGCGTGGGCAAGGATGATCTGCACCTGCGCAGCGCCCCCCTCACCGCGCTCATCGAAGAGGCGGCAGAGCCGCATATCGCGCGCGGCAAACACATACATTTCGACCACGGGCCAGAGGATTTGACCAGCCAACCCACGGTGCTGCGCCGACCCGAGGTGATCCACGGCCTGCGCAACCTGATCCAGAACGCCGTGGATTTCGCCCGTGACAATGTCTGGGTCGAAAGCGGCTGGACCGCGGATACAATCACCCTGCGCATCATGGATGACGGGCGCGGCTATCCGCCCGACATGCTGGGGCGCATCGGCGATCCTTACATCCGCCGCCGCGCCCCCGCCAACGACCCACAGCGCCCGGAATACGAGGGCATGGGCCTAGGTCTATTCATCGCCAAGACCCTGCTGGAACGGTCAGGCGCCGATCTCACCTTTGCCAATGGCTCGGATTCCTTTCGCAAAGAGGCCAGCCGTGCCGCGCGCACCGGCGCCTTGGTCGAGGTGTCCTGGCCCCGCGACGCGCTCGAGGCCCCATCCGGGGCTCTCAACCCCGCCTTGGGCCTCAATCAGCCTTTGCGCGGATGATCCCCGGTCGGCGTTAATACCCTCTTAACCACTCTGGGCCAAGCTTGGTCTCGGAACCCGCCTGCGAGGGATGTAGATGTTTGCCATGGCTGCTTCGGATATCGCCGTTCTTGTGCCTTTGGCGCTTCTATTGTCATTGGGTATTCTCTGGCTGATGGGCCGCCCCAGCCCTCTTAGCCGGCGCGCGCAAGCGGTACCGGGCCCGCGCGATGTGGCCTTTCTCTTTCGCGATGGCGTGCTGGTCGATCACGATGCCCGCTGCCTGTCTTTGCCCGAGGCCGCGACAGAGGTTAGCGATTGGTCGCGCTTTTGCCACTGGATGGGTTTTCGGTTTGGCGATCTGCCGCAACATCACGACGACATGCACGCAGGCCAGAGCATCTTCTTGAAGGCCGAGGATGGCGCGGCCCTCACCCTCATCCGGCAGCGAGATAGCCTGCGCGCCGTGCTGCGTGACACGGCCCCCGTTGACGCAGCCGCCTGCCACGCCCTCGCAAGCGAGCGTCACGATCTTCTCTCCCGGTCTTTGGCCGCCGAGCGTGCGCCCACCCCGATCTGGATCATGGATGGCGCCGGTTCCATCCTCTGGCAAAATGACAGCGCCGGCGCAGTGCCGCCCGCCCATGTTACGCATCTGACCGCGCGCCCCGACTTTCCGCCGGATGTGGGCGACACCTCCTGTGCGCGGCTCCGTCTTGCCGGCGAGTCGGGCGATCAGGATCATGTCTATGACCTGCATGTAACCCGCACCGCGATGGGCTGTGTCCACCACGCGCAGGACATCACCCGCCTTGTTCGTGCCGAAACGCTGCAACGCGAGTTTGTCCAGACGTTGAGCAAGACTTTTGCCGACCTCACCACCGGTCTCGTGGTCTTTGACCGGGCCATGATGCTTGCGGTTTTCAATCCCGCGCTCACGGATCTCACGGGTCTGCCCCCTGAATTCCTGAGCGCGCGGCCCAGCCTCTTTGGCTTTTTCGATGCCCTGCGCGACCGGATAGTGATGCCCGAACCCAAGAATTACGCAAGCTGGCGTAGCCAGATCACCGATATGGTCAAGAGTGCTGCGGGCGGTCTCTATCACGAGGTCTGGACCCTGCCTTCGGGCCAGACCTACCGCGTTACCGGGCGGCCCCATCCCGATGGCGCCGTGGCCTTTCTGTTCGAGGATATCTCGCTTGAGGTGTCGACAACCCGGCGTCACCGGCTGCAGATGGACCTGCGCCAATCCGTGATCGACCGTCTGGAGGAGGGCATTGCCGTGCTCGCGCAGGATGGCCGCCTGCTCTTTTGCAACACCGCATTTGGCGAGATGCTGGGGGTTGACCCGGATTCGAGCTTTGCCGAGATGGGCCTGCATGATGTCATCGCCGCCTGCGCGGCGCGCTACCCCGATCCCGGCCTTTGGCCCGAGGTCGAGGATCGCATCGCAACCCGGCGTCTGGTTGCAACCCTCCATGATCGCGCCGTGTCGCCGGGTCAGGCCGGGGCTGACCTGCGTGTCGTGCCGCTTGGGCGGGGGCAATCCATGCTCTGTCTCAAGGATCGCGCCATCGCCGAGGCCGACCGCGTGGGCCTGCCTCTGCGTTGAGACGGGTTGCGGGCAGGCGCGGCGCGTGTAGTGTCGGGGCATGTCCGATCCCTGCGCCCAGATCCTCCTTGCCAGCCCCGATGCGACCTGCGCCTTGGCGCACGCCTTGGCGCCCCGGCTCCGGCCGGGCGATACGCTCCTGCTGTCGGGCGGTGTCGGCGCGGGCAAGACGCATTTTGCGCGCTGCCTGATCCAGGCCCTGCTTCTGTCGCCCGAGGATGTGCCTTCGCCCACCTATACGCTGGTGCAGACCTATCAGGGGCAGGGGGCCGAGATTTGGCACGCCGATCTCTATCGCCTTGGCGATGCGATGGACCTGATCGAACTGGGGCTGACCGAAGCCTTCGCAGAGGCCATCTGCCTGATTGAATGGCCTGACCGGCTCGGGGATATGGCCCCGCCCGGCGCCCTCTGGCTGGAGTTTGAACCGCTGCCAAATCCCGGTGCAGAGGATCACCGCCTCTTGCGGATCGCTTGGCAGGATGACAGTTGGGCACAGCGACTGAAGGAGGTTCTGAATGACTGACCGCAGCGCCTTGATGCAGGCGTTCATCGCCGCGACCGATTGGGCCGGGGCGGCGATTGCCCCGCTGGCGGGGGACGCCTCGAACCGGCGCTACCTGCGCCTTACCCATCCCTCAACCGGCACGACGGCCGTGCTGATGGATGCCCCGCCCGAGCGCGGCGAGGATGTGCGCCCCTTTCTGCATATCGCCCGCTATCTGACCGGTCTTGGCCTCAGCGCGCCGCAGATTCTGGCACAGGACGAGTCGCGCGGCTTTCTCATTCTCGAAGACTTGGGTGATGCGCTCTTTGCCCGTGTGATCCCCGTTGCCCCTCAAATGGAGGATCAGCTTTATGCTGCGGCCACCGACGTTCTGATCGACTTGCACCGCGCGCCGCCGCCCGAGGGCCTCAAACCCTATGGGCCGGAGACGATGACCGACATGGCGGCCTTGGCCTTTGACTGGTATCTTACTGGCGCTACCGGGGATAACAGTCCGCAGCGCGCCGAGGTGCTCGCCGCGCTGCAACGGCTCTTGCGTCAGCACGCCGCGACCACCGATGTGATCGTCCTGCGCGACTATCATGCCGAAAACCTGCTCTGGCTGCCAGAACGCATCGGCGCGGCCCGCGTCGGTCTGCTCGATTTTCAGGACGCAATGACCGGGCACCGTGCCTATGATCTGGTCTCGGTGCTGCAAGACGCGCGCCGCGATGTGCCCCCCCTGATCGAGACTGCGATGATCGCACGCTATTGTGCCGCGACTGGCACTGATCAGACCATCTTCGAGGCGGCCTATCACTGTCTTGGCGCGCAGCGCAATCTGCGGATCCTCGGCGTCTTTGCCCGGCTCTGCCTGCGTGATGGCAAGGCGCATTACGTCGACCTCATGCCGCGCGTCTGGGATCATCTGCAACGGGATCTCGACCACCCGACCCTATCGCCGGTGGCCGATCTCCTGCGCGCCGCCCTGCCTGCGCCGACATCCGCCATCAGAGAGCGCCTTCGCGCGCACTGCGCGTCATGAGCCTGCCGCTGATGCTGTTTGCCGCCGGGTTCGGCACGCGCATGGGGGCGCTGACCGCGACCCGGCCCAAACCCCTGATCGAGGTGGCGGGTCGCCCGCTCATCGACCATGCGCTCGATCTTGTGACCGCGCATGGCGCCGCCCCGGTGGTGGTCAACCTGCATTACCTGCCCGATCAACTGGCGCGGCATCTGGCGGGGCGTGACATCCGCCTTTCTCATGAAACGCCCGAGATCCTTGAGACTGGCGGCGGGCTGCGCGCCGCCTTGCCGCTGCTTGGCCCCGGCCCGGTCTTTACCATGAATACCGATGCGGTCTGGCGCGGTCCAAACCCGCTTGATCACCTGGCGGCGCTCTGGCGCCCCGCCGAGATGGATGCGCTCTTGCTGTGCATCCCGCGTGCGCAGGCCGTGGGCCATAGCGGTGCCGGGGATTTTCAGATTGCCCCGGACGGGAGGGCGACACGTGGCGCGGGCTCTGTCTATTCCGGGCTTCAGATCGTGAAACCCGATCTGCTCCAGACCATTCCCGAGCGGGCCTTTTCCCTCAACCGCCTCTGGGACATGATGCTTGCCGATGGCCGGCTCCATGCCGCAGATTACCCGGGCCAGTGGTGCGATGTCGGCCGCCCCGAGGGAATCGCGCTGGCCGAAACCCTGCTTGCCGCTCCCGATGTTTGATCGCTCGGACACCCCCCGCTTCTACGGCTTGCCCCCCGGGGTGGATTTCCCCCGTGCGTTGGTCGACGGCTTGCGCGCACGCCACCTGGGCCAGCCGCCCGAAACCCTTGCGCGCGTGCAGCTCATCGTCAACACCCGCCGCATGGCACGCCGCATCCGCGAGTTGTTCGACCAGGGCCCGCCGTGCCTCTTGCCGCGCATCAGCCTTTTGACCGATCTCGGAGAGCTTTGGGATCTGGCCCATATCCCCGATCCGGTGCCGCCTCTGCGCCGCAGGCTGGAGCTGGTGCAGCTGATCACCACGCTTCTCGACAATGCCCCCGATCTTGCCCCGCGCAGCGCGATTTACGACCTTTCCAATAGCCTTGCCGGGCTGATGGATGAAATGCACGGCGAAGGCGTGTCGCCGCAGGCTATCGAAGCGCTGGATATTTCCGACCAATCCGGCCATTGGGCGCGGATCAAATCCTTCCTTGGCATCGTCCGCCATTATTTCGAGGCAGGCGGTGCCGCCCCCGATGTGGAAACCCGTCAGCGCCTTGTCATCGAACGGCTGGTGTCCCTCTGGGCTCAAACCCCGCCAACGCACCCTGTGATTCTTGCGGGCTCGACCGGGTCGCGCGGGGCGACGCAATATCTCATGCAGGCGGTCGCGCGCCTGCCGCAAGGGGCGGTGGTGTTGCCCGGCTTTGATTTCGACATGCCCGGCGCGGTCTGGGAGGCGCTGGGCGACGCCATGCTGTCCGAGGATCACCCGCAGTACCGGTTTTGCCGTGTGGCGGCGGGAGGCGGGATCATGCCCGCGGACATCCGCCCCTGGTCCGACACGGCTGCCCCCAATCCGGCGCGCAATGCGCTGGTGTCGCTCGCCCTGCGCCCCGCGCCTGTGACCGATCAATGGCTGCGCGATGGCCCGCATCTGGCGGACATTGCCGGGGCCATGGCCGATGTGACCCTAGTCGAGGCCCAATCGCAGCGACAAGAGGCGCTGGCCATCGCCATGCGCCTGCGCCAAGCGGCCGAGGACGGGCGCACCGCCGCCCTCATCACCCCGGATCGGACCCTTACCCGTCAAGTGACCGCCGCTCTCGACCGCTGGGATATTCTGCCCGATGACAGCGCGGGTCTGCCGCTGCACTTGTCGCCGCCGGGGCGCTTTCTGCGCCACGTCGCCGATCTCTTCCGCAATCGGCTGAGCGCCGAGTCGCTTTTGACCCTGCTCAAGCATCCTCTGGCGCATCAGGGGGCAGAGCGTGGCCCACATCTGCGCCTCACGCGCGAGCTGGAATTGCACCTGCGCCGCCACGGCCCACCCTATCCGACCGAAGACAGCCTGCGCGCCTGGGGCACCGGGCAAAAGGATTCCCTCGCCCCCGATTGGGTGAACTGGCTCTGCGCTTGCTTTGTAAACAGGGACTATTCCGGCGAAATGCCGCTGCAAACCAGCGTTGCGGTGCATCTGGAGCTGGCCGAAAAGATCGCCCAGGGCTGCCGTGGTAAAGGCTCCGGGACCCTCTGGCTCAAGGATGCCGGACAAGAGGCGCAAAAAGCCGTGACCGAACTTCGGGCCGAGGCACATCATGCAGGCGCGCTCAGCGCCAGTGACTATTCCAGCCTGTTTCACAAGATCCTGAGCGCACGCGAGGTGCGTAACCCGGTCGATCCGCACCCCCAGATCCTCATCTGGGGCACGCTCGAAGCGCGTGTGCAGGGGGCCGATCTCTTGATCCTTGCCGGGCTGAATGAGGGGAGTTGGCCAGAAAGCCCCAAACCCGACCCATGGCTCAATCGCGCCCTGCGTCATCAGGTGGGTCTCTTGCTGCCAGAGCGGCGCATCGGCCTCTCAGCGCATGATTTTCAACAGGCGATTGCCGCGCCCGAGGTCTGGCTTACCCGGTCCGTACGGTCTGCGGATGCGGAAACCGTTGTGTCGCGCTGGCTCAACCGCATCCTGAACCTGCTCTCTGGCCTGCCGGATCAGGGCGGGCCAGCGGCGATTGACGCGATGCGCGCGCGTGGTCGCCTCTGGCTCGACCGCGCCGCGGCCCTTGAGGACCCCGGCGTTGTGGCGCGCGCCGCGCGTCCGGCACCCGCACCTCCCGCCGCTGTGCGCCCCGATCACCTGAGCGTGACCGAGATCAAGCGTCTGATCCGTGATCCCTACGCCATATATGCCCGCCATATCCTCAACCTGCGCAGGCTCGATCCGTTGATGCGTACGCCAGACGCTCTCTTGCGCGGCACGGTGCTGCACGAAGTCCTCGAGGGCTTCATTCGCGAAACGCTAGAGCATCCCGCGCAGTGCACCCATGCCACTCTGATGCAACATGCAGAGACTGTTCTGGCCGAAAACGTCCCTTGGGCCGAGGCGCGCGCGCTCTGGTTGGCGCGGCTGGAACGGGTGGCGGACTGGTTCATCGAGACGGAGTTCGCCCGCCGCGCCCGCGCGCATCCCGTCGCGTTTGAGGCCAAGGGCCGCGCCACCCTGCCCGATCTGGGCTTTACCCTCTCGGCCAAGGCCGACCGGCTCGATCTCGATGATCTGGGGCAGGTGCATATCTATGATTACAAGACCGGCACGCCGCCCACGGCCAAGGAACAGACCAGTTTTGACAAGCAATTGCTGCTTGAGGCCGCGATTGCCACGCGTGCGGGTTTTGCCGATATGGGGCCAAGCCGCGTGGCCCGCGCGGTGTTCATCGGGTTGGGCAGCCCCCCCAAAGAACTCGACGCGCCGCTCGACGCAGAGCCACCCGAGAAAATCTGGTCCGAGTTTCACGCGCTGATTTCAGCCTATTTAGACCCTGATAAGGGCTATACGTCCCGTCGCGCACCGCGCAATGCCGATGAGGATGGCGATTACGACCAACTCGCCCGTTATGGCGAATGGGATCTGACCAATCCTCCCCAAGTGACCAAGGTGGGCCAATGACCGCCCGTGACGCCGCCACCCAAGCCCAGGTCGAGGCCGCACGCCCCGACCTTTCGACATGGCTCGCGGCCAATGCAGGCTCGGGCAAGACGCGCGTTCTGACCGACCGGGTGGCCCGGCTCTTGCTTGACGGGGTCGATCCGCAGCACATCCTGTGCCTCACCTATACCAAGGCCGCCGCGAGCGAGATGCAAAACCGCCTCTTTCGCCGCCTCGGCGCTTGGGCAATGCTGGCCGATGGCCATCTCAAGCAGGAATTGGGCCTTCTGGGCCACGAGGGCGAGATCACGGATCGAACATTGCGCGAGGCCCGCCGCCTCTTTGCCCGCGCGATCGAGACGCCGGGTGGGCTCAAGATTCAGACGATCCACTCTTTTTGCGCCTCCCTCTTGCGCCGCTTTCCGCTCGAGGCCGGTGTCACACCGCAATTCACGGAAAT
This sequence comes from uncultured Roseovarius sp., assembly GCF_963972555.1. Taxonomy (NCBI): domain Bacteria; kingdom Pseudomonadati; phylum Pseudomonadota; class Alphaproteobacteria; order Rhodobacterales; family Roseobacteraceae; genus Roseovarius; species uncultured Roseovarius sp. The sequence continues at coordinate 287,168 of NZ_CAXAUM010000002.1, forward strand.
GGAGGACCGCACCGCCACCCTCCTGCGCGCCGAGATTGTCGAGGAACTGGCCGCCGGGCCGCAGGCCGCGACATTCTATGCGCTTGCCAGACACTATTCCGGCGAAACTCTGGAAAAACTGACCGCCGAGATCGTGCGCTATCGCACCGGATTCTCGCAACCGCTGAGCAACGCCGACCTCGCCGCTCTCTTCGATCAGCCCGAGGATCTTAGCCCTGAAACGATCCGGGACCGGGTGTTTCTGGGCAACGAGCAGGCGCTGCTTGATCACCTCCTGCCTGCCCTTCGGGCCGGGTCTACCAATGACGTTTCGGCAGCCGCCAAACTGGCGCGGATCAGCGCGCTCGATGTCGGCGCCCTCCCGCTTCTCGAGGACGTCTTTCTCACCGGCAAGAGCGCCAAATCGCCATTTTCCGCCAAGTTAGGCTCTTTCCCGACCAAGGCGACCCAAGGCACTCTCGCCCACGTCATGTCGCAGATCGAGCAATGGATGCTGCGCGTCGAGGATACACGCCCCGCGCGCCTTGCCCTCCTCGCCATGCAGAAAACCCGCGCCTTGCATGACTTCGCCCGCGCCTTTCTGCCAGCCTATGAACGCGCCAAACAGCTCCGCGGCCTGCTCGACTTCGACGACCTGATCTTGCGCGCCCGTGATCTCTTGACCGACCCGGCGGTCGCCGCGTGGGTCCTCTACCGCCTCGATGGCGGCATCGACCATATTCTCGTGGACGAGGCGCAGGATACCAGCCCGGTGCAATGGCAAGTGATCGAGCGTCTGGCGCAGGAATTCACCAGCGGCGAAGGCGCGCGCGCCGATGTGGCCCGCACCATCTTTGTCGTGGGCGACAAGAAACAGTCGATCTATTCCTTTCAGGGGGCCGATCCGCGTGAATTCGACCGCATGCAGCATGAATTCGGCCTGCGTTTGGGGGCGACCAACCGTCCCTTGCAAGCGCGCGTTCTGGCCTATTCCTTTCGCTCGTCGCGGGCGATCCTGACCACCGTCGATTGCTGCTTTGACCAGAGCAGCGAGAGCGGCTTTACACCGGAAGAGGGTCACAAAGCCTTTTTCGACACGCTCCCTGGCCGCGTCGATCTCTGGCCGATTGTCGCAAAGCCGGAGGAAGAGGAAACACCCCCCTGGCACATGCCGGTGGACATCCGCGCCTCCAATGATCCCGCCATCCTGTTGGCGCGGCAGGTGGCGGCCGCCATGCGCGACATGATCGCCGCGCGACAGGCGATCCCCGACCCGAAATCGCCCAGCGGCTTTCGTGCCGTGCAACCGGGTGATTTCCTCATCCTCGTGCGCCGTCGTTCCGCGCTCTTTCACGAGATCATCCGTGAATGCAAGGCACAGGGCCTGCCCATCGCCGGGGCCGACCGGCTCAAGGTCGGGGCAGAGCTTGCGGTGCGCGATCTCGAGGCTCTCTTGTCCTTTCTCGCCACGCCCGAGGATAGTCTGGCGCTCGCCACCGCCCTGCGCTCACCGCTTTTCGGTTGGTCCGAGGCGCAGCTTTACGACCTCGCCCAAGGGCGCGACCACCCCTACCTCTGGGAGGAGTTTCGCGCCCGCGCCGCCGACTATCCCGAGACCATGGCGATCCTGCGCGACCTGCTCGACAATGCCGATTTCCTGCGCCCTTATGACCTGATCGAGCGTATCCTGACCCGCCACGATGGCCGCCGCCGCCTGCTCGCGCGTCTGGGAACCGAGGCCGAGGATGGCATCGACGCGCTGCTGGCGCAGGCAATGGCCTATGAACGCCGCGCGGTCGATAGTCTCACCGGATTTCTGGTCTGGATGGAGACCGACGACCTCGAGATCAAGCGCCAACTCGACAGCGCCGGCAACCGCATCCGCGTGATGACCGTGCATGGGGCCAAGGGGCTTGAGGCACCCGTCGTGATCCTGCCCGAATGCGGCGTGTGGCGTATGCCCAACGCGCCGCAGATCGTGACGCAAGCGGGGCATGCCCTCTGGACCGGGCGTGCCGATGATATGCCACCGACGCTAGCCGAGGCGATCGACGCCGAACGGCGCGCGCTGCTGGCTGAACGTGACCGCCTGCTCTATGTTGCCATGACCCGGGCCGAGACGTGGTTGATCGTCGCCGCCCACGGCGATTTGGGCAAGCAGGGCGACACCTGGTATGACAAGGTGCAGCGCGGGATGCTGGCAGCGGGCGCGCAACCTCACAGCTTTGCCCATGGTCCCGGTTTGCGTCTCGATCATGGTCTTTGGGCCGAAAGAGAGACTGAGTTCACACCCCCTGCGCCCCCTCAGACAATCACCCTTGATCCGCTCTTTCAGCGCCCCGCCCCGCTCCCTGCACGCATCAAAACGCTCAGCCCTTCGGAGTTGGGCGGGGCCAAGGCGCTGCCCGGCGAACGCGGGCTGGATGAAGAGGCCGCCAAACGGCGCGGTCGCCAGATCCACCGCCTGCTCGAGTTCCTGCCCACCGTGCCTGCCGCCGACTGGCCCGCCACCGCCGCGCGCCTCCTCTCCAACGGCAGTGATGCCGCCTCGGGTGAAGAACTCTCACTCCTGCTTGCAGAAGCGGACAAGGTGCTGACCCGGCCCAGCCTGTCGTCGCTCTTCACCCCCACAGCCCTGACGGAGGTGCCGATCACCGCCAATCTCGCGCCGCTTCAGGGGCGGCGCATCCATGGCGTGATCGACCGCCTGATCATCGAAGATACCCGCATCCTCGCGGTGGACTTCAAGACCAACGCGCTGGTGCCTGACACCGTGACCGATTGCCCCGATGCGCTCCTCCGGCAGATGGGGGCTTATGCCCATGCGCTCGCACAGCTTTACCCGGATCATCGCATCGACACGGCAATTCTCTGGACCCGCACCGCGACGCTCATGCCCTTACCCCACGATCTTGTGACCAGGGCGCTGGAATCCACCACCATCGCTTGACGTGCCGCGCCCGGCTCCATAGGTTCACGACCGAAACCCTGACCACTAGGAGACATATCATGGCCACCGTTGCCGTCACCGACGCCACATTCGACGCCGAAGTCAAGAATTCCGACATTCCCGTCGTGGTGGATTTCTGGGCCGAATGGTGCGGCCCCTGCAAACAGATCGGCCCGGTTCTGGAAGAACTGTCGTCTGAGATGTCCGGCCGCGTCAAGATCGTCAAGGTCGATGTGGACAGCAATCCCAATTCCGCCGTCGCCATGGGCGTGCGCGGCATCCCGGCGCTCTTCATCTTCAAGGATGGGCAGGTTGTGTCGAACCGCGCTGGTGCCGCCCCCAAGGCGGCCCTGCAGAGCTGGATCGAAGACAGCATCTGAGACGACCAGCTACGTCGTGTAAGGGTCGCGCCTGTCGCGGCCCTTTTTCTTTGCCCGCAAAACCCGCATGATTGTCCCATGACCCTGACCAATGCCGATATCACCGAGTTGACCGCGTTGCGCCGCCTGTTGCACCAACACCCCGAAGTGTCGGGCCAAGAGCAGGGCACCGCCGGGCGCATCACCGACGCGCTCTTGGGGCACTCACCCGACCGGCTCTTGACCGGGCTCGGCGGGCATGGCGTGGCGGCGGTCTATCAGGGCCAAGACCATGGCCCCACGATCCTCTTTCGCTGCGAACTCGACGCGCTGCCGATCACCGAACAGGGCAATCTGCCCCACCGCTCGACCGTGCCAGGCACGGGGCATCTCTGTGGCCATGACGGGCATATGACGGTGCTTCTGGCGCTCGCGCGCCTCTTGTCGCGTCAGCGTCCTGCGCGGGGTCGCGTCGTGCTGCTCTTTCAACCCGCCGAGGAAACCGGCGCAGGCGCAGAGGCCGTGTTGAGCGATCCGGATTTCGAGACTATTTCACCCGATTACGCCTTTGCCCTGCACAATATGCCCGGTCTGCCGCTCGGTCATGTGGGCCTTATTCCCGGCCCGGTCAATTGCGCCTCGCGCGGCATGGCCGTCACCTTGACCGGCAAATCCGCTCATGCGTCAGAGCCGGAAAATGGCCGCTCTCCAATGCACACATTGGCGCATCTCATGCCGGCGCTGACGGCCCTCAGCCACGGCACGCCCCAAGACCGCGATTTCACGCTGGCCACGGTCACGCATGCCCAGATGGGGGCCCCCGCCTTCGGCATCGCGCCGGGCGATGCGACATTCTACGTCACGCTGTGCACGCTGACCGACGGCGGCATGCAGGCGCTCTGCGATGCCGCGACGACGCTGGTGATGGATACGGCCACGGCGCAGGGGCTGACGACCGAGATCACCTATCACGACATTTTCGCCCATTGCGAAAACCACCCCGAGGCGACCCTGATCTTGCGCCGCGCGCTCGATGCGTTGCAGGTGCCCCATGACGGTCGCGGTCTGCCGATGCGCGCCTCCGAGGATTTTGGCCGCTTCGGTCATCGTGCCAAGGCGGCGATGCTGTTCCTTGGCGCGGGCACCGCGCATGCCGCGCTGCACAATCCCGATTACGATTTCCCCGATGATCTCATCCCCATCGGTGCGCGGATCTTTCATCAGGTCGCCCGCGACATGCTGGGGTGAAACCGGCCACTACTCCAATGGCCAGCCAAGCGCCCTCAGCCGGGCGGCGATCTGGTCCGATGCCTCTGGCGCACCGGCGTTGATGGACGTGAGCTTGAGAAACCAGAGCAGGTATTTGTCCCAATCCGGCGCATGCCCCGCGACCAGATCAAAGGCCCTGTCCACGCCAATCCCGGCCACGTTCAGCGTGACGTGATGAAAATCTATCTTGGCAAAAACAATCGCGGGCTTGCGAAAGAACATAGCCATCAGCGCGACCGACGAATTTTCAGTCACCACGAAATCACAGTCGCGCAGATGCGTCTCCATCCCGCCTGTGGTCACCTCCAACAGAGGGTGGGCGCGGCGCAACTCCTCCAGCTTCCGCATGTCTGCGTCCGAGTAATGCTCCTTGGGATGCAGCCCTGCGATCACCCGCCTGCCGTCTGCCCGGCACAGCGTTTCGCGCAGCATCTTGAGCGGCGACGCCACCTGAAACGAGCGCCGCTCGCCGATATGCCCCTGCAGAGCCACATAAATTGTCCCGTCGCGACGGCTGTCGTCGGGGTTTAAGTCAAACTTCCGCTTGGCCCAATATTTGGCAAAGCGCGCGGCCTCTGCCGGATCAATCTGGCTGGGATCAAACGCCGCATGGGCGACATCGAAATTCCATCGCTCAGCCGTTCGCTCGATCCGCCAGAATGGCATGATATAGGCAACCCGCAGGCTGAGCCCCTTGGCATGCGCTGGTTCCTGCATCAAGAAGAGGGCATAGTCGTCTGCGTCCGCGGCGGCCAAAGTGTCCACCGGGCCAGCCGTGCAAATATCCAGGGTCCACCCCGACAGCGCCAGCGCCTTTTGCAGCTTGTTCACGAAATTATGGTCACCCGCTCTCGCGCGCTTGTCCATCGGATTTGGAAAATACAACTGCGCACGGTGCCCCTGCATCATGGCTTAAGACCTAATCCACAAGACTCCTTTGCTCAAGCGGCTTGAAAGCGGGGCAAAGGTTGTAAACATTGGGCGCGACAGTCATATAGGGCCGCGAAACGGAAGGAATATCATATGTCCGAGAGCAAGTTTCCCGGTTGGCACGGCACCACGATCATTGGCGTGCGCAGGGGCGGCGAGGTTGTCGTTGCAGGGGATGGTCAGGTCAGCCTTGGCCAGACCGTGATCAAGGGCACCGCCCGCAAAGTGCGCCGCCTCTCGCCCGGCGGTCATCCGGTTGTGGCGGGCTTTGCCGGGTCCACCGCGGATGCCTTTACGCTGCTCGAACGGCTGGAAACCAAGCTCGAGGCGACGCCGGGCCAATTGCAACGCGCCTGTGTGGAATTGGCCAAGGATTGGCGTACCGACAAATACCTGCAAAAGCTCGAGGCGATGCTGATCGTCACCGATGGCGATCAGCTCTATGTCATCACCGGCGCGGGCGACGTGCTCGAGCCAGAGCATGACGTGGCTGCCATCGGATCGGGCGGCAACTACGCCCTCGCCGCCGCGCGTGGCCTTGCCGAAAACCCCGACCTGAGTGCCGAGGATATCGCCCGCCGTGCCATGGCCATCGCTGCCGATATCTGTGTCTACACCAATGGCAAGCTGACGGTGGAAAGGATTTCCAAATGACCGACCTGACCCCGCGCGAGATTGTCTCGGAGCTTGACCGCTACATCATCGGCCAGCGCGACGCCAAGCGCGCCGTCGCCGTCGCCCTGCGCAATCGTTGGCGGCGCAAGCAGCTTGGCCCCGACCTGCGCGACGAGGTTTACCCCAAGAACATCCTGATGATCGGACCTACCGGCGTCGGCAAGACCGAGATCAGCAGACGCCTTGCCAAACTCGCCCGCGCCCCGTTCATCAAGGTCGAGGCGACCAAGTTCACCGAAGTCGGCTATGTCGGCCGTGATGTCGAACAGATCATCCGCGATCTTCTGGACAGCGCCATCGCCCAGACCCGCGACTGGATGCGCGAAGACGTCAAGGCCCGCGCCGAACAGGCCGCAGAGGAACGCGTGATCACCGCCATCGCGGGCGAGGATGCCCGCCCCGCCACCCGCGACATGTTCCGCAAGAAGCTGCGCGATGGCCTCCTGAACGATACCATGATCGACATCGAGGTGGCCGATACCTCCAACCCCATGGGCATGATGGATATTCCCGGCCAGCCCGGCGGCCAGATGGGGATGATGAATCTCGGCGATCTGTTCGGCAAGGCGTTCGGCCAGCGCACCACGACCAAGCGTGTCAGCGTCGCCGACAGCTATGCGCTTCTGATTGGCGAAGAGGCCGACAAGCTCCTTGATGACGAAACCGTCCATCGCTCGGCGCTTGAGGCGGTCGAACAGAACGGCATCGTCTTTCTCGACGAGATCGACAAGGTCTGCGCCCGGTCGGACGCGCGCGGTGCCGATGTCAGCCGCGAAGGCGTGCAGCGTGATCTCTTGCCGCTGATCGAGGGCACGACCGTTTCGACCAAATATGGCGCGGTCAAGACCGACCATATCCTCTTCATAGCATCCGGCGCCTTTCACATCGCCAAACCGTCAGACCTCTTGCCGGAGTTGCAAGGCCGCCTGCCCATCCGGGTCGAACTGCGCGCGCTGACCGAAGGTGATTTCGTTCGCATTCTGACCGAGACCGACAACGCCCTCACCCTGCAATACACCGCCCTCATGGGCACCGAAGAGGTGACGGTCAGCTTTACTGAGGATGGCATCGCCGCCCTCGCCCACATCGCGGCAGAGGTCAATCAGTCGGTCGAAAACATCGGCGCGCGGCGGCTCTACACCGTCATGGAACGGGTGTTCGAAGAACTCTCCTTCACCGCCCCCGACCGCGCGGGCGAGAGCGTGACGGTGGACGCGGCCTTCGTCGAGGCGAATTTGGGCGAGCTGATGCGGTCGGCGGATTTAAGCAGGTATGTGTTGTGAGGGGGGCCTTTCTTGACGTTGAAAGTGGAAGAGAATGCTGCGTTCGCAGCACCTCTTGCGGACATTCGAACAAAATGTGGCACTCCACTGGGGGCAATCATCGGCTGCTCATAAAATCTGCCGCCAATTTGGACTTTCCCGACGCTATATAAATAGATGCGCGGTAACAGGAATTTGTAGCGGTGCTACGCTGAGAGAGCTCAGATCAAGTGGTTTTGCGACCACAGTTACTTCACAGAATCTTTCGACATCTTGTTCAGAATAGGGATGCAGACTAAATTCACGCTTAGGAGTGTGATATGTACAACCCACGCAAAGCATCTCAAATCGTCGCGTTTTTTGCACTCAAGACGGCGCAAAAGCGCATTAGTGTTTTGAAGGCGGTTAAGCTTGTTTATCTCGCGGATCGTGAGAATATCGCAAGATGTGGCTTTCCGCTGCTGGAGGAACGCCGTGTGTCCATGCCTCTCGGACCGGTTAACTCCTACACCTACAACCACATCAAGGGTGAAGTCTTTCCTAAGTATGATGGCGGTTGGTCAGAATTTGTTGCTGATCGCGCGGACCACAATGTCGGTCTCGCTTCGGACAGTATGTCAATTGATGACCTTGACGAACTCAGCGATGCTGATGTTGCGACGCTTGAGGCAGTGTGGGCAAAGTTTGGTGACATGACCCAATGGGAACTTGTAGAATATGCCCATGACAAGGCCAACGTGCCGGAGTGGGAAGACCCAAAGGAAACCGGTCAGAATTCCAAGACTATTGAACTTGAAAAGATGTTGGCCGTTATTGGAGTGCCCTTTCATAAAGAACATGCGGCTGAAATGGAAAGCGCTGGTTCTGCTGTAAGATTTCTCAAGGGTCTATAACATTGGTTTGTAAAGCCGGGACGCTCTTAGTGCCGTCCGGCACGCACCATAACAGTGATCAAAAGCACCTCCATATCGTGTGCACTGATCCTGACGCTCAAGGTCGAGTCGTGCTGGTATCTGTGACGACTTGGACAAATGATCTTTGCGACGCCACGTGTATTCTTCTGGAACATGAACATCCTTGGTTATGGAAGCCGAAGTCGTACGTTTATTATCGGAGGGCAGATTTCTATGAATTGGCGGCGCTTGAAAGAGGCATTGCAAACGGCGACTTGAAAGAAGAAGCCCCATGCAATGGCCAAGTCTTCTTGCGCGTTCGAAACGGGCTCTGCAAGTCGCCTCATACCCCTCGAAAAATAAAACGGGCGATGGGCTGCTGACTTTTGGTACCAGCACCCGCAAGGTGGATGTTCATACTCAAGTCCCGGCAACCCCACAAACACGGCACCCCCGTCACTAACTATACCCGTCTTACCAGTCATTCCCTCCCGCATACTTGGCGCGCCCCAACCCCCCCACTTCCCCCTCCCCATCCCCCGCGCTAAACACCTCTCATGGTTGTTCCGGTTCTGATCCTTACCCTTTCCCTGATCGGCATTGCCGTGGCGCTGATCCTGCCCGGGTATGGCGATCTGATCCTGCTGGCGGGGCCTTGCACCGTTGCGGCGCTGATCCTGCTCCTGCGCGCGCTCGTCGCCCGGATCACGGCCCCGCCTGCGCCCGAGCCAGAGCCGAACCGCATCCTGATCGACGGCTCCAACGTCATGCACTGGCGCGACAACACCCCGCAGATCGCAACGCTGCGCGAGGTCATCGCGCATCTGCGGCGGATGGGCTATGCGCCGGGGGTAATCTTTGATGCCAATGCGGGCTATCTGCTCAAGGGCCGCTACAAACACGATGACGCCATGGCCGGGTATCTGGGGCTGGCCGAGGATTGGGTGATGGTCGTGCCCAAGGGCACGATCGCCGACAGCTACCTCTTGACCGTCGCGCGCGATGTGGGGGCCCCCATCGTCACCAATGACCGCTACCGGGATTGGGCCGATGCCTTTCCCGAAGTCACCGAACCGGGGCGGCTTATCCGGGGTGGATACCGCGATGGGGCGCTCTGGTTCGAGGGGCTGGGCCTGCCGACGTGATACCGACGTCATACCGACGGGGATTTTGCCCTGTTTTCAGTGCGCTACCGCCCCCGCGCGGCATCAATCCGGGCGCGGGCGGAATTGGAGCGTGGCTGCCACAACCCCCGCTCCACCGCCTCTGCCAGCCGTTCCGCCAACTCGCGCAAGGCCGAGGGGTTATGCGCCGCGATGAAGTCCCGCGTGTCGTCATCCTCCAGGAATGCCGCCTCTACCAGATCAAAGTGATGCCCCCGCACAGCGCCAGTTGTTGCTGCAAAAGCAAAGAGATAGTCCACCGTCGCGGCAATCTCGAAGGCGCCCTTGTAGCCGTGCCGCTTGACCCCTTCGATCCATTTCGGATTGACCACGCGAGAGCGCACCACCCGCCCGATTTCATCCTCGAGTGTGCGGATCAACGGGCGTTCGGGGCGGGAATGGTCATTGTGGTAAACCGGCCGGTCGCACCCCTGCAACGTGCTCACCGCCGCCGCAGCCCCCCCCTCGAACTGATAATAGTCATCTGAATCAAGAAGATCATGCTCGCGATTGTCTTGGTTCTGCACAATCGCCTCAGTCTGCCGCAGCCGGGTTTCAAACCCCGCCCGGTCGGGCGTACCCGCCTCCTTGGCGCCATAGGCATAGCTGCCCCAAGTCAGGTATGCCTCTGCCAGATCGGCCTTGTCCGCCCACAGCCGCTCGTCGATCATCGCCTGCAGGCCTGCGCCGTAAGCCCCCGGTTTTGATCCGTAAATACGCGGGGCAACGCCCTCGGCCCGCGCTCTTGCGGCGGCGGGATTGCGGTCCTCGGTCTCGTCCAGCCCCTGCACAGCCCGCGCCGCGCTGTCAAATAGTGCGATGAGTTGTGGAAAGGCATCGCGGAAAAACCCAGAGATGCGCAGGGTCACATCCACCCGTGGCCGCCCCAGCACGCCCTCGGGCAGGACCTCGAATCCGGTCACGCGACGGTTGGCGGCATCCCATGTCGGCTTGACCCCCATCAGCGCCAGCGCCTGTGCAATGTCATCGCCACCGGTGCGCATATTGGCCGTGCCCCACGCCGTGATCAGCAGGGCGCGTGGCCAATCACCATGGGTCTGCAGATGCTTTTCAATCAAGAGGTTGGCGGATTTCCAGCCCAAGGCCCAAGCGGTCGGTGTGGGCACGGCGCGGCTGTCGACGCTATAGAAATTGCGCCCCGTTGGCAGGGTATCGAGCCGCCCGCGCGTGGGGGCACCCGAGGGTCCGGGAGCAATCGCCTGTCCGTCCAACGCACGCAAGAGCCCCGCGCCCTCGCCCGGCCCACAGGCTGCAATGGCAGGGCGAATGCGCGTGGCAATCTCTGACAGAACCGCCGCTGTATGTGGTCCGGCCTCTTGATCATCCCCCGCCAAGAGGCGCTGCGCCATCAGCTCCAACCGTTCGACCGTATCACCATTACTGCGCCACGGATCGGCGCTGAGGTCTGCCAAAGCCAGCGGTTTTTCAGCCGCAGGGGCCGCCATGTCGCAATTGAGCGGATCAATGCTCAGCCCATGATCCAGGGCCAGAGCCCGGATCAGCGAGGCATCGCCACCCTTTCCGTTCCCGCGCGGCACACGGGACAGAGCGATAGCCAAATCGACTTCCAATCGACCCGTCGGTGACTGCCCGAACACATGCAGCCCGTCGCGGATCTGCGCCTCTTTCAACTCGCAGAGATAGGCATCGAGCCGCGCCAGATCGCCCGCCTCATCCGTGCCCGACATGCCGACATCCTTGTCGAGCCCGGTGGCAGCACTCAGCGTCAGGATCTCGCGGCGCAGATGGGCAATGCGGCGCGGATCAACCCCGGCGGCCTCATAGTATTCGTCCACCAGCGCCTCCAGATCGCGCAGCGGACCATAGGTCTCGGCGCGGGTGAGGGGCGGGGTCAGGTGGTCGATGATCACCGCCTGCGCGCGCCGCTTGGCCTGCGTGCCTTCGCCGGGATCGTTGACGATGAACGGATAGACATGCGGCATCGGCCCCAGCACCGCCTCGGGCCAACACTCGGCACTCAGCGCGAGCGCCTTGCCCGGCAGCCATTCCAGATTGCCATGCTTGCCCATATGCACGATCGCCTGCGCACCAAAATGGTGGCGCAGCCAGATATAGAAGGCGAGATAATTGTGCGGCGGCACCAGATCGGGGGAATGATAGGTCTCGGTCGGGTCGATGTTATAGCCCCGTGCGGGCTGCAGCCCGACCACGATATGCCCGAAGGTCAGGATCGACAGGGCAAAGGCGGGGCCGTCGGAGTCGCGCAGTTCTGCAACGATGAAAGGATCGTCTTCGGGTGCGCCCCAGCGGGCAATCATCGCCTCGCGCAGATCCCAAGGCAGGGCGTTAAAATGCTCGCGGTAGGTATCGAGCGACAGCCTCTCGCCCCCCTCGCGGCTGGCGCGATCCGTCAGCCAGTTGGTCGGCCCCGCCATCACCGCCCGCATCAACGCATCGCTATCCTCGGGGGGATTGATCACAGAATAGCCTGCCTCGGCCATCAGGCGCAGGGCATGGACCGTGGCCGCAGGCGTATCGAGCCCAACCCCATTGGCCAACCGCCCATCCTTGTTCGGGTAATTGGCAAGGATGAGTGCCACCCGTCGCGTGGGCGCGGGCGTCTGGCGCAGCTTGGTCCAATTCGCGGCCAATTGCGCGACAAAATCCACCCTGTCGCCGACCGCGCGATAAGTGGCGATTGGGCATTCGGTGGCTTCGTCGAAAAACGCCTCGCCTTTGAAGCTGATGGCGCGGCTTAGAATGCGACCATCGACTTCGGGCAAGGCCACATTCATCGCGATGTCGCGCCCCGAAAGGCCGGTCAGCCCCTTGGCCCAGACCTCTTCCGATGTGCCTGCAAGCACCACCTGAAACACCGGCGCACCATTGGCGGCGGGCATGGAGAGCGGGTTGTCGGGGCTATCGTCGCCCGCATGCGGCGAGCCGACAGCAAAGGAGGTGCAATTGAGGATGACCGATGGGGGGGCAATGCCGAACAGATGCTCCAGCGTTGCCACCGATACCGGGTCTTTCAGCGAGGCGACAAAGACCGGCAGCGGATTGAGCCCGGCCCGTAAGAGCGATTTCACCAGCCGGTTGATCGGGTGCAGCCCCGCGCCCTGAACGAGAGCGCGGTAGAAGATCACCGGCACGACGGGCTGATCCGCCTGCCACACCTCTTGCGCGGCGCTGAGGCCCGCGACCCCGGCCCCCGGCCAATAGACGCCCGCGCGCAACAGCGGGCTGGCGGCGGCAGGGCGCTCGCCCCCCTCCAGCACGGAGCGGGCATAGCGCAGGAAGTTCGCCGCATTCTCTGGCCCACCCTCGACCAGATAGGCCCAAAGCGCATCGAAATCCGCGTCCGAGACCGTCGACAGACCGCGCAGTTCCGCATCCGGCTTGTCATCGCCGGGCAAGAGCGCCAGCGGCACGCCCGCCTCATGCAGGCGCGCGGCAAATTGCTCGGCCCCGTATTTCCAATAGCCGACACCGCCCAGAACCCGCGCGATCACCAGTCGCGATTTCGTGGCGCATTGATCAAGATGCAGATCGACCGACATCGGGTGTTGCAAATGGCTGAGGTTGGCCAGTCGCAGGCTGGGCGGCTCTGCCAACTCGCCACGCGCCTCGCTCAGCGCTGCCAGTTCGGTATCAGCGGCAGAGATAACGATCACATCGGCGGGCGTCTGGCCCAGATCAACGGGGTCTTTGCCATCCTCGATGGCCCCAGGTGTGGCGGCGAGCAGATGCATCAGGCGGTTCCAGCTTGAACGGGGCTGCGTTTTGCGGCAAGAGCAGCGTCACAGCTGCCCCTGTCGGGGCGTATCGCCGAAAGGGCAGAGCCATGGACTACAACGCATTGGGCGCCTCCAAGAAGGGCAGCAAGATCCCGCGTCACAAAGAGCATAACGCGCCGGGCACGGACAAGAACCCGTTCGGCAAGCGCCCCTCGAAGGAAGAGCTGATTGCCCGCCTCAAGGCGAAGGTCGAGAAAGCCACGAAATAGGCTCATAGCTGCTTTTCCATGAAGATGGACGAGGGGGCGTCGGGATAGTCCCCGAACGGGCCTCGTCTTGCAAAACCATGCCGTGCATAGAGCTTGTGGGCCGCGTGTAATAAATTCCCGGTTTCCAAACGCAGGCAGGGCAAAGCGCACGCGCGCGCCTCGTCCTCGATCTGGCGCAGCAGGGCGTCTGCCACGCCCTGTCCCCGCGCCGCCTCGGCCACGAACATGGATTTCACCTCGCCATATCCATCGCGCAGCGCAAGCGCACCGGTGCCGACGATCCGCGCCGCACTGCGCGCGGCAAAGAAGCGGATATCAGGCGCGCAGAGCGCGTCGATGTCCAGAAAGAAGTTATCCTCGGGCGGAAAGAGCGACTCCATCAGCGCATGGCTCGCCCGCAAGAGCGCGCTGGCCTCTGGATGCCTTGGGTCTGCCGCCTCGACGATGATCATGCCGAGAGTGCGGTGGTGATTGCAGCCCGATCCAGACCCGCCTGACCGATCACCACCAGCCGCGTCTGGCGCGGACCGGCTCCGTAGGGTTGGTCGAAATAGCTGTCCACGCGCGGCCCTACGGCCTGAATGGTCAGGCGCATCGGTTTGCCTGTCACTGCGGCAAAGCCCTTGAGCCGCAGGATGTCATGGGCGCGAATTACCTCTGTGACCTGACGGGCAAAGCTGGCCGGATCGCTGATCTCGGGCCGCGTCACTACAAAGCTCTCAAAGGCGTCGTGGTCATGATCATCGTGGTGATCATGGTCCTCGTCGTCGTGATGATCGTCGTCGTCATGGTCGCGGTGATGATGGTGCACCTCGTGCCGCGCTTCCATATCCGCCTCGGCCCCGATACCTTGCCCCAACAGCACCTCGATGGGCAGTGCCCCCATGGTCGCGGTCACAACCTGAACGCCATTGCGCGAGTCTGCGCGCAGCCGCGCGGTCAGCGCCGCACGCTCGTCTTCGGTCAGCAGGTCGGATTTGTTGATCACGATCATATCGGCGCAGGCCATCTGATCCTCGAAGAGCTCCGACAGAGGCGTTTCGTGGTCAAGGTTCTCATCCAGCTTGCGCTGAGCGTCCACCGCCGCCACGTCATGCGCAAAGCGGCCTTCGGTCACGGCCTTGCCATCGACCACCGTCACCACACCATCGACCGTCACCCGCGTCGAAATCTCGGGCCAGTTGAAGGCCCGCACCAGCGGTTGCGGCAGCGCCAGACCCGAGGTCTCGATCACGATGTGATCGGGCGCACGCTCGCGGTCCAGGAGCTTTTGCAGGGTAGGGATGAAATCTTCGGCCACGGTGCAGCAGATGCAGCCGTTGGACAATTCCATCACATCCTCTTCCGAACAGGCCTCGATCCCACAGCCCTTGAGGATATCGCCATCCACGCCCAGATCGCCGAATTCGTTGATGATCAGCGCAATGCGCTTGCCGCCCGCATTTTCCAGCATGTGCCGGATCAGCGTGGTCTTGCCGGCCCCGAGAAATCCGGTAACGACGGTGGCGGGGATCTTGGCTTGCATGTCTTGGCTCCTTCAGGGGCTTGCATCGGGCGGGGCGGCTGGCCTAAGCCCGGTATAAAAGGGGATCGGCGATGACGCACCGGGTTGTGGTCTGTTCTACGTGCGAGGGCACGGATGGCAAGGGCTTTGCTGCCCGTTTGCGCGCGGCTTTCAGCGAACGGGGCATGGAGTTCACGGTGCAGGACCATGACTGCATGTCCAATTGCGGCCGTCCGCTCAGTGTGGCGTTTTCCGCAGTGGGCAAGGCCACGTATCTCTTTGGCGACATCGACCCGACGATCGATCTAGAGGATACGCTGGCCTTTGCCGCGCTATATGCTGCCTGCGCCGATGGCTGGATCGAGGATGCGCGCCCTGCCGGACGGCTCCGGCATTGCCTGATCGGGCGCGTGCCGGGCTGAGGGATCATTCGATCACCACCGCAATCGTGGCCTCTATTGGCACGCCGTCCGTTGCAAGCTGTGTATGGTCATTGGCATTCAGCGTTACGCGCAGCTCATGCGTGCCAACCGGCAGCGCATCCAACTGCATCCAAGGCCCATAGGCGCGCGCAATCTTGACCCCGTTGAGGTAGAGATGCGCATGCCCGCGCCCCGGCACGACCGGCCCATTCACCCCCTCGGGATCAAAGGTGAAATTCTCCACCCCGATATGCAAATTGCGGCTCTGCGCCCCGTCGGGGTGCAGGGTAAGGCGCAGCACCGGAGCGGGCGTGCCCGCCTCGGTCAGGGCCGCATGTGCGCCGCCATGATCATGTGCTGCGTGGTCATGCATCGCCGCGCCATGGTCGTGGTCATGCCCCTCAAGCTGCGCGCCGGATGTGGCGGCGACCAGAAAGCCTAGCCCCGTGCCGAAAAAAAGGCCGATGCCGAGAAAGGCAATTGGTTTGGCCATCGTTCCTGTCTCCTGTCGAATGACCCCGGCACCGTGATGCCGGGGTTTTGAGATGTCAGGCGGCTGCGTTCTCGCGTTGCCAGAAATATCCGGCCAAGGCACCCAGACAGACCCAAGCCGCGAGACCCACGCCAAGCGCACGCGCGGCAAAGAGCGCGGCCAGTTCCGGCGGCACCGGGCCGGTAAAGGTCTCCGGTTCGGGCGCGCCGATCAGATGCGGTGCAGCCAACAGCGCCACCGCAACGACCAGCATCACGGGCCCTTTGCCAAAAGCAATCAGGCCCAGCCCGACCGCTGTGGCAATCACCGTGCCCCACCACCAGATTTGACGTGCGGTGATGTCTGTATAGGCCACGCCCGGAACTTCTGGCGGCAAGGATGCTGCGGGGGCGAAATGCAGCGCGACAAAGCCCGCCACGCCCCAGACGATGCCGCTGCGCGTGTCGATGCGCACGCCGTACTCCGCTGCCAAGCCCATGCAGGCCACCAGAACCAGCCCGTAACCGACATAGATCAGTGCCGAAAAGAGGATGCTCAGCCCGTCGCGCATCACGTCAAAGCCCGGCAATTCGGGCGTGGCGCTGACCGCCTCCGCCCCGAAATGCACAAGACTGCCCCCTTCATACAGCTCTGCGTGCAACAGCACCGGCTGAATGAAAACGATCTGCAACAGGGCGGCTATCAGCCCTGCACAGAAACCAGCGAACAACGCGCTGGTCGCGATTTTTGAAAACATGCGTTAGTGGCAGGGGAAGCCGGTCGCGTGGCGCACATCATGCGCGGCGTCATGCAGTGCCGAGGCCTGCACATGGCCGGCAACGGTCACGATGCCGAGGCCCAGAAACAGGGCTGCGACGAAGGGCAGGACGGTAGATTTTGCAGCGGTTTGAACCAATGCGGTCATGGCGGTATCTCCTTTGCGCCTCTCACCCGAGGCGGGATTGACGAACGCAGGGCTGGTCTCCTGGCTCGCGGGTCGTCGCCTGTCTGCCGCCTTCCCAAGGATTTTACACCTCAGTGGCATTTGGCAGGGGCTCGCCGCTTACAGTCGCGGGGGCGGCTGACGCATGGGCGCCCTGATTGGGTCCACCGGCACGTCATTCCCATTTCATCCCCGAGGCGCTTTGCACCCAAACGAGGAACCTTGCCCTTCTGGTATGCAGGCTGTGCGCCACCCCGTCAAGGAGGATTACGACCGCTCAGGAGCAATCTGCGGCATTCTTTTTGGCTCTGTTGCAATCCTTTCCGGAGAGCGAGAAGAACCAGTTTCGCCATTGGTCTTATGATGCGAGACGGAGTTCGAGCATAGACATTGCCTCCGCGAGACCGCAGGGGCCCAAGCCAAAAGAGCGTTTGATCATACGCACCTCGCCGTTGATGTCGCCGATCAAATTGAAGCTGCGTGATTGCCCTTTGCGCAGGGCCCGCATCACCTCGAAATCCTTGCTCGTGGCATAGGCGGTTTTCATCGTCTTGAACCCACGCACCGGTTTGATCAGCTGCTTGAGCCTGCCGTGATCAGCCTCAACGACTTTGGTCATATACTTGGCCTGACGGTGCCGAACGTCGCTTGCGCATTTACCCTCTTGCATGAGTTCAGCCCGCGCAGCGCCATAAGTCGGCGCCTTGTCGGAGTTGCTAACGCGCGGGTGCTCCAAGCCTTTCAGCACCTTGGCCAGAAGGCGCTTCGCAGCTTTCGTATTACGCGTCGGGGAAAGATAGAAGTCGATCAAGTCCCCGAATTCGTCGACGACCCGCTAGAGATAAGCCCATTTCCCACGGACTTTGATATAGGTCTCATCTACCCGCCAGCTATCCGATCGAGGGTGCCGCCATTGCCGACGCATGCGCTTCTCGATCTCGGGGGCATAGTGTTGAACCCAGCGGTAGATCGTAGAGCGGTCAACCCGATGACCCCGTTCGGCCATCATCTCTTCGAGGGCACAATAGCTAACCCCGTAGCGGCAGCACCAACGCACAGCCCAAAGCACGATTTCACCTCGGGAATGACGGCCTTTGATGTCGCTCATGCTACACCCCTTGTCTCAGCAGTGCCGCACAAAATGCTTGCCGCTGAAAAACTTTACAACAGAACCTTCCTATGCCCCTCGTGCCCAGACTGCTCGCCCCAACTCCGCGACTGCATTGGTCGGCTCCATCCCTTTCACTCTCTCAACAACGCAGTCACGACGTCAAAATCGTGCGCCGACAGCGCCCTTTCTTGAATGGCAAAGGTCAAGGGCCATCCGTGCAGGATGTGGTCTGGCAAGTTTAGATCATCACGGTCTTCGGTATCGAGAGTCAAAAGCGGCACTCGGTCGGTGTCATCAAAATCCCGCCATCTCCCAAAATCCGGCCCGAGAAATAGGGTGTGGAGGTATTGGCGAATATCGACCTTTTTCCTCCCAAGAACACGAGACACGAGGCCCCCGCTGTGTTCGTAAACGACCTCGTCCCGAGTTTCTCGAAATCGCGCAGAGATTGGGGCCGTCAGGCCCATCGCAGCCCTTTCGAAATCCTGATTCCGAAACAGGCCGCTGTTGTATCCGACCATGGGCTCGAACCGGATCGAGACGGCTTCGGACCTGGGCGGTACCGCATCGTTAAATCGTATCGGACATGTTTCCGGAACCGAAGCGATATGGACAACCCGCGCCGCACGATAGATGTCGTCCAGCGGCGATGTAAGGTCGACAAAGAAGAACAGCAAACCCTCGGCGGGGAGTTTGCCACTGGAGGGCACATGGCCGAGGTCCAGCTGCGCCACGAAATCGAGCGTGACCGTCGCGCCGCCCGGCAAGGTCGCAGACGGCCAATCAATTTCCAGTGGCAGCGTCGGCGCGCCCATAAGCCAAGACCGCCCCGCGCGAAACCGATCCGTCGTCTTGCGCAGCAACACCCCTTCGCAGCGCGCCTCCTCCAGCATTCGGCCCAGTTCAACCTGATCAACCGGCATAACTGTCGCCTCTGCCCAAGCGCTCTTGAGAACACCCCGAGTGGTCGGGTCCAATTGGCCCATTTTGCCAGCAAGGATTCCAACCTCGGCCGGTTCGACCGGACGCGCGAAGTGCTCCGAAAGGACGGCTTGCATATGTGCCGTTCCTGCCACGGAGAAGCGGATTTTTCTCTGTGACGCGTCAGCCATCATGATTGTCCTCCCAGCAAGAATACATCGTCGAAATGCCCAAGCGACAGGTCGTCGCGTGAAATCCAGAACTTGGCCTTGTCTCCGTAGTCAAGCCCCAATAGCGCATCGGGATCGTAGTCGATCAAACCCTGAACGAACCGATGGCGGTACGCATCCGCCTTGAAGCCTCATTTGTTTCGAAAAATCAACACAATCCCAAGCCAACGATCCTGTGCAAGTCAGGTATTAGTTCGTTCTTGGAGAGTTCATTTGATCCACCCTGCTGTCGCTTTGGTTCCGACTTCATCGGAGAACCCCTCCCATCACATGTCTCGCTTTGGCGGCCATCCTAATCTTCCGACTGATATGCCCTGGCCAATGGATGCCGCCGGGCGTCCGATGCATCACGTGCTCCAGATCGATTGTGCCGAGGTCCCTCGCGTCGACCCTGATTTTCCGGCGGAGGGGATGCTATGGCTGTTTATCACTGGGAACTATGACCAACGCGGCGCGCCTTCACTGGGCGAAGACGACGGCGCGTCCAAGATCATTTACGCACCAAAGCCTGGGCGGGTGCCGGTCGAGCATCCGGCAGAGACGCCGCCCTTGGGTGAATATTCCCATGCCCAACGAAACATCGAATTGAAGGTCGAACCCAAGCCGGAACCGCAGGGCATTTTGTCCCGGCTTCTGGGGAAACAACCATAAGCTTATTCGGGCACAGGGCAAACCGGATATTTCGCGCCCGTCGCGTTGACGCCTCACAGCTTTGACTCGCACCCGGATGCGGACCCAAAGCCGCTCTATGATGCGATGGGCGTTGAGCCGTCGGCGGCCACGGCTGAGGATGGCATCCGTCCGCTGCAAATGCTTGGGTATGCGCCGCGCCTGCAACTTCTGAAATCCCTGACCCTGGACCGCAGTCGCGCAGATTCGCTGGAACGTGCCCGCAAGACCTATGAGCTTGCAAAGGCGTCAGAGCACAATAACGAGGTATTGCTGTTCCAATTGGCGCATAATTCTGCCTGCAACCTCGATCTGGTTTCGGATGACTATGTGATGCATTTCGTGGTGTCGCGCCAAGATTTACGCGCTCGTGGCTTTGACAACCATCACGTGCGCTTTGAACGAGTGAACCGCGCCGGGCGCTGGTTTGCCAAGCCGCGTCAGCCCGCGCTGCCCGATCTTCCGGCGAACATGGAGCGGCGCGCCGGGCTGATCCTGAAACCCCTTGTGCCAGGTGAGCGAACCACGGCGAACCAATTCTGCGGTTGGCCACAACTGCCGGCATCGCTTGAATGGCCTTGCACCAGCGACGGACGGCCCTTGCATTTTCTGATGCAACTGGACTGCGCCACGCTGCCTAGATCCGTTGACGGCTTCACCCTTCCCGACATCCCGAACGAAGGCACGCTGTTCTTGTTCTTGGATGCCGTGGCCGATGCCTTTTACGAAGAGACTGTGCGCCTGATCTACACGGCCGACTCCGTGTCCCATCTTGCGCCCGTCGCGCCCCCCGCGGCACTTGCGCCATTGCGAGACAGCGGATGGAACCGCACGTCATTGGGTACTTTCCGTCGCGATTATGGCAAGCGTCCAGCCGAAACGGATGTGCCACTTCAGGCCCCCAACTGGGAGCCGCGCCTGCCCTTTGAACCGGTTCCCTATGTCGTTACCGAGAGCGCCGAACACAGTGATGAGTTGGAGGCATTGCAAAAGGCGGCCCTTGAACAAGCGCTGCCCGCCGACCCTCTGGCCGAAGATGGCGTCGCTCTTGTGCTGGAGGAGTTGCCCAACTGGACTTCGGCCTTCATCGAGAACAAGGCCGAAGATAAGTATGCCCTGGCACGGGGCGTGCAGTTGGTGCCACGGAGTTTTCCTTGGAGATGGAGCGACATCCAGGAATGCATGGAGAGTTACTTCTATCTCGGGCAATATCGTTTCATCAAGGACGACCAAGACGTCGACGAAAGAATTGAGCAGGCGGCCCGGGCCCGAGAGACTCTGTGGGGCAGGGACCTGGACGGCGATGTGCGGGCTTGGGCCGCGCGCGTCATGCATCAGGATCCGCTGGGCCACATCCCCTCCGAGATCGCCGCAGAGTATCGCGCCTGGCTGGCATCGCTGGATGCGGCAGGTGCCACATTGCCGGTCGAAACAGCGCAAGAAACCCGGGCAGAGCGGGACTGGCGTATTGATCTGCATGACGCTTTTGTCAGGACGCTCGAGCCCCTTGCCATGCCGCCGCTGCGCGCCACGCGCCATTTCACGCTACATGACGATACAGCAGACGACATCCCCGCAGAGATCCGATCGCTGGCAGCAAAGCAGATGCGCTATGATCGCAGCAGCACGGAGTTCCCATCTGAGCGGCACACCCCGGTCCCGCACGTCCTGTTCGGACCGAAAGACCCCCAGAACGTCGCAAAGACGGATTTACTGTTGTTGACCCTCGCCACCGGCTACGGATTGACGACGCTCTGGGGGGATTGCAGTGCGCTGCAAATCTGGATTTCGCCTGAAGTCCTTACGGCGCGCCGTTTCGATAAGATCAGGGCCCAAATCGCATGGTGACAGCTTGACCAAGGACCTCGGCCGACTGGAGATTGCCGACTTCGCCCTGCATCAACTGGAGCAAGCATTGATCCAGAGCTTCGAGGCGCGTCGCGGAAAGTTGTTTGACACACTGCTGGCGCTGAATGCGTTGGCTGTCCACGATCTCGGGATCACGTGTATGCGCAGCCTGTCATTCCAAGGCACGCTGGTTGGAGCCTCACGCACGCATGAATACACGCTGGCAGATGCCGAACAGTTGGTGCTTGAGGCTGTGCAGCGGCAGCTGGAACCAGAACTCGCTCATGCGTTTCGCTATCCTCATTCCCTGCAACGGGCCAAGCGCCTTGGCGGTGCGCCCGGCATTACCGCGCGTCTCGAGAAGCTCGTGCCGCTCATGTTGGCTGAGTTCACTGCCCGTGAGGCGGCCGGCGACCTCGCGCCGAAGACCGGGCTCTTGCGGTGGTTGCTGGGACAGAAGGAATTCGGCGGGATTGAGCCCTTGCTGGGATTCTCACACCAGAGCCTGTTTTGGACGTCCGAGCTCCTGCTCGCTGACCGCCGCGAGGCGATCACGAAACGGTTGGATGCTTTGTGCCACCTGCTGCCGGTTTGAACAATCTGTGGCGGCGGTCCAAATCGCCTAAGAAAGTTATCGGGTTCTGTTGCAATCCCCTTTATCTCAGCAATGCAGCATAAAATGCTTATCGCTGAAGAACTTTGCAACAGAACCACTTTTTGCGGGGGTTGGCGGCGCTTTGCCCAATATCATGTGGATAAATCCCACAACTGCCCCATATCCTGTGGTTGATCGTTGACAGGCTGGCCCCTCACACCTCACAATTTCATGATAACGGAATCACCCGGGACAAAGGGCGCGCGCGCAGGTGCAGTTCTCGAAACTCAGATTGACCGGCTTCAAGAGCTTTGTCGACCCGACCGATCTGATCATCGCGCGCGGTCTCACCGGCGTTGTGGGTCCCAATGGTTGTGGCAAATCCAACCTGCTTGAGGCGCTGCGCTGGGTGATGGGGGAAAACCGTCCCACCGCCATGCGTGGCGACGGGATGGAGGATGTGATCTTTGCCGGGGCCGCCACGCGGTCCGCGCGCAATTTTGCCGAGGTGGTGATCCATCTCGACAATTCAGACCGTCTGGCCCCTGCCGGGTTCAACGATGCCGATCAGCTGGAGATCACCCGCCGGATCACGCGCGATGTGGGCAGTGCGTACAAGGTGAACGGCAAAGATGTACGCGCCCGCGACGTGCAAATGCTCTTTGCCGATGCCTCGACCGGGGCACATTCGCCCGCTTTGGTGCGGCAAGGGCAGATTTCCGAACTGATCAACGCCAAGCCCAAATCGCGGCGGCGGATTCTGGAAGAGGCCGCCGGTATTTCCGGCCTCTATCAGCGCCGCCATGAGGCCGAATTGAAACTGCGCGGGGCCGAGACCAATCTCACCCGCGTTGACGATGTGGTCGAGCAATTGGCGAACCAACTGGCGCAATTGGCGCGGCAGGCCAAGCAGGCGGCGCGCTATCGGCAGATTGGTGAGGAACTGCGTCTGGCCGAGGGGCTCCTGCTCTATCGCCGCTGGAAAGAGGCGGATTTGGCTCATGCCCGATCCGAGGACGAGTTGCGCGAACGCACCACGGCTGCCGCCCGTGCGGAATCGGCGGCGCGCGAGGCTGCCAAACTCCGCTCCAAGGCCGAAGAGGCGCTGCCGAAGCTGCGCGAGGAAGAGGCCATCGCCGCGGCTATCCTTCAACGGCTGAGCGTGCAGCGCGACACCCTGACCGAGCAAGAGGCGACCGCCCGTGACCGCATCGCCACCCTGCGCAGCCGCATCGAGCAACTCGCCCGCGACATCGAGCGTGAGGCGGGGCTGAACCGTGACGCAGGCGATACCATCGCCCGGCTGGAGTGGGAGGCCGGCGAGCTTGCCAAGGGGGCCGAGGGGCATGATGCCCGGCTCGAGGCGGCTCAGGCTGAGGCCCGCGAAGCGGCGCAAATCCTGCAGCAGCGCGAGAACGATCTCAGCCAGATGACCGAGGATATGGCCCGCCTTGCCGCGCGCCATCAATCCGCGCAACGCCTGCTGGAAGATAGCCGCAAGACCCTGGCCAAGAGCGAGGCCGAGGCCGAGCGTGCTCGCGCCGCGCAAGCGGACCTGCGCGCCGCCCTGACCCGTGCCGAAGCCGACCACGCTGCCGCGCATGAGGCCGAGGCCGAGGCGGTTGCGCGCGCGGAGGCGGCGGAACAAGCTCTCATCGCCGCCGACGAGGCCCGTGCCGAGGCACAGGCGCAAGAGGCCGAGGCCCGCGCCGCCCGCTCTGAGGCCGAGGGCGAGTTGGGGGCCCTGCGCGCCGAGGTGACGGCGCTGGCCAAGCTGGTACAGCGCGACACCGCCGAGGGCGGGCAGGTGATGGACCGGCTTCAGGTGCAGCAGGGTTTTGAAAAGGCATTGGGCGCTGCCCTTGCCGATGATCTGCGCGCCCCCGAGGTCGAGACCGATGGCCCCTCTGGCTGGACCGTGCTGCCTGCCTATGCCACGCCGCAGCCCCTGCCCGAAGGCGTGACCGCGCTCAGCCGTCATGTCTCGGTTCCCGAGGTTCTGGCGCGTCGCATGTCGCAAATCGGGCTGATTGATCCCGAAGATTCCGCCCGCCTGCAACCGCTCTTGAAGCCCGGTCAACGGCTGGTCAGCACCGAGGGTGATTTGTGGCGCTGGGACGGTTTTCGCGCCTGGGCCGAGGATGCGCCCTCTGCGGCCGCGCTGCGTCTGCAACAGCTCAACCGGCTGGAGGAACTCAAGCAACAGCTTGAGCACACGACGGCGCGCGCGGAAGGGGCCGTGCGCGGGCACGAGGCCCTGCGCGAGGCGTTGATCTGCCGCACCGATGAGGACCGCGCCGCCCGCGAGGCGCGCCGTGCCGCCGATGCCGCCGTCAACGAGGCCAATCGCGCCCTCAGCCGGGCCGAAGCGGATCGCAACCTCGCCGGATCGCGGCTCGAGTCGCTGGGTCTTGCCGTCACGCGCCATGACGAAGAGGCGATGACCGCCCGGCAAAGCCTGTTGGAGGCGGAAAAGGGACTGTCCGGTCTTGGCGATCTGGGCGCCGCGCGTGCCGATCTCGAAGACATCAAGATGGCCGTTGAGGCCGCGCGCATGACCATGATGACCAAGCGCTCGGGGGCTGATGAACTGCGCCGCGAGGGCGAGCGGCGCACCCGCCGCAGTCAGGAAATCACCAAGGAAATCAGCGGTTGGCGTCATCGTCTGGAGACCGCAGAGCGGCGTATCACCGAACTGGTCGAGCGCAAGGAAGAGTCCGAGGATGCCTTGGCAGATGCCAGTGCCGCGCCCGAACTCCTTGCCGTCAAGCGCGCCGAACTGGGCGAGGAAATCACCCGCAGCGAAGCGCGCCGCGCCGCCGCTGCCGATGCGCTCTCGACCGCCGAGGGCGGGGCGCGTCAGGCCGCGTTGGACGAGCGCGAAGCCGAACGGCTGGCGTCAGAAGCGCGCGAGATGCGCGCCCGCGCCGAGGCGCGGCTCGATGCGGCGCGCGAGACCCGCGATTATGCCGCCGAGCGGATACATGAAACGCTGGACCAGACGCCCGAGGCCCTCTTGCAGAGCCTCGCGGTCGATCCTGACGCGATGCCCGCCTCGGACGCGATCGAGGCCGATGTGAACCGGCTCAAGCGTCAGCGCGACGCGTTGGGCGCGGTGAACCTGCGCGCCGAAGAGGACGCCAAAGAGGTCGAAGCCGAGCATGACGGCTTGATCAAGGAAAAGACCGATCTGGAAGAGGCGATCAAGACCCTGCGCAGCGGCATTGCCAGCCTCAACCGCGAAGGGCGTGAGCGGCTCTTGACGGCGTTCGAAACGGTTAATTCCAATTTCAGCCTGCTCTTTCGCCATCTCTTCGGCGGTGGCGAGGCCAATCTTGTGCTGGTCGAGAGCGATGATCCGCTTGAAGCGGGGCTTGAGATCATGTGCCAACCGCCGGGCAAGAAGCTCTCGACGCTCAGCCTCTTGTCGGGGGGGGAACAGACGCTGACAGCGCTGGCGCTGATCTTTGCGGTGTTCCTCGCGAATCCCGCGCCGATCTGTGTGCTCGACGAGGTGGATGCGCCCCTTGACGATGCCAACGTGACCCGCTTTTGCGATCTCTTGGACGAAATGTGCCGCCGCACTGAAACCCGCTTTCTCATCATCACTCACCATGCCGTGACCATGAGCAGGATGGACCGGCTCTTTGGCGTGACGATGGCCGAACAGGGCGTGAGCCAGCTTGTCTCGGTGGATCTCAAGAAGGCCGAACAGATGGTCGCCTGAGCGGGGCACCATCGGCCCTTTGCGTGGCGTAACCCCACCCAAGCCTTGACCCCAGCACAGATTCCAATAGGTTTTACGGCCCTGACGCCAATTGGCGCGGTGTGCTGTGCAAAGATCGCGGTGCGCCCTCGCGGGCGCTTCCTTGTGCCCAAATATCAAACGGGACATGGAGAGCCTTTGTCATGCTACGATTTCTTGCGCAGTTTCTTGTTGCCTTGTTCTTGACCGTCACTGCGGCCACGGCGCAAGAGCCGGGGCAGAGTGCAGCCGATCCCGCGCTTGCGCGCTCCAGCGTCGAATTGCTTATCGACGTGATCGAAGATGACGCCGCCCGCACCGAGCTTGTCGAGCGGCTGCGCGCGGCCGGACTGCCCGACGAGGCCGAGAGTGTGGTTCCCACCGATCCGCCGCCCGAGGATCTGTCCTTTGGCCGCAGGGTTGCTCTGGTCACGCAGGCCGCCGCCGAGGATTTTGCCGATTGGACGACTAGCCTTGCCCGTCAGATCGCCCGCGCTCCGGCCGTGCTCGATGGGTTGAGTGGAGGTGAGGCCGCCGTCCTGATCGACGCCTTGGCCGAGCTTGCGCTGGTGATCGCGGGAACGGTCGCGGCCTTTCTGGTGCTGCGTGGCTTTGGCAAGACGCTCTATGCCCGCATGAGCAGGTCGGCCCGTGACGGTGGGCTGGCGCGAACCATTCTGCTCTTTCTCGCCTCCGCCGTTACGGATGCGATGATCGTGCTCATCGCCTGGGCGGCAGGCTATGCGCTTGCCATTCTGGCCTTGGGCGAATTTGGCCAGATCGGCATCCGTCAGACCCTCTATCTCAACGCTTTCCTTCTGGTGGAAATGGCCAAGGTCGCGGTCAGGCTGGTGCTTTCGCCATCTGCAACCGCGCTGCGGCCGCTGCCGATCCCTGACCGGGCGGCGTCCTATCTGTCGACGCGGATCAACCTTATTGTCGGCATCGTGGGTTATGGGCAATTGCTGATCGTGCCTATCCTCAACAGCAATGTGTCCTTTGCCGCCGGGCGGGCGACTTCGGCGTTGATCGCCATGGCGGTTCTGATGCTTGCCATCGGGTTGGTGCTGCGCAATCGCCGCACCGTGTCCGACTGGTTGCTGGGCCCGCAGACCGAGGATGCCACGTCGCCCAAGGGGGCGCTTGCCTATCTTGCCCGCCACTGGCACTGGCCCGCCTTGGCCTATCTTTTGGCCATGTTCCTGGTCGTGCTGATCCGCCCCGGCAACGCGGTCTTTCAGGCCTTTCTTGCCTCTGGTCAGGTGCTTGTCGTCGGGCTTCTCGGGTTCTCGGTCGCGACCTTTCTCAGCCGCGTCATGGCGCGCGGCGTGATGCTGCCGCCCAGCATGTCGGCGCGGGTGCCGCTTTTGCAGGGGCGCCTCAATGCCTTTTTGCCCAAGGTTCTCTTTGCCCTGCGCGCGGTGATCTTTGCGGGGGTCGTGCTGCTGGCCGTAAACGCCATTGGCCTCATCGATCTGCGCGGCTGGATGGTCAGCCAGTTCGGTTTGCGGCTTACGGGCATGATCCTGTCGGTTTCGCTAGTGTTGCTCGTGGCCTTTGGTCTGTGGCTCGCGCTGACGTCTTGGGTCGACTACCGGCTCAATCCTGAATTCGGCAAGGTGGCCACCGCTCGCGAACAGACGCTTCTGACGCTTTTGCGCAACGCCGCGACGATTGCGCTTGTCGTCGTCACACTGATGTTCGTGCTGGCTGAAATCGGCCTTGATATCGCGCCGCTTCTCGCCTCGGCCGGGGTGCTGGGCCTGGCCATCGGTTTTGGTGCGCAAAAGATGGTGCAGGACATCATCACCGGCATTTTCATCCAGTTCGAAAATGCGATGAACGTGGGCGATGTGGTGACGGTTGGCGGTGTCACCGGCACCGTTGAGCGTCTGACGATCCGCTCTGTCAGCCTGCGTGATGTGCAGGGTGTCTATCACATCATCCCGTTTTCCTCGGTCGACATGGTCTCGAACTATGTGCGTGATTATGGCTATTTCGTCTGCGATATGGGCGTGGCGTATCGCGAGAATGTCGACGAGGTGAAACAGGCGATGCTCGACGCCTTTGCCGAGCTCAGGGGCGATCCCGATCAGGCCAATGGAATTCTCGACGATCTGGAATGGTTCGGCGTCAACAGCTTTGGCGACAGCGCCGTGATGCTGCGCGCCCGGATCAAGTGCGTGCCGGGGCGGCAATGGGGTATCGGACGGGCGTATAATGGCGTGCTGAAAGAGGTGTTTGACGCCCGCAACATCGAAATCCCCTTTCCACATCAGACGATCTATTTCGGCGAAAGCAAGCAAGGCCGCACGCAGAGCCTCCGGGTCGATATGGACGCCAAAGATGCCGCAGCGTGATCGGCATGCCATGGCTCAAAAGACGATCACAAGAATGTGATAATCCCAGTTGACATATCGCTCTGACAGGAGAAATTTCAAGCATGTCACGCGGCGGGCCTCCGCCGCGTGATGTGATGTAGACCTGAGGCATTGTTGAACACAATGTTGAAACCTGTGGTCGCAGCGGCATTTCCGTGGCGACTTCTTTGATTGAATAAATTGGAGCGGAAATGAATTCCACCGAAGTCTTGCGCCTGTCGAACGGTAACTTCCTCAGCTTTGAGAATTTCTTCGAAACCAGTTTTCCCGCCGGGACGACAGAAAATTTCCAGACTGTTACACTCCACGATTCGTCTGGCGCGCGCATCGGAGAGCCGCTGCGCCTGCGTGTCGGTGAGCTGCCAGAGGCAGAGGTAGGGCTCTATCGCAACAGCGTCGAATTCTCGATTGCCCAGCCGGATGGCGGTGCCGTGATCTATCTGAACGAGAGCACCGATGGACTTCGCGACCCCGACACCGGAACCTTGGTGGTTCCGAACACTGTCACCGATTTTATTGTCACGATCACCGCGCAGGGGGCGATTTCAAATGTTGTGACTGCCCCGGTGAACCTGTCGTTCTCTGATCCGGGTTCGGTCATCTCCCTGCCTGACGGCAGCGGTCTTCTGGTCCACAACGTCATGGCCAAGATCTTTGCGGATGGCACGATCGGCAATGCGATCTTTCGGATCGACCCGGCAGAGATGACCGCAGGGACGATCATCAACACCGGGGCCGTGGAATTGCCGGACGGTGGGTTCTTCGCCATTGGCTACACCGATCCCGACGCGCGCACCAGCACCGGCAATTTCCTCTATGGCAGCTTTGTTGACGCGGACCTTGCCGCCGTCGGCGATCCCATCGTTCTGCTGGATGATACCTATTTCCCCGAGGCGATTTTTGGCGAGCTGGACGACTACGCCATTCTGCGGCTGCCCGATGGGCGGATCGTTATCGCCGTGAACACTTACGATTCCGCCGATGCGCTCAGCCGTGTCAGCGAGATGACTTTGATGATCCTCAATCCCGATGGCACGGTGAATACCCCAGCCTTCATGGCAAATGGCGGTGGGGAGCGCGCCGCGCGTCAATTCGAGCCCGAGTTGTTCCCGTTGTCCGATGGCGGTTTCGCCTTGGCCTATCAGACAGGCAATGAGTTTGTCGGCAGCATTGATTTGCATGTGCGCCGCTTCAACGCAGATGGTGTGTTTCAAGAAGAGATCGTGGTGGTGGATGGCGGCGTTGTAGGTGGCTTCGATCCCGACATCGTCGAACTGCATATCAATCCCAATGGCGATATCCTCTTCTTTGGTGTTGCCGCAGATGCCGCGCTGCTGGGTCAATTGGCCGTTGGTAGCGTTGTAGAGCCGGAACCGACCGATGTGATCACCGGCACAGATGGCGATGATACGCTGACGGGCACGGATGGCGACGATCAGATCGCCGCAGGTGCGGGCAATGACAGTATTGACGGCGGGACGGGCAACGATTCGATCTCGTCGTCGGATGGCAACGATCAGGCTGCGGGCGGCCCCGGCAACGACAACATCGGCGGCGGCCTGGGCAATGACACCATCGACGGTGGCGACGGTGACGACATCATCGGCGGTGGCTTTGGCGCGGATAGCATCACGGGCGGAGCAGGCAATGACGTGGTCGCGGGTGGGGCGGACAATGACACGCTCTCGGGTGGTGACGGCAACGACAGCATGTCGGGCAGCTTTGGCAATGACAGCATCGATGCGGGCGCGGGCAATGACGACATCGGCGGCGGCACCGGGCGCGACACGATTGATGCCGGCGCGGGCGATGACCGCGTGGGCGGCGGCGAAGGCGATGACAGCATCCTTGGCGGCGACGGCAATGACTTCCTCGCCGGCGGTGGGCGCAACGATACCATCGACGGCGGCACGGGCAATGACACGATCAATGGCGGGGCCGGTAACGATGTGATCAGCGGCGGCACCGGTGCGGATCAATTCGTCTTCTCGTCCTTCTTTGACGGTGAGGCGGATGTCATCACCGATTTCGAGGATGGCATCGACGAATTGTTCATCCGCCGCGTAGACCCGGATACGGGCGAGACCAATATCACCAACGGTGGCAATGGCCTTGCCGGGTTCGTGACGGCGATGAATATCGTTGATGTAGAGGGCGGCGCGCAGATGAGTGTGAATGGCAACACCATCCTTGTCGAGGGCGTGACGGCGGCGCAGCTGACGGTCGAGGATTTCCAGTTCCTGTAGTCGACATCGGCCTCTGCGCCGCCGCCTGTTTTCTTTTAACTGTCGGTAAATGCCGCAAGGCTGCCATGATTTGTTAAGCGCATGGCAGCCTTGCTTTGCCACCTTGGGTTTCGCGTGGGGACGCGGGAAACGGGTGGATATACATGGCGGTCAATCTGGCCCATATCGGGACGAGTCGCGCGGCGACTTTCGAGGTTGCGCGTCCAGTGGTGGCGATCACGCCCCTGCCGGACGGGGGATTTTTACTGGCGGATTTCGCCACTGGCCTGAGCCGTGTCGTGCGCGCCACCGCCTCCGGCCCGTTGCTAGACCCGCCGTGGTTTCACGAGGCAACACCACGCATTGCCGTCGCGGTCGGGGATAGGCAGGGTGCGCTGCCCCCGGGCCTGTTGTCGGATCTGCTTGTTGCCTGGGATGCCGGGCTGCGCAGCGGCGTGCCAGGGTTTCTGGGGCAGGGTGCGGTGCAAACGCAGGCTGCTACCCTTCTTGCTGGCCGGTTCGGGGGGCGAGATCTCTTGATTGTTGCCGCCGCCGATGGCGCGGGTCTTTCGAGCCTTGTCCTTGGTCCCGATCAGAGCGTGCAGGCAGGCATCACGGTGTCGGATAGCGATACGCTCTATCTGCGCGCCATTTCCGACATCGCGGTGATCGAGAGGGCTGGCGAGGTGTTCGTCTTTACCGCCTCTGCCCGGGAACACGGCATAACGGCCCTGCGTCTCTTGGAGGATGGTGGGCTGGAACCCGTGACCAGCCTTGGGCACAATGACAGCCTGCCGGTGCAGACGATCACGGGGCTCGCCCCGGCGGATATTGCCGGGCAGTCCTTTCTGATCCTCGCTGCGGCGGACAGCTCCAGCCTAACGGTGCTCCGCGTCGGCAGCAGCGGCGCGTTAGATGTTGCGGATCACGTGATGGACGGACTTGCGACGCGGTTCGCCGGGGTGTCCCATCTCGAGGTGATGACCGTTGAGGGGCATGTGTTCGTGCTGGTCGCAGGCCGGGACGCAGGGCTCAGCCTTTTGCGCCTGACCGCAGAGGGGCGGCTCTTGCATCTCGATACGCTCGCGGACGAGGCGGCCTTTGCGCTCAACGGCGTCTCCGGCCTTGCGGCGCAGGTCCGGACAGGCGGGATCGACATTCTGGTGACGGCGGCGGGTGAGGCAGGGCTGAGTCTCTTTCGTGTGGATCTCGGTCCTTTGGGTCTGGTTCTGCACGGCAATGCGGCTCGGATTGAAGGTGGCGCGCGCGATGACCTCTTGTCGCGCGGCAGCGGAAACGGGGTGCTCGACGGTGCAGAGGGCGACGATACGCTGAGCGATGGTCCCGGCGCGGATACGCTGATTGGGGGCGCGGGGGCCGATGTCTTTGTCCTCTGGGCGGATGGGCAGCGCGATGTCATTGCCGATTTCGCCCTTGGTGAGGATCGGCTCGACCTCTCACTCTGGCCGATGTTGCGCAACCTCGGCCAGTTGACCTTTGCCTCGACAAGCGGCGGGGGCGTGCTGCGCTTTGGGCAAGAGGAATTGGAGCTGCGCAATGCGGCGGGCGGACCCCTTGCGGTGACGGACCTGCCCAATCTGCTCTTGCCTTTGGTCTCCCATCTCGATGTGACCCTGGGGCCGGTACAGGTGGCCCCACCTCAGTTGAGCCTGCCACCCGTGCCGCCACCACCCGTGCCGCCGCCTGTGCTGCCCGGTGTTGCTCCGCGCTTGCTCGTGGGCGACGCGGGCGATGACCTGCTCGAAGGCGGAGCCGAGGCCGACACGCTGGCGGGCAATGCTGGCAATGACACCCTGCGCGGCGATGCAGGCAACGACCGTCTGGCCGGGGGCGACGGGAATGACCAGATCGACGGGGGCGCGGGCGATGACAGCGTTGGCGGCGGCCGGGGGGCAGATCGGCTCGACGGACAGGCGGGAAATGACACGATGGGGGGCGGCGCGGGCGATGACACCCTCTTTGGCGGCGACGGTGCCGATATTCTGAGCGGCGGGCCGGGGCGCGATCTGCTCGAAGGCGGGGCGGGCAATGACCGGCTCGCGGGCAGTTTCGACCATGACACGGTGCGCGGCGGCAGCGGCGATGACCGTATCGGCGGTGGTCCCGGGCGCGATCTGCTCGACGGGGGCGACGGCAACGACGCGCTGGGCGGAGGCGAGGCCGACGATACCGTGCTGGGTGGTGCGGGGGATGATTTTCTGGCAGGCGGCGGGCGCAATGACCTGCTGGATGGAGGGCCCGGCAATGATACGCTCAACGCAGGTGCTGGCCATGACCGGCTTATCGGCAGAGAGGGGGCCGATGTCTTTGTGTTCAACGAATTCACCGCAGGCGAACGTGATGTGATCGTTGATTTTCAGGTTGGAGAGGATCGCTTGCGCTTGGCTGGGATCGAAGGGCAGGGGTTGACCGGCCGCTTTCTCGCGCTCGACATTCAGGATGCTGACGCGGGTGCACTCTTGCGCCACGCGGGCCATGAAATCCTGCTGGATGATGTGACGGCGGCCAGTCTGTCGCGCGACGATTTCATCTTCCTGTGAGGCGCCCCAAGGCTGGAAAGGTCCGGTTCAGCACACCGGCCCATCCGGTGCCATGAAACCCGTCCCGCGGATCGAGTGGATAACCCAGCGTCTTGAAATCAATGTCGTAAATGCCCCGGATCGTCGCGAGTGTTTCCGGCGAAATGAAATTTTCGTAGTTGAATTTCATGCCGCTCAACTGGCGCGCCGAGAGCTTGCCAAGATAGCCCTCGACCGGGGTTTCCGGCAGGCGGGTGCGGTTGAGCACGCGCGGTGTATGCCGTAATCCCAGCTTACGCGCGACCCGTGACAGTTCCACATCCAACCGCTCGACATGAACCACGTAATCGTAGTGGATGCCCACCTCCTTGTAAAAGGCGGGCACCTGCGTTTCCCAATGACCGTTGATCAGGTTCTCAGGGCGCGGACGGCTGGCATGCAGATGCGCGATCGTGTCCAGAAACGCCTCAAACGACATGCTGTTGTCCTGCGCATCGGCCCCGGTGCGCGCGCAATAGATATCATGGAGGTCCTGCGCAAAGGGCTCCAGATCCGCACGGGAGTGCAGTGGCCTGCCGCGATAGATGCAGAACTTGTTGAAATAGGCGCTGGTGATCCGTGTTACCGGATGTCGCACGACGATCACCGACCGATAGTTGCGTGTCACAAGTGCCTCGGCACAGCCGCGAAAAGGGGCGCTGCTGGTGTGAAAATACTGCTTCTGGACCGGGCGCGACGGCATGTTATCGGCGATAAAGTTGAACAGCGTGGTGCAGGCCGCCTTTTGCGACCAAAAGAACACGGTTCTGCTGTCATCATGAATATAGCCGCGCCAGCCCATGCGCCCCGCCTTTGACCCAAGGTTCGTCCTTCATGGCTTAATGCGCGGGGCCTTGGTTGGCAACGCGCAGGTGGGGTTTTTGCGCCTTGTCTCGCGCAGCTTGGGTTATTAGGTTGCGCCAGACCGACTGGAGGGCATTCGATCATCATGGCCAAGCGCCTTTTTCTGCATGTCGGAATGCCGAAATGTGCCACGACGTCGATTCAGGCCTTTCTCGCAGAGCATGCCAACGATCTGGCTGCGCGTGGGCTGCATTATGCCTTCGCCCCCGGCGCGCAGGTTCCCGAACAGGGGAATGCCAGCCATCTCGCCAATGCCTTGATCACGGGCGACCCTCGGCAAGGGTGGGCGCTTCTCGATTATTTCCTGCGTGCCGAAGGCGATGTGATCCTCAGTTCCGAGTATCTCTTTGGCGTCTCCCGTGGATCTGTCGCGGAGGATCTGATTGCGCGCATCCGCCAGGCCGGATTCGATGTCAGTTTGATCTGTTATTTCCGCCGTCAGGATCTGTGGATCGAGTCCGACTACAAGCAGCATGTCAAAAGCGGCGCAGACTGGCGCCGGGGAATCGTGGCGCTGCTGGACGAACGGGTCGAAAAGCAGGTGCTGAACTATAACGCCATGCTGATGAACTGGTCCCGCTTCGTGGGGCATGACAATGTGATCGCGGTGCCCTTGAGACCAGAGCAAGGGCCTGACTACGCCGTGCGCCGGTTTCTTGAGGTGCTGGGTGTTGCGGATATGCTGCCACAGGGGGCCGCCGGCCCAAGGCATCACAATGTCAGCCCACCGACCGGCCTTATAGAGCCTGCGCGCTACCTCAAGCGTGCGATGCTGGATCGGGGCGTTTCCATGTCGCTTGTTCAGCAGGAGGTGGACCGCTTCTTTGACGTGGCCCCACGGTTGGTCCACGTGCCGAAGCGGCGGTTCCTGCTGACCCATATCCGCCGGCAACGTCTCTTGCAGAATTGTGAGACCTCGAATGCCGCGCTCGCGCGCAACTTTCTTGGCGGTGTTCCAGCGTTCGACATGGTGCCAGAGCACGACGACCCAAGCGAAATTCCGCTGGGGGCCGAGGCCGCAGGCATTCTTGCGGCTTATCATGTAGACGGCCAAAGCCACTTGCGCAGGCACAGTCACATCTTGCGCGGCTTGAGCCGGCTCAAACGCTCTGTGACGGGATTGCGGATCAGAAGTTGATGATATCCCGGTGATATCGGCGCAGCAGCAACAGCCCAAGCGCAAGCGTGACGCCCGACACGGCCAGCACATAAACAGACGAGACATAGGTGGCGTCATAGGTGCTGTAAATTCCCTTGCGCACCAGTCCGATGGGGTGGGCCAACGGATTCCACCACATCCAGTCCCGATAGGGCAGAGGCACGGTATCAAACAGGACAATGACGCCGGAAACCAAGAAAAGAGGGCGGTTCAAGACCGCCCATGCCCGTTCCCAGATCGGTAGGACCGATAGCAGAAAGCAATTTAGCGTCCCGATACCCGCCCCAAGCGCAAACGCGAGCGTGTAGCCCCACGCGATGGCCTTCATGTCGATGATGACATTGAGATCATAGAAAATGATGATCAGGGGCAAGAGGATCACCGCAATCATGATGCTTGTGATGGCATTCAGAAGAAAACGCGCAATGAGTGCGTCGGTGTATGTGACCCCGGGATAGAACAACAACTGCTTGGAGTAGCGCAGCGCAACCGACATTTTGTTGCTCACGTCCATATAGGCCATGAACGGCAAAATACCCGTCGCGAAAAACAGCGGAAAGCTGGTGCCGAGACTTGGACTTCTGAACGCCAGGGAAAAGACGAAGGTCAGTAGGAAAATACCCGCCACCGGTTCCAGAATGGCCCAGAGATACCCCAATGAAGAGCGCCCATAGGTCGCAGACATCTCGCGCAGCATCAGCGCGATCACCGTCTGGACGGTGCCCGTCCGCTTGCGGGGCAGGGCAGGGGGAAAGGTTACATTTGTCATCTTGACGGATGGTGTATCACCCTGTCCTTTGATAGAAAATCCCCATCCGACAGATATGATCGGACAACAACAGACCAAAGAGCACGATTTGAACCAGTCCAATTCACCTGCGGAAAAAGTGGCCCAACCCTCTGAGCAGGGTGCCGCCCCCAAAACAGGGCCGGGTCCGAACGTGGTTCAGGCCCCGTCCCCCAAGACGCCCGTGCGACCGCCTGCCAAACCGGCGCGCCTGCGCCTGCGTCATGTGATCATTGTTCTCAGCTTTGTTCTTTGGGTGGTCCTGCCTGTGGCGGTGTCGGGCTGGTATCTCTACACTGTCGCGCGCGACCAATACGCAAGCCATGTCGGCTTTTCGGTGCGTACAGAGGAAATCGGCTCTGCCATCGAACTTTTGGGCGGCATCACCGAGTTGTCGGGGTCCAGTTCCTCAGACACGGACATTCTCTACGAATTCATCCAGAGCCCGCAAATCGTGCGCGCCGTGGACGATCAACTCGACATGGCGCGGATTTACCAGCGCTCTGGCGATCCGGTGTTCACGCTCGGAGAAGATACAAGGATCGAGGCGCTGCTGTCTTACTGGCAGCGCATGGTCAAGATTTTCTATGACCGCAGCAGTGGCCTGGTGGAAATCCGTGTGCTCGCCTTTGAGCCACAGGATGCCAAGGCCGTGGCCGAAGTGGTGTTTGCCGAGAGCAGCAACATGATAAATCAGCTGTCGGCCATCGCCCGCGCTGATGCCATGCGCTACGCAGAGGAAGAACTGGCGCGCGCCGAGGATCGGCTCAAGGTATCCAACAGGTCGCTCACCAGTTTCCGCAATCGGACACAGATTGTCGATCCGGCGGCCGATGTTCAGGGTCAGATGGGCCTGTTGAACTCGCTCAACGCGCAGATGGCCGAGGCACAGATCGAGCTAGAGCTTTTGCTCGATAACGCCAACCAGAACGATCCGCGCGTCAATCAGGCCAACCGCAAGATCGCGGCGATCCAGAAATTGATCGACGAAGAGCGCTCGACGTTCGGCGGAGCATCTGGCGTGTCCGGTGTTCAGCAATATTCGGAACTGATCGAAGAATATCAGGCCCTCGAACTCGAACGGCAGTTCGCCGAGAAGAGCTATCTTTCGGCGCTTGCCGCACGCGATGTCGCTTTGGCCGAGGCGCAGCGGCAGTCGCGCTATCTCGCCACCCATATTTCGCCGACCTTGGCCGAAACCGCAGAGTATCCGCGGCGCGAATTGTTGCTCTTGATGATTGCGGGCTTCTTGCTTTTGTCCTGGTCGATTCTTGTGATGGTCTACTACTCCCTGCGCGACAGGCGCTGAGCGGACACGTCCGATGATCGAGATACGCAACCTGTGCAAGACCTTCGTGCTCAACGGGCGGCGCAAGGTGGTTGCGGACAACATCTCTGCCGTGTTCCCGGATCGCACCGCGGTGGCCATTCTCGGACGCAACGGCGCCGGCAAATCAAGCCTGCTCAAGATGTTGGCGGGTTCCATGGACGCCGACAGCGGCGAGGTGATCAGCACTGGCACGATTTCCTGGCCAGTGGGCTTCGCCGGGAGCTTTCATCCCGAGATGACCGGGTTACAGAATGTCCGCTTCATCGCGCGGGTCTACGGCGTGGACACGGCGGAGCTTGTCGATTTCGTCGCGGACTTTGCTGGGCTGGGCCAGCATTTCAACCTGCCTGTGCGCACCTATTCCTCCGGGATGCGCTCGCGCCTCGCTTTCGGGGTGTCGATGGGCATTCACTTTGAAACCTATCTCGTGGACGAGGTGACAGCGGTCGGCGACGCTGCCTTTCGTGAAAAATCCGAACTGCTCTTTGCAGAGCGGATCACGCAGAGCGGGGCGGTCATGGTGACGCATAACATGGCGCAGGTCAAACGCCTCTGCACCCTTGCCGGTGTGCTCGAGGATGGACGCCTCAGCTTCTATGACGACGTGGACGAGGCCATCGCGCACCATCAGGAATTGATGAAAGCCAGCAGAGCAAATTCTGGTTGATACATGTCCTGGCGGGGCGGGAGACCGCTGCCGCCCTTTGGGCTTTCTCAGGTGTCGTCTTCGCGGCTCACAGGGGCCCGGTTGTCAAACCCGAATTGTGTCAGCAGAGCCTCGTTATGAGGGCGAAACTGCTCTTCCAGCCATGCTATCCGCTCTGCGCTGCGGCCCATGTCCGGCTCTTGCGTGTGGTGAAACGCGGTCAGAAACATTTGCCGGATATCGTCATCCGCACAGGCCGGATCCAGCATGGATGCCGCGATGATGTCGCAATCCTGCATCCGCAACGAGGGATTGGTATCGTGATGCGGGACCACCCAGATCATGCCCTCGGGATGGCCCAGAACCGCGTCGAGCACGGGTTGGATATTGCGGTGACTGTCGAGGATGAGTGGCAGACCGGGAAACAGCCTGCCCCAGTTTGTCAGGTACGCTGCGGGCTTCATCGTGTCGATCCGACGCTTGGCAAAGGTCTCGAAATCGCGCCCGCCATAGGGTTTGCGCTCGGCCAGAAAGGTATCGAAGAACTGCTTCATGAATTGCGAATAATCGCCAAACACGAAATCACTGAAGGGGCGCAGGAAAACCAGAAGCTGCACCGCAATCCCGGCCTCCTTGGTGATCTCTGAAAGCGCAATGCCCCGCTTTGAGAGCGAATAGAGATCCTCGTGGCTCAGCACGACGGTGTGCACACCATCCATGAACATGGCGGCCACTTCGGCTCTGGTGATGTCGGCGATATCACCGGCATTGCCGGGGTGCGTTCCGGGCGGCGCCGGATAGTGAATGCCGTGCTGCAACAGCGTCTCGGAATTCTGTAGCATCACGCGCTGGAGATAGGTCGAGCCACATTTGGGCGAACCGATATGCAGGATGATCTTTTGGGTCATGTGGCAGGCTTCTAGGGCCGTGCAAGGCGTGTGGCAAGCCGATTGGCAAGATGGTCGATCATCTCCTCCGGATGGCTGCCAAGATCGCGCAGATCAATCTCGCGCTCAGATTTGCCCACCGGGGCGGCGTGCCACGCTGTGCTGAGGGCATCGGCCAGATCCGGTGCCGTGGCGGGCACGGAGAGGATGGCGGGGCTCAACCGGCTCAGGTCCTTGGGGCCAAAGCCGTTGGTGACGACCCGCACCCCGGCGGCTGCCATTTCCAGCGGTGGGTGGCTGGGATGCGGTGAATACATCAGTGACAGACCGAGATCGACCTTGCCCAAATAGTCGGGATAATCCTCCCAAGGCAATTTTCCGAGGCTTCGCAACACAAGGTCCCCCGGCAGCGAGACATCACTGTGATGCTGACCGATGGACACGAGCTCGATGTCATCTGGGCCCAGCCCTTCTTTGCCGACAAAGCGTGCCAAGGCCTCGATTGCAGTGGCATACATATTGCGCGGCACATCGGGCCGCCCATAGAGCGCCAGACGGCGTGGCCCGTTGCCCGCCGCATGGCGCGCGACATGGCTATAGCGCGCGATGTCGATCGACGGATGAAACGACAGAGCATCCCCTGAGGCGAACCCGAACCCTTGCTGGGCAAACCAGTCACGCAAAAGGGTTGTGTTGAACACCGGCTCGAAATCAAAGTGATAGCTGGCCATGGCATCGGCGAATTCCGGACCCCAGGCATAGAAATGCGGCTCATAGTCCTGAATGAGATAGAGAAACCGTGCCTGTGGCATCTCGTTCCGCCGGATCAGCTTTTCCGCCACATGCGCGCTCCACCAGGCAGTAGCCATGAACATATCCTCGGCATGGAGCGAGAGCGTCTTGCTCTGCACGCCGCATAGCAGGCTGATGCGCGCGGCAGCCGCTTCTCGGTCATGGCCCTGTCCAAGACGCCCCAGCACGAAACTGCGCGACGTGCCCGGAGAGGACAACGGCAGATCGGTGGCGATGAACCGCACGGCATAGCCGCGCACCGCAAGTCCAAGCCCAATGTCGAGCGCGGTGGCAATCCCGGCAAAGATCTCGGTCGGGTTGAGTGTCGGCACAAGGATGTTCAGCGCGGCATGCGGTGCCGTGAACTCTGGCACAAAGCGCGGTTCCTTGCGTAGATCGATAATGGACTCGTGCTTGACCGGTGCCTTTGCCGGACCGGAGAAACTCTGGGGCGGGCGCGGTGACATGCCCGGTGACAGCGAATAGAGCCGCGTGTCAAATGCGTCGATGGCGCTCTTCAGCCCCGGTCCAAGCGCTTCCCGCAGGCTCCAGATGGCGCGTCCGACGCTGACCACGGCGAATCCGGCCGCGATCCGCGCCAACCCTGCGTGCCCCTGCAGCCCCAAGGCGAAGGCATCGCGCAGATGTATGCCCATCCCGCGCATGCGGCGCAGATAGGGGCGCAGCGGCGCGGTTTTGGCCTCGCCATGTTTCAGGCGGCCGTCGGTGACGGCATCGCTCAGCCGGTTATAGGTCGACTGCCCGAGGTAGCGTGCCAGCGCATAGGCGGTGGCCTCTTTGCGCATCCACATGGCGTCGGGGCGCTTCCAGCGTGGGCCTTTGGCCCGGCTGCGGTCAATCGCCCCCATCACGTTGCTCTGATGCTGGCGATAATCCACCAGCGGCGCGTCGATCAGATGCACCCCGCCCGTCGCCGAGGCCAATAGGCCAAGCCAGAGGTCATGGTAGAAATGCACCCCGCTCTGCGGTGGAAAAGGCAGCGCCAGCCGTACCAGCCGGGGCCGCATCAGCGTGGTCATGCCGGTGATATTGTTGCGATACAGCAGGCCACGCAGGCCGGGTTTCTTCTTGCGCCGCTCAAACGCGAACATCGAGCGGTGCAACTCGGTCGTTCCATCCGGCCCGACAAGGCGTGCATCGCTGTGAACAAGATCCGCACCGCTTGCCACCAGCGCCGCAACCCCGCGCTCCAGACGATCGACATGCCAGATGTCATCCTGATCACAGAGCGCGATCAATGCCGCATCCTCGTCCAACCCCTCGGCGTCGATCAGGTTCAGCGCCTCGCTCAGCCCCGCCTCAAAGGCCCGCACCGCATCGAGTGGAACGTCGCTGGGAACCAGTGTCAGGGGTAGGTTTGGGGCTGCGGCCGCTGCTGTCGCGGCGACCAGCGCCTCGGAACACGTATCGGCAATGACCGCCACCAAATGACACTCGGCATGGGTCTGATCCGCAAGCGACCTGATTTGCGCCGCCAGATATGCAGACTCGGGCTGGAACACGGCCATTATGATGAAAATGCGCGGTGCCATTATGTCCTGAGTAATCAAAATACCGCTTGCGCTCTAACCGAGCGCTCTTGCCAATGCAAGCCGGGCGCATCCGGCACAAGGTCTCTGACCTGTGTTGCCCGCCGTGTCATTCAACCGTAACAGATTTTGCAAGGTTTCTGGGTTGATCCACATCGGTCCCTTTGGCCACGGCGGTGTGATAGGCGAGCAGCTGCGCGGGCAGCGCATAGAGGATGGGGGCCAGCATGGGGTCTGTATCGGGCAGGGTGATGGTCTGCCAGACGCAATCACCCGCCTGCATCACGCCCCGCGCATCCGACACCAGCACCATTCGCCCGCCGCGCGCCATGACCTCTTGCATGTTCGAGACAGTCTTGTCGAACAGCGCATCGCAGGGAGCCATGACAACCACCGGCATCGTCTCGTCAATCAGCGCGATCGGCCCGTGCTTCAACTCGCCCGAAGCATAGGCCTCGGCGTGGATATAGCTGATTTCCTTGAGTTTCAGCGCCCCTTCCAGCGCCAAGGGATACATCAGGCCGCGACCGAGAAAGAGCGCGCTTGGGGCGGTCGCGAGCTGCCGCGCGATGGCTCTGATCTGGTCGCTGCACTCCATCGCGGTGTTGAACGCTGCGGGCAGGGCGCGCAGCCCGGACAGAAGATCGGCCAGACGTTCCGGCCCGATATGGCCCCGGTCCTGCGCAGCCTTGAGCGCCAAAAGCAGGAGCACGGTTAACTGACAGGTAAAGGCCTTGGTCGAGGCCACGCCGATCTCGGCCCCGGCATGAATCGACAGGACGAGATCGCTCTCGCGGGCGATGGAACTCTCTGGCACATTGACCACAGAGAGGATCTCTTGGGCACGCCCCTGCATATAGCGCAGTGCTGCCAGCGTGTCGGCGGTTTCCCCCGACTGGCTGACAAAGACCGCCACGGTGCCGGGGCTCACTGGGGGCTCGCGATAGCGAAACTCCGAGGCGATATCGACCTCGACCGGCAGACGCGCCAATTGCTCGAACCAGTATTTCGCGGTGAGACAGGCATAATAGGCGGTGCCGCAGGCGACGAGTGTCAGCCGCTCGATCCGGGCAAAGTTCGGCACGCCCTCGGGCAGGGTCAGGCTGGTGCCGTCGCTGCTCAGATAATGCCCGAGGGCTGCTCCGATGACCGAGGGTTGCTCGGCGATTTCCTTGGCCATGAAATGCCGATGCCCCGCCTTGTCGACACGGGCCGCCTCGATCTCGATGGTCTTGATGGGGCGGTTGGCCAGATGACCATGGATGTCCGTTATCTCGAGGCTTTGGCGCGTCACAACCGCGATGTCGCCCTCTTCCAGATACGTGATCCGGTCGGTCATCGGGGCCAGCGCAATGGCGTCCGAGCCAACGAACATCTCGCCCGTGCCATGGCCCACCGCCAGAGGGCTGCCACGCCGCGCGGCGACCAGCAGATCGGGCTCATTCTCGAACAGGAAACAGAGCGCATAGGCCCCTTCAAGACGGCCAACCGTGGCGCGCGCTGCATCGACCGGGCTCATGCCGCGCTGCATGTAATGATGCGCCAGAAGGGCCACGGTCTCGGTGTCGGTCTCGGTCTCATGGGCGATGCCATGGGCGGCCAGTTCGGCCCGCAGCGCCCGGAAATTCTCGATGATGCCGTTGTGGACAACCGCCACGGGCCCGGAGCGGTGCGGATGGGCGTTCGCCTCGGTCGGGGCCCCATGGGTGGCCCAGCGGGTGTGTCCGATCCCCGCCTTGCCCGCCAGCGGATGATGGACCAGCAGATCGGCCAGATTCACCAACTTGCCCACCGCGCGGCGACGATCCAGACGCCCGTCGTTGATCGTGGCGATCCCGGCGCTGTCATAGCCACGATATTCCAGCCGCTTGAGCGCCTCAACCAGCAGCGGCGCCGCCTCGTGATCCCCCAGAACCCCGACAATCCCACACATCACATTGCCCCTTTGTCGCGTTTTCCGGCACGTGCCTTCAACAGATCGAAGAGCTTGCGCGCGCGCCCGGGCATGTCCACTTGCGGCGCTCGGGCAATGGACAGCGCATCCGGGGCCACATCGCGGGTGATCACCGATCCTGATCCGGTCATGGCCCCGTCGCCCAAGGTGACGGGGGCCACCAG
Source organism: uncultured Roseovarius sp. (assembly GCF_963972555.1). NCBI lineage: Bacteria > Pseudomonadati > Pseudomonadota > Alphaproteobacteria > Rhodobacterales > Roseobacteraceae > Roseovarius > uncultured Roseovarius sp. The sequence goes on from NZ_CAXAUM010000002.1 coordinate 330,414, forward strand.
CATGGTGTTCGAGCCCACGAAAACGCGCGCGCCGATCACCGTTTCATGCTTGCTCACACCGTCGTAGTTACAGGTGATGGTGCCAGCGCCGATATTGCTCTCGTCGCCCACGCGCGCATCGCCGATGTAGCTCAGGTGATTGACCTTGGCCCCTTCGCCGATCAGCGCATTCTTGACCTCGACGAAATTGCCGATGCGAGCGTGTTCGGCCAGTTCGGTGCCGGGGCGCAGCCGGGCATAGGGGCCAACCACCGCACCGCGCGCCACATGGCAGCCCTCCAGATGCGAAAACGCGCGAATATGCGCGCCGGTCTCGACGGTCACGCCGGCTCCAAAGACCACATAGGGCTCGACCAGACTGTCGCGGCCCAGCCATGTGTCATAGGCGAATTGCACAGTGTCCGGCGCGACGAGGGTCACGCCGGTTTCCAGCGCCTCGGCCCGTTTGCGGGCCTGAAACGCGGCCTCTGCCCGCGCCAGTTCGGCGCGTGAATTGATACCCATGGTCTCGGCTTCGTCGCAGGTGACGGCGGTGGCCGACAGCCCCCGCGCGCGGGCCAGACCCACGATGTCTGTCAGGTAATATTCACCCGCCGCATTGGCGTTGCCGACCTCTGCGATCAGATCAAAAAGCAAAGCCGCAGGTGCCAGAACCACGCCGCTATTGCAAAGCGTTACGGCGCGCTCGGCTGCGGTCGCGTCCTTGAACTCGACAATCCGGAGCAGGTCGTTGCTCTGCACCACCAATCGCCCATAGCGGCCCGGATCGGCGGCCTCGAACCCCAGCACAACGATGTCATGGGCGCCGCGCGCCGCCTGCATCCGTTCCAGCGTATCAGGCTGTATAAAGGGCGTGTCGCCATAGAGCACCAGCGCATCGCCCTCGTATCCTGCCAGACACGGCGCAGCCTGCGCCACCGCATGGGCGGTGCCCAGTTGCTCGGACTGGATCACGATTTCCGCGCTCTCTTCAAACTCAAGTGCGGCGGCACGCACCGCCTCGGCACCATGTCCGGCCACAACGATCACTTGGTCGGGTTCCAATGTCGCGCCCGCCTGCATCGCATGCCCCAGCATCGGCGCACCGCCGATCGGGTGCAGCACCTTGGGAAGGTCGGAATTCATCCGCGTCCCCTGACCTGCGGCCAGTATGATCAGTGCCGTCGCCATTCTGCGCCCTCTGCCTCGTTTGTGTCCGTTTTATCCGGTTGCGGCACAGGTGCAAGGGCAGCGGTCAACCAGGCCAGCGATCGCTGGGAATTTCGACAATTTTAACCATTATTTCACGCCATTTTCCGATTGTCGGCCTGCTGCAACCCTTTGCAGCGCAAGGAGGTGAGGAAACTGAGAGAAACCGAATTTCGGAAATGGATGGTCTTACTCGCAGCGGGGACGCTGCTCGTCGGGATCATCCGGCTCTTGATGGGGTTCTAATCCCCTGAAAGAAAAGACCCTGCGGAGCAGCAACTCCGCAGGGTCACGTTTTCGGTGAGGACACTGAAAACCGATTTTCGGATGTCCTGTTTATACCCCAATCCCTACCAAAAAGTAAAGCTGCGCCTGTGCTCCAAGCAAAACGCCGCCCCAAAGGGCGGCGTTTGTCGTATCCGGCTGGAAACAGGGTTTAGAACCCAAGGCCAGCGTATTTGTTCTTGAACTTCGACACACGGCCACCAGCATCCATCAGACGCGAGCTGCCGCCCGTCCAGGCGGGGTGCACCGAGGGGTCGATGTCAAGCGACAGCGTGTCGCCTTCTTTGCCATAGGTCGAGCGCATCTGAACGATGGTGCCGTCGGTCATCTTGACGTCGATGACGTGATAATCGGGGTGGATGTCTTTTTTCATCGTACCAATCCTTACGCGGAAGTGCCCGACAGGGCCTTGTAATTGGCGTCCTCGGCGATGCGGGCCGATTTGCCGCGGCGCGAGCGCAGGTAATACAGCTTGGCGCGGCGCACGCGACCACGGCGTACAACCTCTATGCTGTCGATATTGGTCGAATAGAGCGGGAACATACGCTCCACGCCTTCGCCAAAGGAAATCTTGCGGACCGTGAACGAGCCGGCGATGCCCTTGCCATTCTTGCGGCTGATGCACACGCCTTCAAAGTTCTGCACGCGGCTGCGGGTGCCTTCGGTCACTTTGTAACCGACACGGATCGTGTCGCCGGCTTTGAAATCGGGAATGGTCTTCCCGAGGGCGGCAATCTGTTCCGCCTCCAACTGAGCGATAATATCCATCGCTTCTCTCCTGATTTGCTTGCGGTTTTTTCCGCAAAGTGTCTCGCGTCCTAAGAGCTCTTGGTCTTCTTCCGGGTTCGCAGATGCGCCCGCCAGAGATCAGGTCGTCCTTGTCTGTGATCCGTTTGCCGGGGCTGCCGCAGGCGACCGAAGAAAGTCAGGCGGAGGATATAGCCAATAACAAACGTGCCCGGAGCCGCCAAGCGATTCCAAGCAAGGCGGTGTATAGGAGGAAGTGCTAGATGGATCAAGCCTTGTCAGATTGGGCGCGAAGGTGTTTTTCCCACAGATCGGGGCGCCGTTCGGCCGTCAGGCGCTCGGACATCTCGCGCCGCCATGTCTCGACCTTGGCATGATCGCCCGAGGTCAGCACCTCGGGGATGGGGCGGCCCATCCATTCGGCCGGGCGGGTATACTGCGGATGTTCCAGCAACCCGTTGGAATGACTTTCCTCGGCTGTGCTGTCGGCATTTCCCAAAACGCCGGGCAAGAGGCGCACGGTGGCGTCGATCATCGCTTGTGCTGCAATCTCGCCGCCGGTCATCACGAAATCGCCCAAGGACACCTCTTGGATGCCATAGTGCTCGATCACGCGCTCATCCAGCCCCTCGAACCGGCCACAGATGAGCGTTACGCCGGGGCGTTGCGACAGGTCTTGCGCCATCGCTTGATCGAACCTCCTCCCGCGTGGGCTGAGGTAGATCAGCGGCCAGCCGGGCGGTGTGCCTGCCATCGCCTCGTCAATCGCACGCCCCATGACATCGGCCCGCAGAACCATGCCCGCGCCGCCACCGGCCGGGGTGTCATCGACATTGCGATGCCGCCCCTCACCGTAAGGGCGCAGGTCGATCGGATCGAGCGCCCAGAGACCGTTCTGCAGCGCGCGTCCTGTCAGGCTCTCGCCTAGAACGCCCGGAAACGCTTGCGGCAGCAGGGTGATCACCCGCGCTGTCCAGACGCCCGCCAGTTCCGGCGTGGGCGTGATCAATTCGCGTGGGGTCATGGTGGCGCGGATGGATTTGCGCCCATGCGAGCGGGGGGTATCGCTCATGTCAGGCCATCGGGCGGATCGGCGATGATGCGGCCAGAGGCCAGATCGACGGTTGGCACCGCCTCTTTGGTAAAGGGCAGGAGGATGGTCGAGGAAAGCCCCGGCGCGTGGATTTCCAGAATGTCCGACGCACCATGGTTGAGCACCGCCTTGACCCGTCCCAGCATCGCGCCGCCGGTGTCAAACACCTCGAGGCCGATCAGGTCGGCGTGATAGAATTCATCATCCGGCAGATTGGGCAATTGCGCCCGCAGCGCATAGAGCCGCGTGCCGCGCAGGGCATCGGCGGCCTCTTTGGTGGTCACGCCGGATAGTTGCACGGTAAATCCGTTGGTGGTCTGGCCCGTCAGGGTCACGTCAAAGGCGCGCGTGCCATCTTCGGTGCTGAGCGGGCTGTAGGCCGCAATATCCTCGGGCATGGCGGTAAAGCTCTTGAGCCGCACTTCACCACGCACACCAAAGGCGCCGCCAATGGCCCCTACGCAAATGCGGTCACTGTCGCTCATCGGCTTGTCTCCGGTTGTTCGGATAGGGGCATGATCAGCGCACCTCGGTCGGTAGAGTGGGTCGGCGGGTTTCCCATCCGGCCAGTTCCAGTTCGGGTGTTTCGCTCGTGGTTTCGGGCCAGCCGACGCAGAGATAGGCCACCAGCACCCAGTCGGCGGGCACATCGAGATCGCGTGACAATTGCGCGGGATCGAGGATGGACACCCAGCCCACGCCCAGCCCCTGTGCCCGCGCCGCCAGCCAGAAATGGGTGATCGCGCCCACCACGGAATAGCGCCGCATCTCGGGCATCGTGCCCGCGCCCAGACCGGCGCCCTTGTCGGTCGCCTCGTCGCAATAGACCGCCAGTTGCACCGGGGCCTCTTGCATCCCCGAGAGCTTGAGGCCGCTATAAATGCGCGCCTTGTCACCATCATACCCCGCCAAGGCCTGTGCATTGGCGGCGGTGAAATTCTCCAGCGCCGCAGCCCGCGCGCCGGGCGATTGTACCCGGATCACGCGCCACGGTTCGCTCAGCCCCACAGAGGGCGAGAGAAGGAAGGTGTCGAGGCAGTCTTGCAAGACAGCCTCGTCCACCGCGTCCCGGCGAAAGCGGCGCACATCGCGCCGCCATCGCATGAGATCGCGCAGGCCAATCTGGAAGTCCTTGGAAAATTGCGACATTCCAGCGCCTTTCCGGTCTTATTCCTCGGCGGCTGCCTCTTCGGCAGGGGCGTTGGCGGCCTCGGCCTTGGCGGCTTTCTCGGCGGCGCGCTCTTGCGCCTTCTTGCCGGGAACGGCCTTTTTCAGGTTGGCGCGCTCTTTCTTGGCGATGACGCCAGCGGCTTCCAGCATGCGGCTGATGCGGTCGGTCGGCTGTGCGCCCTGCGCCAGCCAGTGCTGCACGCGCTCGACGTTCATCTTGACGCGGTCTTCGCTGTCCTTGGGCAGGAGCGGGTTGTAGGTGCCCAGCTTTTCGATGAAGCGGCCATCGCGCGGCATGCGGCTGTCGGCTGCGACGATCCGGTAGGAGGGACGCTTCTTGCTGCCACCACGGGCAAGACGGATTTTCATGGCCATTTGATTTTCTCCTTTAATGGCGTGGGTTTGATGGGGTTTGATCCCACCTTACGATTGGTGTTGCTGGTGATGCCGGATCACCTCGGCGATGATGAAGTTCAGGAACTTCTTGGCAAATTCCGGGTCCAGATCGGCCGTTCTTGCCAATTCTTCGAGCCGTTCGATCTGTTGCGCCTCGCGCGCGGGATCGGACGGGGGAAGGTCGTATTCAGCCTTGAGTTTCCCCACGGCCTGCGTGTGCTTGAACCGTTCGGCCAGCGTGAAGACGAGGATCGCGTCGAGGCGGTCGATGCTCTGACGATGTTCCTTGAGAAGCTGCGCGGCAAGCGCGATTGCGTCAGTCATGCAAGACTCCGGCGGCTGAAAGAATGAGCGTGCATCATGCGTAGGCCTCGACCGAGCCGTCGTCGTCACGGCCCAAGGCGGCATCGGGGCCGGGGTGACGGTAGAGCAGGTCGCGGCCCATGTGGATGTTGTCATATTCCCGCTCGAACCACGCGCCCAAGCGTTCGGCAAGTGCGACCGAGCGCGTATTGCCCGGCACGATGTTCGAGGTCAGCGTGTCAAAGCCCAGATCCTCATAGGCATAGCGGCGCGCGCGATGCGCGGCTTCATAGGCGATGCCGCGGCCTTCAAAACCGGCATAGAGCGCCCAGCCCAATTCCGGTTCAGGCCAGCCTTCGGGATTCCAGATGCCGGCGATGCCGGCTGTCTCGCCGGTGTCCTTCATCTCGATGGTGAAATAGCCATAGCCGTGGATATGCCAGTGCCCGACGTTGAGCGTGAACCAGCGCCAGGCATCGCCCCGGTTGGGCGAAGAGCCAAAGCCCTCGGACCGGTCCCGGTCGAGCAGAAAGGCGATGGTGGGCTCGATATCCCGCGCCTCTGGCCCACGCAGGATCAGGCGCGGGGTTTCCAGCGTTGGGGCCTGGGTCAGGTTCATTGCTGTGCCATCCCCCGGCAAGGTGCCGGTTGTGCTGCGGGATTTGAGGTGTCTTGGAACAGTGAAAGCATGGGCTTATTTCTTCTTGCCAAAGCCCGAGAGGCCGGGGGGCAGACCCATGCCACCGCCAAGCCCCGGCAATTTGCCGCCCAGGCCACCGGGCAGCTTGCCACCAAGGGCCTTGGCCGCCTCTTCCATCGCCTGCGGGTCGTTCATGTCGGGCATGCCGCCCTTGCCGAACATGCCCTTCATGGCCTGTTTCAGCATGCCGCCTTTGCCCATCTTGC